>JANNFC010000194.1:0-3276 GCA_031379405.1 Betaproteobacteria bacterium | reverse complement strand
GGACGGTCAGTTGACGGCGCTCGCCCTCTACCTCCGGCTTTAGACCTAGAGCAGGTGCGTTATCGGATGAATCTAACGGGTCTGCTCTCGAGGGACTCCTCTGGAGTTCGGCGATAGCCCTTATGAGCTTGACACGGTGCCCGACACTCGCGACCCCAATGTCTTTAAGAGATTGATCGTTGAGATCCGCCAGAAGATCCAAATCGACATCATTTTCGGCAAACATTGGACCGTACTGCTCGAGACCTATCGACTTCAGCCATTCCGAGACGGATTGCATCTGCATCGAAACCCTTGAAGGTATGCGGCCCTCGCCATAGGGCGCGAACGCGGATCGAGATCTAGCCTGTCATACCAATTATATTCCGACACGGGAATTGCTAGTTCTAGGGCTGATTCGACAGGTCCAGAGATGATCGGCGCAAGATTAGAGGCCACTACTGATCGTCTGAAAGTGGCCGTTCTCCGCCAAGGTGAGGGGCAGTGGTGGATATTGTGCAATGTCATCCCCGAGAGATTCGCGAACCGCACGAGCGCTCACGCAAGAATGAACAATCCAAGATCCGGAACCATGTGTGGGCTAAATTGAGTTGCGAGCGTTCCGCTTCCCATCCCGCAACGCTGTCCGTCAAACCTCGCCGATCTGCTTGAGCAAAGCCTTGCGCCGCACCAGCCACCAGCCATAAGGTTCGGGCCATTCGCCAAACGCGGGGTCGGCGCCCAGTTGATGGGCGGCATGCAACGCCCAGAACGGATCGTAAAGTGCCTCGCGTCCAATGCCGATGAGATCGGCGCTACCAGATCGCAGTGCTGCCTCCGCTTGCTCGGGGCGCAAAATCAATCCCACGGTCATCGTCGCCAAGCCGCTGGCGCGGCGGATGTGGTCCGCATAGGGGATGCGAAAACCCAGCGGTTGAGCGCCGATGGCCGCGGTTGCCAGGCCCGCGATGCCGCCTGAGGAGCAATCGATGACGTTCACGCCACGCGCTTTCAGTTCTATCGCCAGCGCCGTGGAATCCGTCAGTTGCCAACCTTCGGTCGAGCCATCTACATCGACGCAGGAGATTCGAACGAACAGGGGCTTGGACGCAGGCCATACTTTTCTCACTTGCTCCGCCGTCTCCAGAGTGAAACGCATGCGGCCGGGGAGACTGCCCCCATACCCATCCGTGCGCCGATTGGACAACGGCGATAAGAACGAGTGTGCCAGATAGCCATGCGCGCAATGAATCTCCAGAATTTCGAAACCTGCTTCGAGCGCGTAGTACGCGGCGGTGACGAAGAATTGTTGGATCGACCGGATTTCGCTTACGGATAACTGGTTCGGTATCGGCCAACCGTCGCGCACCGGGACTGCCGATGCGGCTACGGTCGGCCATTGCGGTTCTCCCGCTTGATGACCCGTGGAGTAAATTGGGCCGTTGCTCTCCCAGGGTCGTTGCATGCTGGCCTTGCGTCCAGCGTGAGCGATTTGAATGGCAGGCAACGCGCCGTTCGCCTTGATAAAAGTGGCGACAGGTTTCAGCGCCGTTGCGTGCGCCTTTGACCAAATACCCAGGTCACCGTAAGTGATTCGTCCCCGAGCTTCGACGGCGGTGGCTTCGACGCAGACGACGGCCGCGCCACCCAGGGCAAATTTGCCCAGATGCACCAGATGCCAGTCTGTCGCCAGCCCATCCCCCGCGCACGAATAGGTACACATGGGCGAGACAACGATGCGATTCTTGAGCGTGGCACCGGAGATGGTAAGGGGTGAGAACAGAATAGTGTTCTCATTTCCGATCTGATCGTGGCTAGAATGCATGACGGAGATTTATTTCTGGAGGCAGATGTTGGCCAATGTCCATGTTACTCAGTAATATGAGATTGGTATCGTCCTTACGGTCAACGATCGAGGGCGAACAAGAATTCCGCCACTAACAAAGCAATCGCTTAGGATCTCATGTTAATCATTTTTCGAAAGCGTCCACAATGACGCAAGTCCAACTCACTTTGAAAAGTGTTCGGGCACGGCCTGTCCTGGTGCCTCTGAAACGGCCGGTGGTTTCGAAGGTCGGTCTGTTCAAGGACTGGCCCATTATTCTGATCGATGTCTACACCAACGAAGGCGTTGTCGGGCATAGCTACCTGGAGCCCTATCTCAAGCAATCGATGCGTTACATCATTGCCGCTATTGAGGATCTGGCCGAAGCGGCGAAGGGCCAACCCGTGGCGCCGCTCGACAGTTATCGCCGAGGGATCGGCTCGCTGCATCTAGTCGGTCGCGAAGGTGTATCCCTCATAGCCATATCAGGGTTGGATATGGCGATGTGGGATGCTTTGGCCCGGGCCGCGGACATGCCCCTTGCCGTATGCCTCGGAGGAACGGTTGGGCCGGTTCCCGCCTATAACAGCAACGGGCTTTGGTTAACGCCGGTGAGTGAATTGGCCGCTGAAGCGGCGGCGCTCGTGGCCGAAGGAGGCTTCACCGGACTCAAGCTCAGGCTGGGGCGCGACAGGCTGGCTGACGATATCGCGGCCATCGCCACGGTGCGTGAGGCCGCGGGTCCCACCGTGAAGCTCATGTGCGATTTCAACCAAGGCTTGTCACTGGGTGACGCGCTGGTGCGATGCCATGCGCTCGATGACCAGGGGCTTTATTGGTTTGAAGAACCTACAACCTACGACAATATTCCTGGCTACGCTCAACTTGCGCGTGAGCTGAAGACTCCGGTTCAACTCGGGGAGAATTTCTACGGCCCTCGAATGCTCTACCAAGCAGTGCTCGCAGGCGCGGGCGACTACGTCATGCCCGACCTCATGCGGATCGGCGGTACCACCGGTTGGCTACGAGCCGCAGCGATCGCCGGCGCCGCGGGGATTCCGATGTCCACGCATTTGTATCCTGAGATCTCCGCGCATCTCATGCGCGTCACCGACACCGCGCATTGGCTCGAGTGGCAGGATTGGGCGGACCCGATTTTGACGGAACCTTTCCAACTCAAGGACGGTCACCTCATCGTGCCTGACAAACCTGGTCACGGCATTGAGTGGGACGAGAAGGCCGTTGCTAAGTTTGCGATGGGATAGAAATGGCGCGCAGCCTGTAAGCAGGGGGAGATTTGGACGTGCACCGGAATCTCGACTGATCTCATCTCGCGTCCTGACGAGAAATGCGGGCTCGCCAGACTTCCGTTATGCGCGCGTCTGGTTTGCGTTCCGCGTTTTCTTTTTCAATGCACGCAGATCGATCACTCCAGGTTGCTTCCGAGGATCGACGCCGGCCGGGAAAATATT
>JANNFC010000152.1:0-23564 GCA_031379405.1 Betaproteobacteria bacterium | reverse complement strand
CTCAACAACAGCAGCACGGCGAACGGCTACTACTCTTCCAATGCCCTTCATGCGGACTGGACAGACCCCACTATCTGGGCCGATGCCGTCAGTGTCCCCGATGCCTCGGGGAGCAGCACCGACGCCGCCGGGAACACGGTCTCCTTCGTCGTTCACCGACTCTGCGCCACGCCGGATGCCATTCCCGATGAAAACTGCGCGCAAAGCAACGAAAGATCAGCCGCGGCGCAAGGGTCGAGCATGCGATCGGGGGCTCCCCCTGCGACCGGACTACCCTGGTACTTCTACCGCATCAGCGTCAGAGTGCAAGGACCCCGAGAAACCCTAAGCATCGTGCAAACCAACGTGCAGGTGCAATAAATGAAATCCCACATTCTTCAATTGACGTACCAGGAGCGGCCCATGCAAAACCCTCGACTCTTCACGCATCGAAAGATCCTCGGATCGATTCTGGGCGCGTTAGCAGTGTCCTTGGCATCCGGTACGTACGCCGCGGTGACGGACATAGCCACGGCGCCCTTAGCCAGTTCATCCACATTGAATGTGTTACCCAACATCCTATTTACCCTGGATGACTCAGGGAGTATGGCTTGGGACTACCTTCCGGACTACGTTGACGACAGCAATGCGTGCAAGACGGGAAGTACCGGGTCGAGCAACTGCTCAGCGGGCGATCCACCCTACTATGCCGCACAATTCAATGGCGTGTACTACAACCCCGCAATTCGATACGCACCTGCGCTCAATTCGGACGGTTCATCCAAGACCTCGTACGGATCCCCATGGACCAGCGTAAAGGTTGACGCCTTCTCCTCGAGTTCATCGACCATTAACTTGACAATCAACTTTCCCGAGAGGCGATACTGCAACTCGGCCGGTACAGTCTGTAAACGCAACGGTATTGATACACCTAATCCGTTCGAGTATCGAGGGGTCGATCCGGGGTCCACATACGGTTATCCAGACGCTACGTACAAGGTCTTAAGTTCGATTAACGGCAACCCGTTTTACTACACCATATCGCCCAAGGAATATTGTAGCGATGCCAACCTAACCACTTGCGTCGCCGCCACCGCTTCCGCGGGCCTCGACACCTATCCCGCTCCCGTCCGATTTTGTAATAGCGCCGCCAATGCGAGCGCGGCGGCACCCGTATCCGGCGGCAGTAAATGCCAAGCTAAATACACCAGCACGTACAAGTATCCTCGCTACGGAAAATTTACTCGAACCGACATCAAACCTACGGTCACAAGCTATCCGAAAGCTGTGGCCCGCACGGACTGCTCGGGAACCACTTGCACTTATGCTAATGAGATGACCAATTTCGCCAACTGGTACGCCTACAGTAGAACCCGCATGCAGATGATGAAGACTGCAACGGGACTGGCTTTCGCTGCCATCGACGATCGCTTTCGAGTAGGTCTGGTCACGATCAATCCAAGTACGCCCGTCTCATCCAGCAAGTACCTCGCTATCGACACCTTTACGCCCTCACATAAGGCCAATTGGTACAGCAAGCTCTACAGCCAGAGCAGCAATAGCGGAACACCACTGCGCACCGCCTTGTCTCGCGCCGGACGCCATTTCGCGGGCAAGGCGGATGGCATAAACGCTGGCATGACGCCCGACCCGGTTCAACACTCCTGCCAGCAAAACTTCCATATTCTTACGACAGACGGATATTGGAATGGCGCCGGCGGGCAGAAGCTCAACGGCGCCGCCATGGACAATCAGGATAGCAACTCAACGACCGCTCCGAGGCCTTTCTACGACGGCCCCAGTGGAACCACCACCGCTGACACGCTTGCCGATGCGGCCTACTATTATTATCAAAATGATCTGCGGGCTACAGGTTCTATTGGCGCGCTGGGCGTTGAAGTCGCCAAGGACAACGTACCCACCAGCGACAAAGACAAGGCCAACTGGCAACACATGACCACCTTTACGCTGGGGTTGGTCGATGGACTTATGTCATGGAAGAACGACTACGAGAGCGCCGATGGCGACTACCGGAACATTTTGAACGGAAGCTCAGGTTGTTCTTGGGCAGCAGGTACATGTAATTGGCCGAAACCGGTTGCAGACACACTGACCGCTCTGGATGATTTGTGGCACGCTGCTGTAAACGGACGCGGTAAGTATTTTAACGCCCGCGATCCCGCGACTCTTTCGAGCGGACTCAACGAAGCTATTACGAGCTTGGAGACGCGCAACGCCGCTGGCGCCGCTGCCGCCACCAGCACTCCCAACATTACGCCAAGCGATCGCTCTATTTTCAAATCCTCGTACACGACGGTGGATTGGTACGGAACCATCGAAATGCAGCTGATTGACGTCACAACCGGCGCAGTTCTACCGGGTGTCGTCTGGAATGCTCGCGACCTCCTGGACGGCCGCGTAGGAAATGGCGACGACTCGCGTACGATCCACACCTTCGATAGCGGCGCGCCGAACGGAATTAAGCCCTTCTTGTACGACCAATTGACCTCATCGGAGCAAAACTACTTCAGGGACAAGTGCTCCCCGTCGACGAACCTGACCCAATGCGCACTCCTATCCGCCGCTTTGCTTACGCGCGCAAACGACGGAATCAACATGGTGAACTACCTAAGGGGTCAGAAGGGGTACGAAACCTCAATCTTCCGAGCTCGGAAGCACACCTTGGGAGACACGGTAAACGCGGTCCCGGTGTACGTTGCAACGCCTTCACGTAGTTTCGCGGATACTGTCACGCCCACCTACGCAGACTGGAAGGTCAGTACCGACATCGCCGGGCGAAAAGGCATGCTTTATGTTGGATCCAACGACGGCATGTTGCACGCGTTCGAAGGGAACTCCGGCAACGAACTTTGGGCGTATGTTCCCAAGATGATCATGCCCAATCTGTATAAACTGGCCGAGGAACGATACGCCGGCAAGCACACCTACTTCGTGGACGGAACCCCGGTGGAGATGGATGTGCACGATGGCAGCGCCTGGAGGACCATACTCGTTTCCGGGCTCAATAGCGGTGGACGCGGGTTCTTTGCCTTGGACGTCACCAATCCAAACGCGCCACAGGGATTGTGGGAGTTCTGCCACACCAACGCCCTTTGCGCCCAGAACGATTCGGACATGGGATACAGCTATGCCAAACCCATCATTACGAAGCGCGCTTCCGATGCACGCTGGGTGGTTATGGTGACATCGGGGTACAACAACGTCAGTCCAGGCGATGGCAAGGGCTATCTCTATGTGCTGGATGCCTTCAGCGGCGCGATGCTGGAGAAGATCGCCACCAACGTGGGTACTACGACGACGCCTAGCGGTTTGGGAAAGATCTCGGCGTGGGCGGACAACTTCAACGTCGACAATACCTCGAAGGTCGTTTATGGCGGCGACATGGAAGGAAATATCTGGCGCTTCGATATGACATCCAGCCCCACGTCGGTCATGAAGTTGGGGCGAGCCACTGATGCCACCGGAAAAGGTCAGCCCATTACAACGGCGCCCGAACTTGGATTGGTAAACAGGACTCACCATGCCGTCTTCGTTGGTACGGGACGCTATCTCGGCGTGAAAGACCTGAGCGATCCAGCCACACAAGCGCCCGCCGGTACTAGCGCATGGCGGCAGTCGATCTACGCCATAAAGGACTCTGGCACCGTGCTCGGAGACTTGAGAAACGCGGGCTTGATCGAGCAACAGATACTGGGCGTTACAGGAACCGAGACGACTCGCTCAATCACCCAGAACCCCGTCAACTGGAACACCGACAATGGATGGTACATCGACCTGCCATTGACAACTGGCGATGACGGCGCGCAAGAAGCCGAGAGGGTGACCGTGGATCCGCAACTTATTCTCGGTACTTTGCTGATCGCTGGCAACGTTCCCGGAGGCGGAGCCTGTGCGGCTGGCGGCGAAGGCTGGTTCTATCAGTTCGATTTCAACACCGGGTCCTTCGTCTCTTCGTCGCCTGGAGAAGTGGTCGCGACAAAACAAACTGGCGCGCTTATCGTCGGGTTCGTGGTCTATCAGCTACCGGGTGGCTCTGTCGTTGGACAAGTCCAGCAATCGAACACGGGCATGATACAAACGCCTATCAGTATCGGCGGTCAAGGCACTGGTCGGCGCGTGTCCTGGCGCGAACTCACACAGTAGCGCAAGGCGCCTCAAACGACAAACCCCGCTGCGGCGGGGTTTGTCGTTTCAGTGGTCAAGCAATACTCGACTAGGCGAAGGATTCCTGGGTTAGTCCCTTGGGTAGCGGAAACACGATGCTTTCAGTCGCTGTCTTTGCCTCGGTTACTTCTGTTGCACCCAGATCTCGCAGACGGGCAATTAAGTCTTGAACCAAGCGCTCTGGTGCCGATGCGCCGGCGGTTACGCCGACTCGCTGCTTCCCAATTACCCATTGCGCTTGTAGATCGCCAACGTCATCAACCAGATAGGACGGCACACCTAATTTCTCCGCCACTTCCTTGAGCCGATTGGAGTTGGAACTATTCTTCGAGCCCACCACCAACACTAAATCGCATTGCGTAGCCAGTTCCTTGACGGCGTCTTGCCGGTTCTGCGTGGCATAGCAGATGTCGTCTCGCTTTGGTCCTAATATTGATGGGAAGCGCCGCTTGAGCGCTGCGATGATCTCTTTGGCATCGTCCACGGACAACGTAGTTTGCGTCACGTAGCCCAGCGAATCGGTGTCCTTGACCTGCAATGCCTCCACGTCCTGTGCGTTCTCCACGAGGCAGATACCCTCCTTGATCTGCCCCATGGTGCCCTCCACTTCCGGGTGGCCTCGATGGCCGATCATGACCACCTCGTGACCCAGATTGCGCATTCTGATCACCTCCACATGCACTTTGGTGACCAATGGGCAAGTTGCATCGAATACATGCAATCCACGATGCTGCGCGTCGTCGCGCACCGCTTGCGACACGCCGTGGGCGCTAAACACCACCGTGCCGCCCATTGGAACTTCATCCAGTTCCTCCACGAACACCGCGCCCTTGGCGCGCAAAGCTTCGACGACATGTCGATTGTGGACGACCTCATGACGCACGAAAACCGGAGCGCCACAACGTTCAAGCGCTCGCTCCACGATCTCGATCGCGCGATCGACACCGGCACAAAAACCTCTCGGACTGGCTAGCACGACTTGCATGCTGTCTCCACTTTCATACGTCCATCTGCGCATGCCGAGATTTCTTGCGGAATGCATCCCAAATCATTAGCACCGCCCCGCAAGAAATAGCCGCATCGGCAACATTGAAAGCCGGCCAGTAATGCTCTCCGACGTGAAAATAAAGAAAATCCACGACCGCGCCCAGCAACACCCTATCGATCAGATTGCCAACGGCGCCGCCTAGGATAAGACTCAGTGCGAGCGAGAATAAAAATTCCTCACGATGCTTACGAAGCAAGAGGAGAATGAATAGCGACGCGAACAGGGCAATTCCAATGAAGAAACTTCGCTGCCAGCCCGACTGGTCGCTCAAAAAGCTAAAGGCCGCGCCCTTGTTGAAGGCCAATACCAACTGGAAGAACGAAGTCACTTCCAGGTACGGCAGGTCGGCCAGTGCATTCTGAATCACCAATTTGCTAAGTTGATCGAGCACTACGACTGCCGCACTCACGACAAGCCAGATCATCATATCGGGCTTTCTAGTCTCAAGCATAGACGCGCGCTTCTCCTGCTCCGTATAAGTTCGATACGCAACGACCACAGATCTCCGGATAGGTCGAATCCACCCCGACATCTGCACGGTAATGCCAGCATCGCACACATTTGGGATGCGTGCTGGGCGAGGCGTCGATACGAATACCATTGTTCGCCACCACTTCCACTTTGGCAGCGGACGTCAACAGCACCAGTCTGAGGTCATCACCCAACCCTTGCAGCACGCGGAATCGGGTCGAATCCACACCCAGGACCACTTCCGCCGCCAAGGATGATCCAATATCGCCTTTGACACGCAATTGCTCCAGTTCTTTTTGCACTTCGGCCCTGACAGTACGAATCTGCGTCCAACGGTCCTTTAGTGCGTCGGCATCGGACACAACGGGCAACTGGTGGTACGTCTGCAGGAATACGCTCTGGTCAGACCCAGCGAAGTATCCCCAGGCCTCATGGGCGGTAAAGCTCAAAATTGGGGCAAACAGGCGTAACAGACTTTGGGTCATGTGGTAAAGCGCGGTTTGCGCTGAGCGCCGCGCGCGGCTGGTGGCGCCGCAGGTATAGAGTCGGTCCTTCAGAATGTCCAGGTAGAAGGACCCCAGGAACTCCGAGCAGAAGCTATGCAGCTTCTGGCTAACGTAATGAAACTCGTAACGATCGTAGTCTTGGGCGATCTCGCGCTGTATGTCCGATGTCACGACCAACGCGAAACGATCTACCTCGATCATCTGCGTGACGTCAACCGCATGCGACTTGATATCGAAATCCCTCAGGTTGGCCAACAGAAAGCGCAAGGTGTTGCGAATGCGGCGATAGGATTCGACCACGCGCTTCAAGATCTCCTGCGAAATGGACATCTCACCGGAATAGTCGCTGGAGGCAACCCACAGCCGAAGAATGTCCGCACCCAAGCTATCGGACACCTGCTGCGGCGCGATCACGTTGCCAAGGGACTTACTCATCTTGCGGCCCTGCGCATCCACAACGAAGCCGTGCGTAAGCAATTGGTCATAGGGAGCGCGACCGTCGATGGCACAAGCGCTCAGCAGCGATGACTGAAACCATCCGCGATGCTGGTCGGAACCTTCCAAGTACATGTTGGCCGGTTTGGCCAGCCCATCACGGCGCTCCAATACGCTCACGTGAGTGGTCCCAGAATCGAACCACACATCCAAAGTGTCGGGCACCTTCTCGTAGGTGTCTGCGTCGTCGCCCAGCAATTCTCGCGCTTCGAGCTTGAACCACGCTTCGATTCCTTCCTGCTCGACGCGCACAGCGACCGCCTCCATCAATTCTTGCGTTCGTGGATGCAACTCGCCGTTGTGCGTGCGCACGAACAACGCCAAGGGCACGCCCCAATTTCGCTGCCGCGACACACACCAATCTGGCCGGTTCTTGATCATAGCGTCGAGGCGCGCGCGCCCCCAGCCCGGAAAAAACTCGGTCGCCGCCACCGCCTTGCTTGCGACCTCCCGTAGAGCTGGCGCATCACCGGATGAATCATCCATTGCGATAAACCACTGTCGCGTAGCACGAAAAATAATGGGCGTCTTGTGGCGCCAACAATGCGGATAACTGTGCTGCAATTTAGTGTTGTGAAGCAGCCGTTGGCGTTCATGAATGGTGGCGATTACCGCGGCATTGGCTTCCCATACCAGTTGTCCTCCCACGATCGGTTCGTCGGCGAGAAAGCGTCCGTCGCCGTCCACTGGATTGTTCACCGGCAGGTGGTACTTCAAGCCCACAACATAGTCTTCCAAGCCATGCGCTGGAGCGGTGTGCACGAGCCCAGTACCCGCATCCAGAGTGACATGCTCGCCGAGAATGATGGGCACCGAACGTTCGTGGAAGGGATGCTGGAGCGTGACGCCTTCGATGGCGCTGCCCTTGAAATTCGCCACCACCTGATGAGCGTCGGCCAGCCCGTAGCGCGCCAGACATGCATCGCGCAAACCGTCAGCAAGGATGAGCAACCCGCGAGTGGTCCTAACCAGGTTGTAGTCGAGATCCGGATGCAACGTCACAGCTTCGTTGGCGGGTAACGTCCAAGGAGTCGTGGTCCAAATCACCGCAAACACTGGATCATAGATGTGGGTAAACGTCAGTGCCTTGGCCAACCCTTTCACATCGGCGACGGGGAATGCCACGTCAATGGCAGGCGAGGTTCGATCCTCGTATTCCACCTCGGCCTCCGCCAGCGCACTTCGGCAGTCGATGCACCAATGCACAGGCTTGGCACCCGGACGGAGGTAACCGCGGGCTTGAATGCGCCCCAAGGCACGAATGATGTCGGCTTCGGTCATGAAATCCATGGTGCGATAGGGATTGTCCCATTCGCCAAACACACCCAGGCGGATGAAATCCTTGCGCTGACGATCGATCTGCGCCGTAGCGTAGTCTCGGCAAAGTTTGCGAAATTCCGCTGCCGGAATATTCTTGCCGTGGGTCTTCTCCACTTGATGCTCGATAGGCAACCCGTGGCAATCCCACCCGGGAACATAGGGGGCATCGTATCCCGCCAAGGTCTTACTCTTGACGACGACGTCCTTCAGGATCTTGTTGATGGCGTGTCCGATATGGATATCGCCATTGGCATAGGGCGGCCCATCATGCAATACGAATTTCGGTCGTCCCTTGAACGCTTGCCGAATCTGCTCATAGACCTTCTTCTCCTGCCATTCCTTCACCCACAAGGGTTCACGCTTGGCCAGATCGCCGCGCATCGGAAAGGGCGTTTCGGGAAGGTTCAGGGTGTTTCTATAGTCAGTCATTAGTGTGTCATTGCGTTTGCATCGCGAAGTGATTTCGCGCTTGTTCGACGTCGATAGCGATTTGTCGCGTCAAACTCGCGAGATCCGCGTACTTCTCTTCGTCGCGCAGCTTCTTCAGAAACTGCACGCGAACGTGCTTGCCATAGATCTGTTCGTTGAAATCGAACAAGTGCACTTCCAGTACCGGTTTGCCAGAATTGTCCACCGTCGGGCGCATGCCCAAGCTAGCCACACCTGGCAGGCTGTGCTGCTTGATTCCCTCGACCTCCACCACGAATATCCCCAGCAGTGGCGGCCGATTGTGCTGCATTTGCACGTTCGCTGTCGGGAAGCCCAAGGTACGGCCGAACTGTTCACCATGTACCACGCGCCCACTCATACTGTATGGGCGCCCCAACAGTTGCTCGGCGCGACGCAAGTCGCCGTTCCACAGAGCCTGACGCACCCGAGTACTCGACACACGGGCCCCACTTTCAGCCAAAGTCGGCATACGCTCGACGCTGAAGCCTTTTGCCTCACCCATCTTGCACAACAGTTCGTAGTCGCCGAGACGTCTCGCGCCAAAACGAAAATCGTCGCCGACCATCACCCATCTCGCACGCAGTTGATTCAGTAAGACGCGCTCGACGAACTGCTCCGCGCTACGACGAGCAAAATCGTAGTTGAAGCGACAAATATGAACCTGTTCGACACCCGCATCCCGCAACAACTCCAACTTCTCTCGCAGCGAGGTCAGTCGGGTCGGGGCAGAGTCCGGAGCGAAGAACTCTCTCGGGTGCGGTTCAAACGTGATCACACAAGGCCGCAAGCCACGCGCTCGGGCTTGATTAATCAAAATCGACAGCACCGCTTGGTGACCGCGATGCACACCATCGAAATTGCCGATGGTCACCGCGCATTCACCCTGAGCGACCGCCGAGGAATTACGTGTGACCAACATACGCGGGGGGAAGCCGAGATCTCAATGAGACAAGACGTGGATTCTATCAGGCGGTCTCCGGCCGCACCTGGCGCATGGAAATCCCTTCAAAACCTATTGAGTCGTGCGTCGCAGGAAATCGCGAGGACGAACACCGACCAGTCCCAAAGTACCAAAGTACGCCAGCACGCCTAGCACGACGATCCACGCCAGGTGCGCGACCCTTTCCATCTTACTCGTGTGAAGCCAGGGTTCGGTCTCCCCGGCGGCAAACCACAGCGCCACTGCGAGCACCACCAAGGCGGCCAGCAATTTGAGCCAGAACTTCCGCCATCCGGCCTGCGGCTGGTACACGCCATACTGACGCAGCTTCCAGTACAGGAGAAGGGTGTTGATACAAGCACCTAGACCGATGGCAAGGGCCAACCCTACGTGCTGCAATGGATCAATCAAACTCACATTGAGCACCTGCGTGGCAGCCAACGTCAGAATGCCGATCTTGACCGGTGTCTTGATGTTCTGCTTGGCGTAGAAACCCGGGGCCAGCACTTTCACCATGACCAACCCCATGAGCCCCAGACTATAGGCCATCAAAGCCTGCGAGGTCATCGCCACATCATTCGGACTAAAGGCACCGTGATAGAACAGCACACACACCAACGGGGTGGCCAACAGCGCCAACGCTAAAGCACACGGTAGGGTCAAGAGAAGCGTCACTCGAATCCCCCAATCCAGTAGTTTGGAAAATTCGGCTGGATCTCCCTTGGCGTGATGCTTCGACAGGCTAGGTAACAGTATCGTCCCGACGGCGACACCGAGCACACCGGTCGGAAACTCCATCAAACGATCGGCGTAGTACAGCCATGACACACTGCCGGTTTTCAGGAAGGACGCGAACACCATGTTGATGAGTAAGCTGATTTGCCCGATTGACACGCCGAAGATCGCCGGCCCCATGAGTTTCAGAATACGCCACACGCCAGGATCCTTCAGGTTCAATCGCGGCCGCGGAAACATCCCGATTTTCTTCAAGTAGGGCAATTGGAAGCCCAACTGCAGAATGCCTCCCACGAATACAGCCCAGGCCAGCGCCTTTACCGGCGGATCGAAGTACGGGGCGAGCCACAGGCTGAACGCGATAAACGAAAGATTCAGCAAGGTGGGTGTGAAGGCAGGAATCGCGAACTTGCTATAAGAATTCAGAACCCCGCCCGCCAGCGAAGTCAGCGAGATGAACAAGATGTAGGGAAAGGTAATGCGCAATAACTCAACAGTGAGCTGAAATTTGTCGGGCGTACCGTGAAATCCGGGGGCGGTGATCATGATGATCACCGGTGCGCCCAATATGCCCAGCGTCGTTATCGCCAGCAGTACCAAGCCCAGCAGTGCGCTAACGTGATCGACGAGCTGTTTGGTTTCCCCCTCCCCGCGTTGGGTCTTGTATTCCGCCAGAATGGGGACGAAAGCCTGGGAGAAGGCACCCTCACCAAACACCCGGCGCAGTAAATTGGGCAACTTGAACGCCACGAAGAAGGCATCGGTGTATAGTCCAGCCCCGAAAGTACGGGCGATCAGCATGTCCCGGACGAACCCGAACACGCGGGAGATCATGGTCATGCCGCTTACGGTGAGCAGCGCTTTGAGGTGATTCACTGAGAGCGAACGGGGTTGGATGAGCCGGGTAAAAGGCCGCCAATGTTAACTGATCGAGTCGGCCGGGAGGCTTGGGAATACGCTTTCGAATCGACTTTCATCTTGCGACGCGCAGGACAAGTGATTATCATGCCGCGTTTTTTCGACTCTCGGATGCTCCGGCCAACGGGCTTGGGGGGAATCCGTTTTCTTATCGAGGTTTTCTAATGGCAAATTCGGCTCAGGCGCGCAAGCGCGCCCGGCAATCAGAAAAGCGTCGGCAGCACAACGCCGCACTCAAATCCGAAATGCGGACTGCAATCAAGAAAGTCCGCAAGATCATCGGCACCGGCGACAAAGCAGCCTCGCAAGCGGCGCTTAATGCGTCCACCAGCACCATCGACTCCGCCGCTGGCAAGGGCATCATTCATCGCAATACGGTTGCCCGCAACAAAAGCCGGTTATCTGCTGCCATCAAGGCTTTGGCTTAACCGCAAGAATCCGGTACAGCGTTGATTCGCAAGACTAGGGCGTTGCCCTGATGGGTACTCCTGCCGGATCTGCTCGATTCGGCGGCTCCTGTCTACCCTGCGCCGAGCGTGACTTGTTGCGCGGCCTCTTCAGGTCGAGGTTCGCCGCGCCCCGACCTGACCTTGAGCTCATTGTCCCTGGCAAAGCTCATGAGAAACTCGAAGGCCGCGGGCTCCAGTTCCATGAGTTGGGTGTCCACCACGATCGCCCGCACCCCTTCGCAGAAGATGGGTTGCAGGAAGGGCGAGTAGTTGATTCTCTGGTCCTCGCCAAAGACCGCGATGACCCCGCATAGCCGCTCGGCCCAGTCGCTGGGCCGGAACACTGCCCCGGAAGCGCTGGCGCCAACTATCACCATTTCCTTAGGCTGATCACCCATTACTGCCGCTCCTGGCCAGATGAATAACACACCGCTGCGCGCGAACCCACGACGAAATCAACGGCTCGCGTCTTGCTCCTGGCGCCCACCTCTGCTGACTTAGCTCCGTACCAGCCATGCGCAAACCCACTAGCCGCATTTTGGTTATCAACGACGAAACCCTGATCTTGCGTGAGTTCGTCAAGGGTCTCAACACGGCCGCGAAATCCCTCGACAATCCATTGGGTATTGTGTTTACCGGTGTCACCACCGCGCAAGACGCGCTGAAAGTGATCGAGGAAGACGGCGATATCCAAGCCGTGATCGTCGATGACGTGCTCTACACCATGCGTCATGACGGAGGTAACTCCCGGGTGCTGCAGATGTCTGCGTTGGAATTGGTGCAAAGAATCACGCGTTTTCGCCCTGAACTCGATATCTATATTCTTATCGCGCAGGAGCAGGAAGACGAGGTCGTGGATGCTCTGTTTAACGAGGCCGTCGACGGCTACTTCTACCGCGAAGAACGCGACTATCGCGGTATGTATCGGATCTTGAACGCGCAACTTCAGGAAAAAGCGCGCACCCCGTTCTACGACCAACTCAAAAACTACGTCTTGATGGCAAAAGACGCTTGGCATACGCCCGGGCACTCCTCGGGCGATTCCTTGCGGGACAGCCCCTGGGTGAGCGAGTTCTACGAGTTCATGGGCGACCACATCTTCGATGCCGACCTGTCCGTATCGGTTCCCATGCTCGATTCGCTGATGGAACCGACCGGCGTGATCCTGGACGCGCAAAAAATTGCCGCCAAGGCTTTCGGAGCAAGGCGAACCTTTTTCGCCACCAACGGCACCTCCACCGGCAACAAGGTTATTTTCCAGACGCTGATTGCCCCCGGTGAGAAGCTGTTGCTGGACCGCAATTGCCACAAGTCCGTGCACCATGGCGTAGTACTGTCGGGCGCGCACCCCATTTACCTGGACTCTTCGGTCAACAAGAAATACGGAATCTTCGGCCCGATTCCAAAGAAGACCCTGTTCAAGGCCATCGAGGAGCATTCCGACGCCGAGGCCCTGGTGCTCACATCGTGTACTTACGACGGCTTCCGCTACGATTTGGAGCCCATCATCAAGGCCGCCCACGCCCAAGGCATTAAGGTGGTTATTGACGAGGCTTGGTACGGATTCGCCCGCTTTCACCCCGCGTTCCGGCCCACGGCCCTGGAGTCAGGGGCGGATTACGCCACCCAGAGCACCCACAAGATCCTATCCGCCTTCTCTCAGGCCAGCATGATTCACGTGAATGATCCGGATTTCAACGAGCATATATTCCGGGAAAACTTCAACATGCACACCTCCACCAGCCCGCAGTACAGCATGATCGCGAGCCTGGACGTGGCCCGCAAACAAGCCAGCACCGAGGGTTACAAGCTGCTGCGTCGCACGCTGCAACTGGCGCGCGAACTGCGCGCCCAGATTAATTCGACGGGGGTGTTTCGCGTGTTGGAGCTGGAAGACTTGCTGCCTGAGGAGGTGCGTGAGGACAATATCCAACTCGACCCCACCAAGGTCACGGTCGACATCTCGGAGTGCGGATACACCGTCGAGGAGTTGCAGCACGAATTGTTCGAGCGCTACAACATTCAGGTGGAGAAATCGACCTTCAACACCTTGTCGCTGCTGCTCACCATCGGTACCACTCGTAGTAAGGTCTCGCGCCTGTACGACGCCCTCATGCGCATCGCGCGCGAAGGCCGCTCCACACGACGGCTCTATAAATCCCCGGAAATTCCGCGCTTTACCCAATTGCGTTACCTGCCGCGGGACGCCTTTTATTGCGGCGGCCAATTGGTTTCGATTTTCGACGAGCAGGACAAAATCAACGCCGGGCTGAACGGGCGCGTCGCCGCCGATCAAATAGTCCCCTATCCACCCGGCATTCCTGTCATCGTCCCGGGGCAAGTCATTACGCAGGAAATCATCCACTACCTGGCGGGCCTCCTGCGTAGCCACCGCCGGGTGGAGTTGCACGGCATCGTCTACGACGGCTATTTGCCGTGTATTCGAGTCCTGAGCACCAACGACGAGAAGGGCCTCAAGAAGCTCAAGTCGTGAACCCATGGTACGCTTCTCGTGCATTCACTCCAATTTCTCGCGCTTCCTCCCGTTGGCATGGCCCAGGTCAAGCATTTTCTTCAGTTCAAGGATTTAAGCCGCACCGAGATCGAGTACTTGTTTGCGCGCACACGCACGCTCAAGACTCGGCACAAAGCCGGCACGCTTTACCAGCCACTCAAAGGCAAAACGCTGGCAATGATTTTCGACAAGAACTCCACGCGCACACGCGTCGCCTTCGAGGCCGGCATGTCTCAGTTGGGCGGCAACGCGCTGTTCCTGACCTCGAAAGACACCCAACTGGGCCGCGGTGAACCTATCGAAGATGTGGCGCAAGTCATGTCCCGCATGGTCGACTTGGTGATGATTCGTACCTACGAGCAGGGCATCATCGAGCGCTTCGCCAAGCACTCGCGGGTTCCCGTGATCAACGGCCTCACGAACGAATATCATCCCTGCCAGATTTTGGCGGATGTATTCACCTATATCGAACATCGCGGCTCCATCCAGGGTCGCTCCGTCGCCTGGATTGGTGATCCGAACAACGTATGCAACACCTGGATGCAAGCCGCTGGGATTTTGGACTTCGAAGTCCGTATCGCGGCGCCCGCCGCTTTCGCCCCGCTTCTGGACACGGCACAAGCCGCCATCGCGAAGTACCATTTGGACCCGTGCGACGCCGTGCGAGACGCCGATCTGGTCACCACCGATGTGTGGACCAGCATGGGATTTGAGGATCAAGCTCAGGCACGCAACAGTGCCTTCAAGGACTATCAAGTCACCGCAAGTCTGCTGAGCGCAGCCAAGCCCGACGCGTTGTTTATGCACTGCCTCCCGGCCCATCGCGGCGAAGAGGTAGCGGCGGACGTCATGGAATGCCCCAACAGTGTGGTCTGGGACGAAGCCGAAAATCGCATGCACACACAAAAAGCCCTGATGGAATACCTATTACTGGGCAAGGTCGAGTCGTAAATGAGTTATCGCCAGCCGCGCGCTGGCGTCCATTGTGCGCAAGGAGGTTCCATGCATATCAAATTTCTGGCAGTCACCCTAACCCTGGTGGCGTCGCTTCAAGGTCCGTTCGCAAATGCGGAAGACACACCGTGGATCGCCGACGGGAATGGCTGCAAGGTCGCCAATCCCTATCCGCAGGCCAAGGAATCCATCACCTGGAGCGGTCCCTGCGAAGGCGGCTATGCGCAAGGCGATGGAACGTTGCAATGGTTCGAGGGCGGCAGCGCCACGGCGCGCTATGAAGGTAGTTTGAACAAAGGCTGGGCAAGCGGGCGCGGTATGCTGACAAGCCCCAACGGCGCCATTTACAAGGGTGAGTGGAAGGACAGTCGCGAAAACGGCGAAGGGCGCCTCGACTGGCCCGATGGGAGCTGGTATGAAGGTCAATGGCGTGACGGCAAGCCCAACGGCTATGGTCAATACCGCAGCCCCGAAGGGCGCATGCTGACGGGAAAATTTGTCGATGGGGTATTCGAACCCGATGCCAAAGATCAAGAAGAGCTCCCTCCCGGCCAAACCAAAACATAACGTAAGTGGAGACCCCCCAGAACAATGAGCGACATCAAGAAAGTAGTGCTAGCCTATTCCGGAGGGCTTGACACCTCCGTCATCTTGAAATGGCTGCAGGACGTCTACCAGTGCGAGATCGTCACCTTTACCGCCGACATTGGCCAAGGCGAGGAACTGGAACCGGCGCGCGCCAAGGCCAAGAAGTTCGGCGTGAAGGAGATCTTCATTGACGATCTGAAGGAAGAATTTGTACGCGATTTCGTGTTCCCAATGTTTCGTTCCAACGCGGTGTATGAGGGCGAGTATCTGCTGGGTACGTCGATCGCGCGCCCGCTCATCGCCAAGCGTCAGATCGAAATCGCGCGCAAAGTTAAAGCCGACGCCGTTTCCCACGGTGCCACCGGCAAAGGTAACGACCAGGTTCGCTTTGAGTTGGGCTACTACGCGCTGCAACCCAACATTCGCGTCATCGCCCCCTGGCGCGAATGGGATCTCACCTCGCGCGACAAGCTGCTGAAATACGCCGACAAGCACGGCATTCCCGTCGAGGGCAAGAAGCGCAAAGGCGGTGCGCCCTACTCCATGGACGCCAATCTGCTGCATATCTCCTATGAAGGCGGCATCCTGGAGGATCCCAATTTCGAGCCCGAAGACTCCATGTGGCGCATCACGGTGTCGCCCGAGAAAGCGCCGGCGCGTGCGGAATACGTGGAGCTGACCTACGCCAAAGGCGACATCGTCGCGGTCAACGGCAACATGATGACACCCGCCAAAGCGCTTGCAGAACTCAACCGTCTGGGCGGTAAGCACGGCGTGGGACGCCTGGACGTGGTGGAGAATCGCTACGTCGGCATGAAGTCACGCGGCTGTTACGAAACACCCGGCGGCACCATCATGTTGCGCAGCCATCGCGCCATCGAATCCATCTGCATGGATCGCGAAGTACTGGCACTCAAGGACGACCTGATGCCACGCTACTCCCGCTTAATCTACAACGGCTATTGGTGGAGCCCTGAGCGACGCGCCATGCAACACCTGATTGACTACACCCAGCAGCATGTGAACGGCACGGTGCGAGTGAAACTCTACAAGGGCACGGTGATGACGGTCGGTCGCGTTTCCAAATCGGATTCCTTGTTCGACCCCGCTATTTCCACCTTCGAGGAGGACAAAGGCGCTTACAACCAAGCCGACGCCGCCGGATTTATCAAGTTGAACGCCTTGCGCCTGCGCATTGCGGCCAAGATCAAACGTACGCAATAGAGCAACTCACATGAGTACCGTCGTCGTTGTACGCAAAGGAGGCATGGGTGCCATCTGCGCCGACACCCTCACCAAGTGGGGCTCGGTCAAAGAGAGCGCCGAGTATGTGCTCAATCATGAGAAGATCCTGCAGATCGGTGACACCTTCATCGGCATCACCGGACCCGCCACCTTCAAACTCATATTGCGCGATTACTTTTCGGAGAACGGCAGTGACGCGCGCTTGGACAGCGCGGCGAATATCTTCCGCACCTGGAATCGGCTGCATCGCGCATTGAAGGATCGTTACTTCCTGCAAGGAGAGGAGGACAAGGAAGACGCCTTGGAATCCTCCCGCATCGACGTGCTCATGCTGAATAGGCACGGCATTTTCGGTGTCGCCGCCCATCGCACGGTACAAGAGTTTTCGCGCTTCTATGCCTTCGGTAGCGGGGCCGATTATGCGCTGGGGTCGCTGTACTCGCTCTACGATGATGCATCCTTGTCCGCTGAGGATATCGCCCGCCGCGCCGCGCAAGCCGCGGCGGAGTTCGATGACAGCACCGGCTTGCCCTTGCAGTGCCACACCGTGAAACTTGCGTCGAATTAAAGGGGGGGACTACGTACAAATCACTTCGCCCCCTTTGGAAACCCCCGAAGTTTGCCCCCGCACCAAGCGCGCGGGGAGTACGAGTTTAATTTGGAGCGCCCCGATGCCTAGCTTCGATATCGTTTCGGAAGTCAACGAAGTCGAACTGCGCAATGCAGTCGATCAAGCCAACAAGGAAATTTCCACCCGTTTTGATTTCAAGGGATCGGACTCCAAGGTCGAGCAGAAGGAACATCTGCTCACGCTGTTCGCCGACGACGATTTTAAGTTGGGGCAGGTGTACGACGTGTTGATCGGCAAGATGGCCAAGCGCAATGTTGACGTGCGTCACCTGGATCGCGGCAAGATCGAGAAAATATCGGGCGACAAGGTCAAGCAGGAAGTCACCGTGAAAGTCGGCGTCGATCAGGAATTGGGCAAGAAGCTCACGCGACTCATCAAGGACAGCAAACTCAAAACCCAGCCCACCATTCAAGGCGACGTAGTACGCGTATCCAGCGCCAAGAAGGACACTCTACAAGAAGCCATTCAACTGGTGCGCAAGAGCATCACCGACGTACCGCTACAGTTCAAGAATTTCCGCGACTAGACACGCAAGCCATGCTGACACGGATCATATTTGCCCTAGTGGCCATGCTACTTGCGAAGTCAGTAGTGGCGAATCAGATCACGATCTACGGGCTATCCGACGGCAAAGCCGTGGTCTCGCACGCCGGCGGCAAACTCAAGGTCCTGCGCCCGGGCGATACCTTGGCGGAAGGCATAAAGCTCCACTCGGCGGATAAGGCGTCAGCGGTGTTTCTTATCCACGGCCGCAAGCAGCATTTCACCCTCGGACAGAACATTTCGGTCTCTTCCGCCCCCAGCCAGGCGCCTCGCCTTAGCATCACCGCGGACTCTAGCGGACACTTCTTCGCCCAAGGCACTATCAACGGCGGCGCTATTCGATTTCTGGTGGATACCGGTGCCACCAAAGTCTTCCTGGGGGCGAGCGACGCCCGCCGCCTTGGTATCAATTATCTCAAAGGGACAATCGGCTATTCAAGTACGGCGGGAGGCACCATTCGGGTCTATCACGTGAGCCTGGATACGGTACAAATCGGCGACTTGTCCGCCGCGGGCGTGCAAGCCGTGGTGAGCGAAAAAGACGACACGCCCTTCGCCCTCCTGGGAATGAGCTTTCTCAATCGCATGCGGATGGACCGCGACGGCGATCAACTCACGTTGACTAAGCGTTTCTAAGCGGGCCTGGTCTTATCGCCCTGAATCAGGGCGTAGGCGGAGTGGTTGTGGATGGATTCGAAGTTCTCCGATTCCACCACATAGGCTTCGATGCGTGGATCGCGATTCATGGCCATTGCCACGTCGCGCACCATATCTTCCACGAACTTGGGATTGTCGTAGGCGCGCTCGGTAACGTATTTCTCGTCCGGCCGTTTGAGTAAGCCGTAGAGTTCGCAGGAAGCCTGCTCTTCGCACATGCGAACCAGATCCTCGATCCACACGAATCCCTTTGTCCTGGCAGTCACCGTGACGTGGGAACGCTGATTGTGCGCGCCGTAATCGGAAATTTTCTTCGAACACGGGCACAGACTGGTCACCGGTACCACCACCTTCATGGTGAAGCTGTACTGTCCTTCGCGAATCCCACCCATAAAGGTGACATCGTAGTCCATCAGACTTTGCACGCCGGAGATGGGCGCCGCCTTATTGACGAAGTACGGAAAATTCATCTCCATGTGGCCGGACTCAGCCTCAAGCCGCTCCACCATCTCGCGCAAGATAGTTTCGAAGGATTCCGCCGAGATCTCGCGTTCGTGACTGTTGAGGATCTCCACAAAGCGCGACATGTGCGTGCCTTTGAAGTTGTGGGGCAGGTGCACGTACATGTTGAACATGGCGATGGTGTGCTGCACACCGCTGCTGCGATCGCGCACCCGAATGGGATGCCGGATGCCCTTGATCCCGACACGGTCGATGGCGAGATGCCGCGTGTCGGCGAAATTCTGGACGTCGGGAATGGCGATTTCGCCCGGATGATTCATGATCTACCCCACCTATTCTGAACGGGAATTATAGCCTCCATACCCGATAAATCCACTCGACTACTTCCCAGCCAGCTTTCGCTCAATGGACTGACGAATTCCACTGGCGTCGAGACCACACTCCTGGGTCAACACCGAGGGATCCCCGTGGTCGATGAAGCGATCGGGGATGCCCAGTTGCAGCACGGCCGCTTTGTGCCCCAGTCGCGCCAGCGCCTCGAGTACAGCACTGCCTGCCCCACCCATCACAACATTCTCCTCCACGGTAACGAGTAGTGCGTGAGACTCGGCAAGTTCGCCGATTAGCATGTCGTCCACGGGCTTCACGAAACGCATGTTAGCGACCGTGGCGTTCAAGCCCTCTGCCGCTTGCAATGCAGCACCCAGCACGCCACCGAAAGCGAGTATGGCGATGTTTTCTCCCTGGCGCCGGATCTCCCCTTTGCCGACCGGTAGCGCTGTCATTTCCTTCGAGATGGGCGTGCCGGGTCCGGTCCCTCGCGGATACCGAACGGCGGCGGGGCCGCCCAGCATATGTCCGGTGTAGAGCATTTGCCTGCACTCGTTCTCATCGCTGGGCGTCATGACTGTGATGTTGGGGATGCAACGCAAGTAGCTCAAATCGAAGGCGCCGTGATGCGTAGGGCCATCGGCGCCTACCAATCCCCCTCGATCCAGCGCGAACAGCACGGGCAAATCCTGAATGGCAACATCGTGGATGAGTTGATCGTATGCGCGTTGCAAGAACGTTGAGTAGATGGCAACCACCGGCTTCGCCCCCTCGCAAGCGAGCCCCGCTGCGAATGTCACCGCGTGCTGCTCGGCGATACCACATCGAAATAGCGCTCGGGATACTCCTTGGAAAACCGCACTAGCCCCGAGCCTTCGCGCATGGCCGGCGTAATGCCGATCAACTTTTCATCCAGTACCGCCATGTCGCAAAGCCAATCGCTAAACACCTGGGTATACGACGGTTTGCCGGCGGGCTTGGATTGAATCCCAAGCGCAGGGTCGAATTTCGCGACGCCGTGGTACAGGATGGGATCCTCTTCCGACGGCTTGTAGCCTTTGCCCTTCTTGGTCACCACATGCAGGAACTGCGGACCTTGCAACTGGCGCAAGTTCAGCAGAGTGCCCACCAAGCCATCCACATCGTGTCCGTCGATCGGACCGATGTAATGAAAACCGAACTCCTCGAACAACGTGCCGGGCGTCATCATGCCTTTGACGTGCTCCTCGGCTCGGCGCGCGAAGTCCTTGATCGGAGGCAGTACGCCCAAAACACGCCCGCCTGCCTTGCGCGCGGCGGTGTAGATGCGCCCCGTCAGAATGCGCGCCAAATAGCTGTTGAGTGCCCCGACATTCTCCGAAATGGACATGTCGTTGTCGTTCAGGATCACTAGCAAATTCGCGTCCATGGCACCGGCGTTATTGAGCGCCTCGAAGGCCATGCCGGCGGTCATGGCGCCGTCTCCGATGATCGCCACGACGCGGCGCTTGTCGCCCGCGTGCAGAGCCGCCACCGCCATGCCGAGAGCGGCACTAATCGATGTGCTGGAATGCGCCGTACCGAAGGTGTCGTACTCGCTTTCCACGCGGCGCGGGAAGCCGGCGATGCCGCCGTACATGCGCAGCGTCGCCATTCCCTCCCTGCGCCCTGTGAGGATCTTGTGGGCGTAGGTTTGATGGCCCACGTCCCACACTAGCCGATCGTAGGGCGTATTGAAGGCGTAGTGCAAAGCCACAGTCAGTTCGACAGTCCCCAGATTGGAGGACAGATGGCCGCCTGTCGTCGACACCGATTCCAGAATGAACTGCCTGAGTTCGTCGGCCACTCGTGGCAACGTCCGCCGTTCGAGTTCTCTTAGATCTTGTGGCGAGTGGATGCGGTCCAGAGTATCGTACATGCAATGACTAGATAGTGTTTTCAGGCGTAACCAACGACGGTCAGTGAGTACGTTGGGCAATGAAGCGGCAAATCGCGCGCAACCGGCCGGCCCCGGACCCAACATCGTCCAGGGCGGCGAGGGCTTGTCTTTCCAACACCAGCGCGTGGGCGCGAGCAGCCTGCGGGCCCATCAAGCTAACAAAGGTCACTTTGCCCTGTTGCGCGTCCTTGCCCGGCGTCTTGCCCAAGGTGGCGGCATCCTGCTCGGTATCCAGCAGATCGTCGACGACTTGAAACAGCAAGCCTGCGATGAATGCGAATCGATCCAGGCTCTCCAGCGCGCTTCCGGAAATCTCTCCGCATAACGCTCCCATTCTAACCGCAGCGCGAATAAGGGCACCGGTCTTCATGCGGTGCATGGTCTCCAATTCGCGCAGATTCAGGGCCTTGCCCGTACTCTCGAGATCGATCACTTGCCCCCCGGCCATACCGGTGGAACCTGCCGCGACGGCGAGCACCTTGACCATCTCCAATTGCCGCGCGGCGCCCACATCGCCCATGCCGGCAACCAATGCAAACGCCAGACTCTGCAGGCTGTCCCCCACCAGCAGCGCCGTATCTTCTCCGAACGCAACATGGCACGTGGGCTTTCCCCGGCGCAACACATCGTCATCCATGCAAGGCATATCGTCATGCACTAAAGAGTAAACGTGGATAAGCTCCACCGCCGCGGCAACTGTGTCCACGGCCTCCGGTGAAGCATGCACCGCTTCGCCGGCGGCATAGGCCAGCAGTGGTCGCACGCGCTTGCCTCCGTCCAACACCGCATAGCGCATGGCCTGGTGAAGGCGAGACGGAAACTCCCCTTGATTGGGGAGCGCTTGAACGAGGACCGCTTCGATGTGCGCTTGCCGCTCGCGCATCCAGGAAGAGAAATCAGGCGGCGTTGTCAGCACCGCTAAAGTTCTGTAGCACGCCGCCTTCGAGGATTTTGACCTGTTGCTCGGCATCTTGCAGCGCCGCCTGGCAGTAACGCAACAGTTCGGCGCCACGCTTGTGGGCGGCAAGGGACTCTTGCAGGGTCAATTGCCCGCTTTCCATGCGAGCGACGGTCGCCTCGAGTTCCGCCAATGCGGTCTCGAAGCTCTCTGGTGGCACAGACGTCGGGTCGGTCATGATTTGAAAGTGAACGAGTGATGAGAAGAAGGGTCGCAAGATAGCCCAAGGGCATGACCCAGGTCAACGCGAATCGCAAGACTCGTCATGTAGAATCCCGGGCCCGCGCCGAAAGGTATGCAACATTTCCCGCTTTGCTCTCGCCCCAGCATGAGTGATCTCGCCTCGACATTGTCCTTGAACAGAACGCCGGTTCCACTGCCGATCAGTTGGTATTTCGATCCAGCCATTGCGCGTCTGGAACAAGATCTCGTTTTCGCCACAGGCCCGGGATACATCGGGCATGAATTGCTTGTGCCCAACGTCGGTGATTACTACGTGCTGGATTGGCTACCCGGTTCGCCTGCATTGGTGCGCGCGTACGATGGTGTGCGATTGGTAAGCAACACTTGCCGGCACCGGCAGTCGATCTTGCTGGAAGGCCACGGACATATGGAGAATATTGTGTGTCCGGTACACGGCTGGACCTACGATCTTCAGGGGAAATTGTTGGGTGCACCGCAGTTTCCCAACAATCCATGCCTCGATCTGGCGACCACCAAACCGAAAAACTGGCGTGGGCTGCTGTTCACTGGGCACCGCGATCCCGCTGCCGATTTGGCCGGTATGAATCTTTTGGCGGACTATGATTTCACCGATCACGTACGCGATCGTGTGGAAATCACGCAGTACAACTTCAACTGGAAGACCTTCATGGAGATCTACCTGGAGCTCTACCATGTGGAGGCTGTCCATCCCGGGCTGCGCAGGTTTGTCGATCCGGGTCACTGGCGCTGGGAGTTCGGCGAGCGCTGGAGTTCGCAAGAATTGGGTGTGTACAAGGCGCTCACCCAGAAAGAAACGCCCAACTACGGCCGTTACATCGACGCGCTGCTCAAGTATCGCAATGGCGAGCCGCCCAAGTACGGAACGCTATGGTCCGTGTACTACCCCAATATCTGCATGGAGTGGTATCCGCACTGCCTCGTGATGAGTACGGTGCTGCCGCGCGGGCAGAGAAGTGTCTCAATGTGGTGGAATTCTACTACCCCGAAGAGGTGGCTCTGTTTGAGCGCGAACTAGTGGAAGCGCACCAGCAGGCCTACTTCG
>JANNFC010000128.1:0-5006 GCA_031379405.1 Betaproteobacteria bacterium | reverse complement strand
GCAGTTGTTGGGGGTGAGCGGGCGCACCTTTCGGCGCCCAATAGGGCGTTTTGAAGCCGATGGGGTACAAGGCTTGATCGACCTGCGAATGTCGCAAGGTAACTGTCCGAGAATCCCCATTCTTGCGAACGCGATAGGGCTCGCGTAGATTTCGCTCAACGCATGCGCGGCAGAGGGCCACGGAATCCGGGGAGGAGTTCGTGCAATCGATTCACTGGGTGGTTGGGTAAACGGGGGAGCAGATGGGTGAGATAGGCAAAGGGTTCCACACGCTGGAGCTTGGCGGTCTCGATGAGCGAGTAGGCGACGGCGGCGGCACGGCCTCCGCGCTCGGAGGCGACGAACAGAAAATTCTTGCGATTATGGAAATATTTCCATATAGCAGAGGATTCTTTTCCCCCGGGCGCGGCAATCAATGCCGTGCCGCTGCGCTCGCCTGCTACGTCGCCCCCACTGGCAAAGAATCCTCTGCTATATGTGGCGCGCCACATATTCCTTATTCCGAAGCCCAATTTAAAACCCTCAAATACCGACCCGAGTTCCCCGATCGATTCGGCTCCATCGAGCACGCCAGGGCACACTGCCAAACCTTCTTCACCTGGTACAACACCGTGCATCGACATTCCGGCATCGGCCATATGACGCCGGAAACGGTGCACTACGGACGTGCCACCGCGCTTACCGCTCGGCGGCGCTCACTTACCCTGCAAGCCGCCTTCCTCGCCAACCCAAATCGGTTCAAAGGTACGGTACCTCAACCACCAGAAGTACCTCTTGCCGCTTGGATCAATCCACCCACTAAAAAGGAACCCACTCTCGAAAACCAAACCGACAATTGCTCACTAAATTCAATCAGCCAGGTATTGCAAAGTCATTGACACGTTCCGGTCCCCGCGCTGCGCCTATGCGATGAAGCCGTCGTCGAACTCCACGAATTTCTCATCGCCTTCTTGAATCGATTTGAGTCCCATTACGGCGCTCAGATTCATCGCTTCTATGAGGCGCGTTCCTATCACAACCTCCTCCGCCATCACCCTCAACTCGAACTGCCTTTCGAGGATCCGCCTTTTTGAAATCAGCGCAACGTCCACACATTCGCTACCCATTTCCATCAGCGTGACGTGCGTGACACAACACTCCTGCGCTTCGCTCCATCACCGTGCGTGAAAATCAAAACATCGAATCACGTGATCACACTCAGGTAACTCTTGGGCGGAACCCAAGTCAGAAGCAGTAGACCTGATATCGTTGCCTCGGAACTTTCGCTGTGTAGTCGACTAGGTGTCACCATCCAATTGTTCTGTACAGTGGACGTTGTCATCTTTGATCTTGCTGCTGTTCTTCACTTCAAGGGAGCAAGTAGGGGCTATTGAAAGGTGCCGGTCTCAGCCCACAATACCCAAAATTCCCCACCAATCCTGTGCTGCGTGTAGCACTCGGATGACCGACACCCCATTTCGCCGCGGAAAATAAAAGATCAGAAATTTCTCAAAGTCCTTCACTTGCCACTTGCGCAGCCCAGCAAGTTCCGCTCGTCGTAGCGTCAACGGCGCGCCGATATTCGGCTGTTCGGACAATTCGGTAAAGGTTGACTGCGCAGAGCTTAGAAATCGTTCCGCAATCTCGGGCGAAGCATTCTCGACGAGGTATACGTAGTGAACGATGAGGTCGCGGCACGCAGCAGCTCGCGTATATACCGCTGGCATCAAGTACGCCGTTTGCGGGCCTGCACCTGCGCCAGTGCTTGTTTCCGGATATCTTTCCAGTCCTCAGCGGTCAGTTCCGTCTCCTCCCCTTCCAGCCCTTCGAGTAGTAGTGCTTCCAACTTATCTTCTGCTTTGCGCTTCTCGTCCTCGCGGATTAACTCACGCACATACTCACTCGCGCTACTGTAGCGCCCCGAGGCGATCTGTGCGTCAACGAACTCCTTCAGGGGTTCTGGCAAAGAAATGTTCATGCTGTTCATAAGACCCTCCTAGAAGGCTTACTCTATCAGTCGTAGCATAAAATGGCAATATATGCCATTGCATCAATGCCATTGCATCAACCGCATAGGCAAGGTTTGATCTATAGTGTAAAATATACCTTACATAATTTAACCTGTATAGGGCAACGTATATCATGAGACTTTCCGAGATTGGTCAGGCCGTTCGGGCACGTCGTGAGGCACTTGGGCTTACGCAACTCAGACTCGGCAAGTTCGCAGACCTGTCACGCGTTACCATCAATCAGTTGGAGAACGGTACGCTAAGCGACCTCGGAGTCGTAAAGCTGGTGTCACTCCTCGAACTGCTGAACCTAACACTGAATGCCACACCTGGTCACCAGAAAACTCGCGGCCTGCGCATGGCCAGTCGAACGGCCAGCGTCAGCTATCGCAAAGCATTGGATATCAAAACGCTCGTGCAGGCGCTTACGACGGGAACGGTGCCCTCCGGATATGAGGCGCACCTGTGTACCCTGATCGACGAAGGACCACTGTCCGTCATCATACAAACGGTAGAGGGCGTGGCGCGGCAATCTCAAGTCCCCGCAAGACAGATCTGGCGGCACCTGATGAATTTTGCAACGAAATATGCGTCCCCACGGCGGGCATGGAATTGAGCCGGAAATCACTCCCCACGGGCGTCTGGCGAGATCTGCTGATGTTGGCGCTGCGCCTGATCGGTGATGTCCAGGAGAAATCGGGGAAGGATTTGCAATGGAGTTTTGGCGGTGGCACCGTGCTCATGTTGCGCTTTCGTCACCGTCGCAGCAAGGACGTGGATATTTTTGTGCCGGACGCGCAGTACCTTGGTTTTTTCACGCCGCGTTTGAACTCCGTGGCCCAGGCGATTAGTGAAGACTACGTTGAAACCGCTGAGCACGTGAAGCTCATTCGCCCGGAAGGCGAGATCGATTTTGTGTCCGCTCCCGAGCTGACAACGAATCCAGTCGAAATCTGGAGAATAGAGCGGCGTGCAATCCGCGTGGA
Source organism: Betaproteobacteria bacterium (assembly GCA_031379405.1). GTDB lineage: Bacteria > Pseudomonadota > Gammaproteobacteria > Burkholderiales > SHXO01 > SHXO01. Next base: position 2,032 of record JANNFC010000128.1, on the reverse strand, counting down.
AACCGCCGTTGAGATCGTCGCCAAGAAGCTTTGGTACCGGGGCGATATGGCGAATGCTCGCGACTTATTCGATCTTGCATTGGTCATCGAAAAAGAGCCGGAGAAGCTAGCGAAGGCAAAAGCATTCTTGCTGAGGCACCGGAAGAGTTTTCTGAAACAACTGTGCGATCGAGAATCGATAATCAAGGCGCAGTTTTCTCAAATAGATGTGATGGATTACTCGCCCACTTTTGAGTTTTGCACAGAAACGGCCACTCGATTTCTTGAGGATTTGTAGACGACTTTTTCAAACCCATATTCGGCATCTGACTTCCTACGCCCTTCTTACTTCGGAGGCTTTCCACCAGGCCAGACTGGATTTTGTGCAAGGCCGGGCCACGCGATCGGCGCGCGACAGTTTTGTTCCGCTTGCGCAGGAGGCAACCCGGCATCCCAATGCGAGGCCACGTAACGATTGCCGGTGATGCCGTTTGCCGCATCGGAACATAGCCAAGCAATCGGAGGAACCATCACGGACGGCTGCACCAGATCTTTGCGGTCGAATCCTGATTCCGCGGGCACCATGGGGGTGTTGGCCGGACCACCTGGTACCACCACATTCACCGTGACACCGGTGCCTTCGAACTCTTGGGCGTGGGCTGCGGCCATTGCTTCCAGGCCGGCCTTAGTCGGCCCGTAGGGCTGGAATCCGCCACGCAGCATCGTGAAAAAGCTGGTGGTGATGTCGATGATGCGGCCCCAACGCTGCTCCAACATCTTGGCGGCGCAGGCTCGCGTCATGTTCCACGAGCCGGTGAAGTTCACCGCTACGAAGTGCTGCCACATCCGCGGGGTGATTTCCAATATATGAATCGGATTGCGCAGGTGATCCTTGCGGATCAATCCGATACCTAGGGCGGCGTTGTTGATCAGAATATGCGTGCCTCCCCATTTGGCAATGGTATCCGTGACAGCTTGTTCGCAAGCGGAATAGTCTGCGATATCCGTTTCCATGCAGAGCAGTCGGCTGCGGTGTTCCACCGACACGCCGTCTCGCAACTGCGCCAATCCACTTTCGGTGACATCGAGAGCACATACCCTTGCACCTTCCTTCAGGAATGCCACCACCAGCACTTGGCCGAATCCACCGGCCGCACCGGTGACGATGGCTACCTTGTCGTGCAGTATTCCCTTAGTCACTTGCTCTCCTTTGCGTTCGCTTCTTGGCGACTTGCGCACGACGAGCAGGGGCGTAGGCCTCCTGACCTAGTGCCTCATAAAGCGCTTGGCTTACGTCGTAATGATGGGCCAGACCGGTACGCTCCAAAAGTGCAATCGGGCCCTCGGGGTAGCCCAAGCCGAGTTTCAGCGTCATGTCGAGATCGCCGGCACTCGCCAATTTTTCATCGAGTCTGCGCAACGCTGCGTTGTAGTACGGACGCACCAAACGATCGACAATCCGCCCCGGAAAATCATTGCAAACCGCCACCACAAGGCCACTCGATTCCAGTGCCGCCTTCACCGCCGCCAGCGCCTGTGCTGAGGTACGTGGCTGCTTCACCACTTCAACCAATTTTGTCGGCTCCGCCTCGCCTAAGCGAAAGCGAGCAAATCCCACCACATTGCAGCCCTCCTCTCCTCTACTTTCTCCGGTGTGTTCGCCTAAGCATTCCGTCCCGAGTTCGATAGCGATGAATGATAACGCAGCGCTATCATAGAGAGCAGAAAAGGCGCGACCGGCATCGGCGCCGATGAGGAATAGTCCGCTACCCGTCTCATTGCCGGCTTCGGTCAAAGCGTGCGCTTCAGGGAAGGATCGGCTTACGCCGCATCTTTGAATTCGGTAACTCATCGCATCACGCTCCGAACATCTTGCTATCGCCGTAGCGATGAAATCCGCGCCCGCTCTTCTTACCCAAATGCCCGGCGGCGATCATGCGCTTGACCAGTGGCGGACAGGCTGCGCGCGGCTCGTTGGTCAAGCCGTGCAGGGCTTCGCACAGCAGTCGCTCCGTATCCATCCCGATCAAATCGAGCAACTCCATGGGTCCCA
>JANNFC010000063.1:0-3422 GCA_031379405.1 Betaproteobacteria bacterium | reverse complement strand
GTCAACAATGAGTTCTGTGTTGAATGGACGGCGAGTATAGAGACCGCTTTCTGGGGAAATCACACTCCAACAATTCGTCGATGTCGAATGTTGGTGTGCAACGACAGCCTAGCGGGCCAATACGTCAAAGAAACGTTTCTTCACTGGCAAACGTTGGGATCTGACACGACGCCGCCGGTTGAGCCCGGGTCAGCGTCTGCGATGATCGGGATAGCGTTAGGCAAAAGTGCACACGAAGTGCTGGAGATCGTGCTGACTAATGGTTTGCGATCGAATCTTCACGGGCGGCACACGCTGCAGTGTGCACCGCTCAGAAGCGCCGAGGATGCGTCGCCTTTCGCTGAGCGAGAACTGTCGGCGGCAGGCCACCTGCACCACCTGCGTGTCCGCCGGATCTCTGATGCCTAGGCGGTCCTAACTCTCATGCCCTTGGTACGCCATTGGGCTTAACCTTCCTCGTTGTACTACTACTGCCCGCAATTGCGCACACGCAGCGAGCTGTAAACTCCGTGTACTTTGATACCGATAACAAGGAGCGCACGAAGGAACTCCCCTCCTGAGGGCCAACGCCTCATGGCTCGAAAAACCAACGCATCCTATTCCCCGGTCCTTTTGTACAGCGGATATGAAATCCACAACGTCGTTTACCGTTGAGCCATTCCTCCTTAAAGGCAGTAAGGGGTCCATCGCATGCTTCTACTATCCACCCAAAGCGGGCGTGCCCCCGAAGGGTGACATTGTGCTCGCACCCGCCTTTGCCGAGGAGATGAACCGGTGCCGTGCAATGGTATCGATGCAAGCGCGTGCGCTGTCCACTTACGGCGTAGGAACCCTTGTCAGTGACATGCTGGGGACGGGGGATAGCGCTGGTGAATTCTCCGATGCGTCTTGGGAAATCTGGCATAGCGATCTAAAACTTGGAATCGCTTGGCTGCGCGAACATGCGCATGGGTGCAATACCATCTGGGGCATCCGGCTCGGCGCAATCATGGCGGCTCAACTCGCCGCCGAGGATTCTCTGATAGAACGCATCATGTTCTGGCAGCCGATCATACAAGGCAAGAACTACTGGACCCAGTTTCTTCGGATCCGAATCGCCGCTGAAATGGAGATGAAGGACGGGGTCAAAAGCACGGAAGCATTACGCAAATGCTCCGAGCAGGGCGGAATCGTCGAGGTATCCGGCTATCCAGTTGGATCTGCCTTGGCTCGTCGACTAGACGACCTTAGAATGCCTGAAATCCATCGTCTTGCCGACAAGGAAGTTACGTGGTTTGAAATGCTTTCGGGTCCGGATTCGGCGCTGCCACGCGCAAGCGCAAAGTACGCAGAAGAAATTCGCGCAAGCGGTACACGTGTAGAACTCAAGGCAATCACTGGACCACCTTTCTGGCAAGTTCATGAAAGGGAATTGGCCCTGAATCTTATTGTGGCCACAACTCAAGCAATTCAACAGTGGACTCCTCTTAGTCCTCATAGCCCAAAGTCGGTACCGGATTTCGGGTCCCTAACCCACACAACAGGCGCGGAGCATCCCGTCGTGTTTTCTTGCGGTGAAGCCGAACTCTCTGGCGTTATACATCATGGATCGCCCAGTGAACGACGCGGCGTCATTATCGTTGTCGCGGGCGGGCCGCAGTTCAGGGTCGGTGCGCACCGGCAATTCGTGTCTTTGGCACGACGTCTGTCCTCGCAGGGTTTTCCGGTATTGCGATTCGACCTGCGTGGAATGGGTGATAGCAGCGGGGAGTATTCGGGTTACCAGCAATCTCGGCCCGACATTAGAGCCGCTATCGACAAATTTGTTGAGGCTGAGTCACAAGTAAACCAAGTCTGCTTATTCGGCGAGTGTGAATCCGCGAGCGGAATCCTTTTTTACGCCTATCAAGACCCGAGAGTCACACGAATCGCTCTTGTGAATCCTTGGGTGCGAACACAAGAAGGGCAAGCAGAAGTAATACTGAAACACTATTACCTAGATCGCCTACTCTCCCGACAATTCTGGAAAGCGGTGCGAGAGGGCCGCTTTAATCCCTTCCAATCGCTGCTCTCGTTCTTCGATGTGCTGCGAGCTTACCATCGTGGCCGCAAAACGATCAAGAACGCTGGGCCGGCTTCAAAACTGGACGATTTCGATCAACTCCCCTTGCCTGTAAAGACTGCGGAAGGGCTTCGCCGGTTTCGTGGACCGGTGCTAATTCTCATGAGTGGGCGCGATTACATTGCGCGGGAATTTGATGAAGTAACCAAGTCATCGAAAGCGTGGGAAGGGCTTCTCAGCGACGCCCATGTTACGCGCAAGGATATCGCAGACGCCGACCATACCTTCTCTAAAGCGACGTGGAAAACCGAGGCGCAGGACACGCTCTTAAGATGGATGGGCGAACCATAGGTTGAGATTCTAGACATCTAGCGCCATCAACTCACTATACACGTCTCGAATTTCCGCCTGGTCTAATGTTGCGCTCAAGAATAGCTTCGGTTGGGTACGCCGCGCTTTGAGGTAGATTGATGGCGCTTCCTGAAGCCAGCGGGCCTCTATCCTTGAAGTAAGAATCCCGCGACGCAATAGGAGATGCGACCGAAGCAAATGCCCGTGCCGAATAAAGGCACGCGGATCGCTGACATGCATTATCCAAGCGCTGGGCATTCGCTTCCATCGCGCGGATTTGAAGATTGCCAGACACGCATCACTTTGCGCGCCGAACGCGACAAAGTTAAGCCATGGGATGTCACGATGAGCTTCATATTCAGCCTTCGCGTGTTCGTTCAATCTCGAACCAATGCGCCCTGGTCTGGATTCAACGAATGATCCCTTGCGCCAAGCATGTAGTGATGGGAAGTTCGGCATGACGAATTGGCGAGCGTCCAGGTCCTTAAACTTGAGTCCGCGAAATACTTCGGTGACTTTCGGATTCGGCGTGAACATCGTAAAGTGATAACCGCCTTGCTTGATGATTTGGAGCACAAGTCCAATGCTATGCCTTCTATAGGCATCGAGAACGCACCAGCTGTGCGGGTTACAAAATCTTTCCACGCGACCATCGATCACTTGATCAGAATAGATGGCGCAAAAGACTCCGACCAGCATCCCCTCGTTTCTTAGTTGCATACCGAAGTTGGGACGCGACTGAGCCCATGGGTGCGTAAGCGACTGGATCCATCGCTCCGGTGAGAAATGTCGATTGAGGTTCTCGTGCAGGAACCTACCGATCTCCTCTAGGTGCTCCTCATTTATCGGCGTTATCTTTGTCTGGGACACGCTGAGTCACTCCGGAGTTTCCATTCACCCTTCGATCGCTGAGCATCGCGATTGCGTTGTGAATGACTGGATACGGATCGCTTAAACTTAGATCTAGCAGACCACTCGTCTGGTCAGTCTTCAGTCTGGGTAAACGGGGTCTATGGATCCGGATACCGTG
>JANNFC010000012.1:0-8731 GCA_031379405.1 Betaproteobacteria bacterium | reverse complement strand
CGTCAAAAACTGGATCCTTAACCACACTCACGAAGTAGTTCCCTTCGATTTGCCCTCCGCCTTCGCCAACCTAAACACCCCTGGCGATTTCTAACTTAGTCGCTTATGGGTCAAGTGTTGACAGAACTGGCGAAGATTATGGTGCGACGACACTTCCCCGGGGGATATACAAGGGGGTGCTCCCCTTGTTCGTAACATGCATTTTGGCCGCACAGTTTCGACTGTCTTGGCTCCGGCTCGGCCGGCTTAGGGTTTGTCGACCCGCGCGCTCCTAGTGCGCCACCAATCTGTCCGTCGACAAACGCTACTGGTTGCGCATATAGCGCACATAAAACGCGATGGATTCTTCGTGGTGTTTTACGGCTACGCGCTCATCTCGACCGTGGAAGCGTGCGACGTCCTGCGCTTCCAGGCGCACTGGAATAAAGCGATAGATATTGTTCGCGATATCCCGGTAGTAACGCGAATCGGTGGTACCCAACACGAGTGAGGGCGCGACGATGGCGTCGGGAAAAGTCTCTCGAATACTGCGATGAAGCGTATCGAACGCTTCCCCTTTGGTGGCGGACACAGGCGAAGGTTCACTGGTCACGCTGCCCGTCACCGCAATGTTGACTCGGTCGTCGGCCACGATCTTGTGCACACTCGAAGTCACTTGTTCAACCATCGTCCCCTGTAAGGGCCGGAAATTGATGATGGCGGAGACGCGATACGGCAAGACGTTTTCCTTGTCGCTACCTTGCAGCATCGTCGGCGCAATGGTGGTACGCAAGGTAGCATCCCCCGTGGGGCGCTGACTCATTAGATGTTTGACCAAAGGCTCGAACATCCACAGATTGCTGAATACCAATCGCTGCGCCAGCGGCAACTCGGGTGCCAGCCAATGCAGTTGGCTTCGCACGGCGGTGGTCAACATGCCCTCATTGCGCATGCTGGTCACCTTCTGCAATGCGCGCGCAAGTATCTCTACGTTGGTCACTGAAGCGGGCATGGATGCATGTCCGCCCTCCCCCGTCACGCTCAATTCGAGAGTCAGGTAGCCCTTCTCGGCAATCCCGATCAGAGCCACCGGCTGCGTCACGTATGGAACGATCTTGACCGTTACCGCCGACCCTTCGTCCAGGACGGCATGCAGCTTTACGCCTTGTGCCTTGAGCCTTTCCGCGATGACGGCATTCCCCGTCTTGCCCCCAATCTCTTCGTCGTGGCCGAAGGCAAGGTAAACGGTGCGACGAGGTTGAAAGCCTCGTCTCGTGAGAAGCTCGGCTGCTTCCAGCATGGCCGCCATGGAACCCTTCGCATCCAATGCTCCGCGTCCCCAAACGAAGCCTTCGGCCATGTCGCCTGAAAACGGGGCGTGCTTCCACGCGCCGCCCTCCTCTCCAGGCACCACGTCCAGGTGCGCCATCAACAGGATGGGGAGCAAGGACGCATCCGTTCCAGGCCAGCGATACAGCAGACTGCCGTTGATCTCTTCGCGCGCCAGAACACGATGCGCCTGCGGATAGGTGTGCGCAACAAAACCCCGCAACGCTTCGAACGCCGTGCGGTCGATGCGTGAGGTCTCTTGAAAAGAGACGGTCGGAAAGCGCAGAAGCTGGGAAAGCCGCTGCGCCGCCTCACCCGCGTTGACGGCGACAGGATCGGCGGTCACTACTTGGATCTGTTTGCTGGGGTGCCTCCAGAGATTGGCGAACAAGGCGACGATCACGGCCAACATCACGCAGCCAATAATGAGTGCGACGCGGCGGCCTAATCTGCGTTTGGGTGGGAATTGTCTGGGAATCTTGTTTCCTCAAATGAGGCGAATAGTATCGAAGGGGTCTAGTGACCTTCTGGGGGGCACAGGGGGTAGCCGATGCAACTACCGAGTCGAGAGCGAAACCGAGTCTCCGCCTGCGGCAGCGCCCCGCGACGGAGCATCAGATGCGCGCGCGGCTGGCTCGATCACCTGGAAGAACAACTCGTCGGGTTTGATCATGTTGAGGGTAGAGCGCGCTCTTTCCTCGATGGCGTCGTAGCCTTGTTTCAGGTCCCGCACCTCGGCGCTCAGTCCAGCGTTGCGTGAGCGCAATTTATCGTTGATGGTGCGTTGCGCCTCGACGTCGCGGTTGATCTCCCACACCCGTAACCAACCACCCTTGCCAAACCAGAGCGGCGATTGCAGGGCGGCGATAAGAACCACGAATAGCAGCGCCAGTAACTTCATCTAGCGAATATTGTAGTAGGCCGCCATCCCGGAATAGGAAGCACAGTCGCCCAGTTCTTCTTCGATTCGAAGCAGTTGATTGTACTTGGCCGTACGGTCCGAGCGCGACAGGGAGCCGGTCTTGATTTGCATGGCGTTGGTAGCCACCGCGATATCGGCGATGACCGTATCTTCTGTTTCGCCGGAGCGATGGGAGATCACCGCGGTGTAGCGCGCACGCTTCGCCATCTCCACGGCCGCCAGGGTTTCCGATAAGGTGCCGATCTGATTGATCTTTACCAGGATGGAGTTGGCAATGCCGCGCTCAATGCCTTGCTTGAGGATCTTAGTATTGGTCACGAATACGTCGTCACCGACCAACTGTACGCGTTTGCCAAGTTTCGCGGTCAACAGGGCCCAACCGTCCCAGTCGGTTTCGCCCATGCCGTCCTCGATACTGAGGATGGGATACTTGCTGACCAGATTCGCCAAGTAATCGGCGAATTGTTCGGACGTGAGGGACGCTTTCTCCGATTCCAGTTCGTACTTGCCGTTCTTGTGGAATTCGGAACTGGCGCAATCCAATCCCAGCGCGATTTGCTCACCCGCCTTGAAGCCGGCTAGTCCGATAGCTTCCACCAGCAGTTGGCAAGCCGCCTCGTTGCTGGGAAGATTGGGGGCAAAGCCGCCTTCGTCACCGACGGCGGTGGACATCTTCTTGGAGTGCAGTACCTTCTTCAAGGTGTGGAACACCTCCACGCCCCAACGCAACGCCTCGCGAAAACTCGGCGCCCCAACAGGAATGATCATAAACTCCTGTATGTCGAGACTGTTGTCGGCGTGCGCCCCGCCGTTGATCACGTTCATCATCGGCACCGGCAATTCGATAGCGCCAGCCCCGCCCAAGTAGCGATACAGCGGCAGTCCGGATTCTTCCGCCGCTGCCTTGGCGACAGCAAGCGACACGGCCAAGGTCGCGTTGGCACCCAGGCGTGATTTATTGTCAGTGCCGTCGAGATCGATCAAGGTCTTGTCGATCAAGGTTTGCTCTTCGGCGTCCAAGCCGATAATGGCTTCGCACACTTCGGTGTTGATATTCCCGACGGCCTTCAATACTCCTTTGCCCAGGTAGCGACTCTTGTCGCCGTCACGCAATTCGATGGCTTCTTTCTGCCCCGTGGACGCGCCCGAAGGCACGGCCGCCCGCCCCATGGCGCCAGATTCCAGCAGCACATCGGCTTCCACCGTGGGGTTTCCGCGAGAATCCAGAATCTCGCGCGCGACGACATCGACGATTGAACTCATTTTTCTCCTTTACGCTTTCGCCGCCAGGCGATTCTCCGCGAAATCACGCCGTTTGACGGCGCCATCCAATTCGACCAACGTTTCCAACAGTTCCCGCATCAGATGCAAAGGCCAGGCATTGGGACCATCGGAGAGCGCCTTGCTCGGATCGGGATGGGTTTCCATGAACAAGCCAGCAATCCCGGTGGCCACGGCCGCTCTCGCCAACGCTGGAACGAACTCCCGTTGTCCTCCGCTGGCGTCGCCCTGTCCGCCCGGCAACTGCACCGAGTGCGTGGCATCGAATACCACCGGACAGTGGGTCTCTCGCATCACCACCAGAGAGCGCATATCGGACACCAAATTGTTGTAACCGAAAGAGAAGCCCCGCTCGCACACCATGACGTTGTCGGTGCCGCTGGCTTCCTTGGCTTTGGCAACAACGTTCTTCATTTCCCAGGGCGAGAGGAACTGTCCCTTCTTGATATTTACCGGACGCCCCGCCGAAGCGGCAGCGCGAATGAAATCGGTCTGCCGGCACAAGAACGCAGGTGTTTGCAACACGTCCACGACCGCAGCAGCGGCGGAAATTTCGTCGATTTCGTGAATGTCGGTGAGCACCGGAACACCGATCTCGCGCTTCACGTCCGCGAGAATTCTTAGCCCCGTGTCCCTGCCTAAACCGCGGAAGGATTTGCTGGAACTGCGGTTGGCTTTGTCATAGGAAGACTTGAATATGAACGGCACCCTGAGTTCCGCGCACAGGGCTTTCAAATATCCGGCGGTCTCCATGGCTATCTCGCGTGATTCGATCACGCAGGGGCCGGCGATCAGGAAAAAAGTTTTATCCAGGCCGACGTCGAAGTGGCAAAGTTTCATCGGTACGGAGGTTTGCACAACCGATTGCGCGAAATCACGCCCTTTTCTCTGCGCGTGAACGATCCAATTCCACCGGCACCACGTTGTTCTTGGCACCGTGTGCCAACGCCGCGCGGATAAAAGCACTGAACAATGGATGTCCCTTGCGTGGCGTCGAGGTGAATTCCGGGTGGAACTGGCATCCGATGAACCAAGGATGATTGGGCAATTCGATCATCTCGCACAATCCCTTGCCGTCCGCGGAACGCCCAGACACCTTAAGCCCTGCCACTTCGAGCGGAGGCAAATAGATGTTGTTGACCTCGTATCGATGGCGATGCCGCTCGACAATTTGTGGGACACCATAAACGCGGCGGGCGTTGGAATCCTCCGCCAGCAGACAGCTTTGCCCGCCCAAGCGCATGGTGCCGCCCAGATCGGAGGTGGCATCTCGGCGCTCCACTTTGCCTTCGCGGTCCATCCACTGTGTGATCAGCGCCACCACGGGGTGAGGTGTTTCCAAATCAAATTCGGTACTGTGGGCGCCCGTCAATCCCGCCACATTACGGGCAAACTCGATCACCGCCAACTGCATTCCAAGACAGATACCCAGGTAGGGTATGCGTTGTTCACGGGCGAAACGGGCCGCTTGAATCTTGCCCTCGACGCCGCGTCGACCGAAACCAGGCGCCACCAAAATCGCGTCCGTGGTGGCCAGTCGACCGGGGCCCTCGGACTCGATGGCTTCCGAATCGATATAGTGGATATTAATCTTACAGCGCGTGTGCAATCCGGCATGGATCAAGGCCTCGGAGAGGGATTTGTACGACTCCGTCAGGTCCACGTACTTACCCACGAAGGCGATGTTCACTTCGTGTTGGGGATGTTCTAGCGCATCGACCAGTTTGTTCCAGGCGGACAGATCCGCGCCTTTGGCGAGGATCTGCAGTTTGTGGCACACGATCTCGTCCAGAATCTGATCATGCAGCATAGCCGGGATCTTGTAGATGCTGTCCGAGTCCACCACGGAGATCACCGCTTCCGGCGCAACGTTGGTGAAGAGCGCGATCTTGCGCCGGTCGTCGTCGGGTAATGGCCGGTCCGCCCGACAAAGCAAAATGTCGGGCTGGATACCGATCTCGCGCAGTTCCTTCACGGAATGCTGCGTGGGCTTGGTCTTCAGTTCTCCCGCGGTCGCGATATAAGGCAAGAGCGTGAGGTGGATAAAGCAGGTGTTGATCTTGCCCTCTTCGATGCCCATCTGGCGGATGGCTTCGAGGAAGGGCAGTGATTCGATGTCGCCCACCGTGCCGCCGATTTCGACGATAGCCACGTCCGCCCCTTCCGCACCCGCGCGGATGTTGAGCTTGATCTCGTCGGTGATGTGCGGAATGACTTGCACCGTGCGCCCCAGGTACTCTCCCCGGCGCTCCTTGCGGATGACGTGATCGTAGATTTGGCCGGTAGTGAAGTTGTTGCGCCGCCCCATCTTCACGCTGGCGAAACGCTCGTAGTGCCCCAGGTCCAGGTCGGTTTCGGCGCCGTCTTCCGTGACGAACACCTCGCCGTGCTGGAACGGGCTCATCGTCCCCGGATCGACGTTGATGTATGGATCGAGCTTGAGAAGAGTGAGTTTGATACCGCGCGATTCGAGAATCGCCGCAAGGGAGGCGGCGGCGATCCCTTTACCTAGGGATGAGACCACGCCGCCCGTTACGAATATGTACTTTGCCACTGTGCTTTGTTGAGTCTGCAGTAAGGCTGAATAACGACCGTGATGTTACCGAAATTGCGCGGGCTTCACAAACGAATCCGCCAAAATAGGGGCGCCCTTCGGACGGCCTTGTCATACATGCCCCACAGACGTAGCGGCGCAGCGCCCTATAAGATCAGGCGCATGCATAGCTTCCCTCTATAATCCCCACAATTCGCGAGCGTTCGCGAGCCTTCAAGGAGACATTGCAATGGGAACCCGAGAGCAAGAACTGCTGGCCCAACTCAATCTAGCGCCACTGTGGATGCCGTTCACGGCCAACCGGCAATTCAAGTCGTCTCCTCGATTGCTGGTGGCGGCGAAGGACATGCACTACACCGCGCACGACGGCCGCCAGATTCTGGATGGTATCTCCGGGCTGTGGGCGGTCAACGCCGGACACTGCCGGACACCCATCGTCGAAGCCATCAAGAAACAAGCGGAAAGTCTGGACTACGCCACCGCTTTTCAGATGCAAAGCCCGATTACGTTCGTGGCGGCCGAGCGGGTGATTTCCATCGCACCCAAGGGCATGACCCAGGTGTTCTTCACCAACTCCGGGTCAGAAGCGGTGGACACTGCGTTGAAGATCGCCCTGGCCTATCATCGTGTGAGAGGTGAGGCAACGCGACGCATGCTTATCGGGCGCGAGCGCGGCTATCACGGGGTGGGCTTCGGTGGCATTTCCGTGGGTGGAATGACCGCCAATCGCAAGGCCTTCAATAGCAGTTTGCTGCCCAATGTGGACCACTTACCGCATACCCATCTGCCGCAACAAAACGCCTTTAGCCGCGGCCAGCCGGAGCATGGCGCGCATTTGGCGGACGAGTTGGAGAATCGGCTTATTCCGCTGCACGACGCCTCCAATATCGCCGCGGTAATTGTCGAACCGATGGCGGGATCCACCGGTGTACTCATCCCGCCCAAAGGCTACTTGCAACGCCTGCGACAGATCTGCGACAAGTACGGCATCTTGCTGATCTTCGATGAAGTCATTACGGGGTTCGGCCGTACCGGTAACGCCTTCGGCTCCCACACATTCGATGTCGTGCCGGACATGATCACCATCGCCAAGGGCGTCACCAATGCCGCCGTTCCCATGGGTGGCGTCATCGTGCGCAAGGAAATCTACGACACGTTCATGAACGGGCCGGAAGGCATCGAGTTGTATCACGGCTACACCTACTCCGGACATCCGTTGGCCTCGGCAGCGGCCGTGGCTACCATGGATCTGATCAAGGACGAGAAACTATTCGAACGCGCCGCCGCTCTTGCACCCTATCTGGAAGACGCCGTGCACGCCCTCAAGGGGCTACCACAGGTCATCGACGTTCGTAACATCGGGATGGTGGCTGGAGTCGAACTCGATCCCATCGCCGGCAAACCGACGGCGCGCGCCATGAATGTCTTCACCAAGTGCTGGGAGAAAGGCGTGTTGATTCGTACGACGGGCGACACGCTGGCCTTCTCGCCACCTTTGATTATCGACAAGGCACAGATCGACCAATTGATCGGAACCGTGGCCGATGTCCTGCAAGCAACGACCTAGGCAAGCGCATCGCACTGTGAGGCATGGGCTGCTAAGATGAAGTTCGTCATCGCACAGATGCAGCACGAGACCAACACCTTCTCGCCGGTGCGCACGCCGTGGGAAGTGTTCGGCGGCAGCGATGGCCCCTATCTGGATGATGCGGCCTATCGCGCAATGAAGGGAACGCGGCTACCGATGGCCGCATTCCTGGACTTGGCCGAATCGGTGAACGCGCAATCGGTCACACCGATTGCCGCTTGGGCCAATCCGAGCGGGCCGGTGGACGGCAACGCCTATGACCGCATCTGCGACACCATCTGCGAAGCGGTGGCCAAGGGCTGCGATGCGGTATTTCTCGATCTGCACGGCGCCATGGTCGTAACGGACCGCACCGACGACGGCGAAGGCACTTTGTTGGAGAAAATTCGCCGCCTCGCGCCACGCGTTCCCATCGCCGTGTCCTTGGACCTGCACGCCAATGTGACCGATCGAATGGTGCGCAATTGCACAGTGATCGCCGGTTACAAAACCTATCCCCATGTAGACCAGTACGAATCCGGGCATCTTGCCGGCAGCGTTCTGCTGCGCTACCTGAAGGGCGAAGTCAATCCGGTGATGACTTGGGGCAACATTCCTGTGCTCGCCCAAACCCTCAAGCAGAACACCGGCGAAACGCCGATGAAGGATTGCGTCGACGCCGCCCGCGCGGCCGAGCGCGAGGGGCTTTTGGCCGCAAGCGCTTTCGGCGGCTTTCAGCAGGCCGATATGCATGATGCGGGCTTCAGTGCGGTCGTGGTCGCCGACGGCAATCTGCACGCCGCCCAAGCCGCCTGCCAACGCATTCTCGACATCGGCTGGAAGCACAAGGAGGCGTTCATCTATCGCGGCGAACCGCTTACGCAAGCCATCGAACGAGCCAAACACATGGCGCAAGCAACCGGCGGCCCTATTCTTTTACTGGATCATGCGGACAACTGCGCCTCGGGCGCCACGCAAGACACCATGTACGTCCTCCGAGAAGCGCTGAGTCAAGGCCTAACGGGCATCGCCGTAGGCCCGCTGCGCGACGAGGAGGCGGTGGCACACATGATCGCTGCCGGCGTGGGCGCGACGGTGA
>JANNFC010000088.1:0-4829 GCA_031379405.1 Betaproteobacteria bacterium | reverse complement strand
CTGAGGACGACGGCGAGGCATTCGAGGAGAACATGAAACGGCTCACCGCGACACTGAGCGTGCATCAGGCCGAAGCGGCGAAACTGGCCATCGCCGCCAACCTAAGCCGGCGGAGCCGGAACCAAGACAGTAGAGATAGTGCCGCCAACAATCATGTTACGAACAAGGGGAGCATCCCCTTGTTTATCCCCCAAGAAGGAGCAAGGGGTGTCCCCCTTGTATATCCCCCGGCGAGAGTTCTGTTGCATCAGAATCTTCGCCAAATCTGTCAACACTTAACTTGTCAGAGACTGAAGGAATTGAACCCACGACACCCTGAACGCCACATCACTTGCCTTCTCGATAAAAGCGCTGGTAATGCGCCACCCATTGCTCGTTGCTGCCACAACAACCACCATCCCCAAAGTTTATGTACTTGTAGAAATCGTGTCCATGACTGTTGTGCGAGGAAAATTCACCACCCCAGAAAACCGCCGGCGGTGTATCGGGAAATACAACCGGATTGATGGCTGGGTACCTGCAATTTGCATCGACGAGCGTTTTTAGCACACGGGTGTCCGGTCTTTGCCATCCGAGGCTGTAGTACGGCTCCGGGGGTATCCAGAATTCGTATAGATTGAGATTGGGGTTGGGTATCAGTCCTATCGCTTTGGCCTCTCCTAAGCAGCGCTTCTTGTCCGGCGACAGGGTTTGACCGTAGGAACAGCGCATCCAGGTCAGATTCGTCTTGCTGTCATGCACTTGCCATCCGTCTTCGCTAATGATGTATCGCGATTCTGGATTGGCCGGGCCGCGCAGTTGGTCGCATCCGCCCCACGCGCTCGCGCTCACTAGACAAATACTCAGTGCACCCGCCGTCCAGCGGCCGATAGTTTCATGTAGAGTCATTATTTGGCTCCTAGAATGAGGTGATAGGGCACGAGCAACCCAGTGCTACTGTGCCAGCAACAGGGGATTGCGTGCGAGAAAGGGGGTGAGGAACTCCTGAGTCTTCGGGCAGAACCGACGTTTGGCGACCGCTGAATTCTGAGTACCCGCGGTCTTATGAGTTTGCGCACCGGTGTTCGGGTCCTGTACCAGGCAAGCGCCGGTCTTGGGCTGATAGACCAGTTCGTAGGTGAAGGAACAGTAGGTAGGTCCGGACACCACCTGATTTCCGGAATACTGTCCCGAGAATACGAACTCGTGGGTGGGCCGTCCGATCAATTCCGCCAGCGTGAATTTCTTCTCAATGGAGAACGGCTGAGCGGTTGCGCCTTCGGCCACCTTCGACGTGCTCTTGGTGGAGTAGACAGGTGCTTTCCAGGCAGCCTGCTTTTCAGTATCGCTAACGATCAGATTCGGGTTCTGGTTGTAACAAGCCAGTTCACCTCGATTGCCCAGGAAGGCGAGGTAGTAGCAGGGATTGCCCTTGGCCGTGCTGACCCCCGCATCCCAGCGTACTGCGCTGCCGCAACGGATCTGCAGCTTACCCTCAGCGGTGAGCACCAGATCCATGTCGAGACCGCAAGTGTTGTTCGTCAGCGGGCTCCATATACGCGACAAGGTCGTGGCGTTGCTGGCGGGAAAGTCCACGACCGAGTAGGTCCCCGCTCGCGCCATACCCGTGCCTCGCTCCCTGCCAAATACATAGGCGCCGTCGTTGCTGACGACTACCTTATCGCCCAGGTAGACATCATCGGCGACATTGCTGCCCAGGGGTCGTGTATTGTCCAAGGCGGGTATATAGCCGCCCCGCGCCATGAAGGCGACCGCCGGCGTGAATCCATCGGTCTGGACCACAAAGCGGATGGGCGCATTGGAGTTCACTTCGGCGGTAGCTTTGTAGGGGGCTTGGTCGCCCTCCAGCATGACCACCTCCGACTGATACACCACGGACTGGAGGGCACCGGCCTTGAGCGTGGTATCAATACTTAGCGTGTCTATCTTCTGCACTTCTTGCCCCGTGGTGGTCTCGATCCGGCTCGTCTCCAGCTTACTGAAATCGTAGGTACTGGTGACTGAGCCAATGCCCAAGGGGAAGTGCACGGTCGCGCTGATACTGAGCGCATGATCCGACTGATGCTCCTTGGACCGCACGGTCGACCAGGTTCCCGTGTTGGTGACCTGGGCGACAGATTGCACCTGCCGTCGCAGGGGGGGCGGAGGCCTCTGGCCATCAGTCCAGGGTTGCACACAATTATCCAGACTCTGGGTCTCGCTCTGCACCTTGAACCGCGCCTTGGGGCTATAGACCAGGTCGCCCAGCTTGATGGCCGCGCTCGGGACGAAAATCTCGAGCGTTTGGTTAGGCAGCTTGGGGGCGCCGGCTACCTTTAGCCAGAGCTGATCCTCGCCACCCAGTGCCTTTGCCAGAAAACCTTCCATCTCTGCGGACAGGGCCAGTTCCGATGGCGTCTGATCCACGGCACCGGTCTTGACGGCGGCTTTGACCGGTGCCGGTGGCGCCTGCTGGGCCCAGCTCGAAACGGCCCACAGGGCGATGCCGGCGTGAATCAGGGACAATCTCCAGGATTTCATCGATGCATTCCTTTTGTCTCGTTGCTGTATTGGTAACGGCCGGGGATTCGATAGACGAAGCCGACTAATCGCATCCGGTCACTGCTTATTCCGCCAGCAAAAGAGGATTGTTCGCCAGAAATGGAGCGAGAAATTTCTCAGTTTGAGGACAGTACCGCTTCTTGAATGCATGGGCGCTGTTAGTAGTTTCAGTACGGCCCGTCGTTGCGTTTTCCGCCACGCCCGGCGTGGCCACTCTCACGCAATTATGAGTCTTCATCTGATAGGCGAGGTCATAGGTGAATGAACAGTAGTTAGGTCCGGCGATGACCTGATTGCCGGTATAGGTTCCGGAGAAGACGAACTCGTGCGAGGGCCTGCCAACCAGTTCCTTCAAAGTCCACTTATAGGTGTTGCTGAAGGTCTGGGCGGTGGTTGCTGCGGGGCTCTTGGAGGCGGACTTGTTGCTCCAAACCGGCGCATTCATTACCGTCTGGCGCTGTGCGTCGTCGATGATTTTTTTGGGATTCTGGCTGTAGCAGGCCAGCTCGCCGGCGTTTCCGCGGAAAGCCAGGTAAAAGCACGGATTGCTTTGCGCTCTGCTAGTGCCTGCATCCCATAGCAGCTTGCTGCCACACAGTAACTGTAGCCGGCCGTCCTTGGTGATTGTCAAAGTGTTGTCGGTCGCGCACGTGTTGGAGGGTACCGGTGTCCACAATCGCGTGACGTTGCCACCAGGACTTGCGGCGCCATTCACCACCGTGTACCTGCCCTGGTAGCCCGGTCCGGTACCCTCCTCCTTGCCGAAGAGATAGGCGCCGTCGCCGCTGACGATCACCGAGTTACCCAGCGCCAAGTCGGCGTCCGCGTCCTTGTTGCCGGGCTGGGGCGAGTTGTCGAGCTCGAAAACGTATGCGCTTTTGCTCATGTAGGTAAACCCCGGGGTAAAGCCCTCCAATTCCACGACAAAGGAAATCGGCGCGCGGGAATCCACCTTTGCACTGGCCTGATAGGCTGCCTGATCACCCACTAACATGATCACTTCGGTCTGATAGGTGACTGATTCCAGTGGAAGGGCCTGAAGCGTCGTGTCGATGCTCAGCGACTGGTATTGCTGCACCTGTTTACCATTGGAATCCTGCGCCATAGTGGTGTCTTGGGTACCGAACCGATAGGAGCTGGAAATATCGCCAGCCCCCATCGGCAGGTTCACCTGTGCGCTGACTTCCAAAGAGTGCTTCTGCTGTGTCTCGTTGGTGGTGACGTTGGACCAGGAGCCGGTGTTGGTGACCTGGGTTTGGGATTGAAAGTGCTTTTTTAACGTCGACGCTTTCGCGTTGGCATCGGGCGTGACGCAGTTGTCCAGGCTCTGGGACTGGCTGGTCACGGTGAACCTGGCTTTCTTGCTATAAACCAGATTTCCCAACCGGATGGCGCTCTTGGGGACGAAGATCTTTAGGGTTTCGTTGGGAAATTTCGGACGACCCATGACTTTCTGCCACATGGCCTCCTTGCTGCCCAGCTCCTTGATCAAAAAGGCCTGGATCTCAGACGATAGGGCCATTTCATCGGCGCTCAGAGAGACCGCTCCCGCCTTGGCCTCGGAGGCCGTCGGTGGTGCTGAGGACGAGGTCGGTGCCGGGGCCTGCTGGGCCCAGCCCGACGCGGCCCACAGCGCGATACTCGTTGTAATCAATAACTGTTTGCAAGATTGCACGTGCGGGCTCCTTCGGAGATGAGGCTTTGGCGAAACTTGGGCGGCATCACTGGCTGGCCGAGGCTTCCACTTGCGCCTTACGGAAGGGTGCCAGGAAGGCCGAAGTCTTGGTACACAACTGAGCGTGATCGACGTGCTTGGCGTCGCGCTCGCAAGCCTCCACGCTCTGTGCCGGCAGTTTGACGGGATCGTCCTGACAGTCGAACACAGGCGAGACCGCGCGCTCGCCGGTGTAGGTGCCCTTCAGGACGATCTCGTGCGAGGCCTCGCCGGTGAGCTCGGCCACCGTCTTTACATAATCCGTTGTGGTGATCTGGATCGCATGGGGATCGGGAGCCTTGCCCTTCACTTTGCTTCGCCACACGATGTGCTGAGCCGCCATGGCGGGGTCCATGCCATCGATATCGGTGCCATAGCAAAGGAGCTCTCCCAATTCGCCAAAGGTGAAATAGCGGCAGACCGTATTGCCGTTGGTCGATGATTGCCATCCGATCTGGTCGTCGCAGCTTCCCCCCACATTTCCCTCACGGGTCAGCACCCAATCCGATTTACCGCAAGCGTGCCCGCGGCTGGACGTCCAGACGCGCACGGGCATGGTGGTGGTGGCGGTGCG
>JANNFC010000710.1:0-4656 GCA_031379405.1 Betaproteobacteria bacterium | reverse complement strand
CTGAACGCCACAAGACCACATATTAGTCAACACCACATATCGCACAAAATGTGGTCCACCACATTTGATGCGGGAGAACTGCATGCACGGTTTGATGAGGGAGGGCAGGCGCAAGCCTGTCCTCTACTCTACCCTTTCTTACATTTGTAGGTTAGTTCGCCTCCGAAAACGCACATTCCAATCGTTGCGCGGCCGTGTGCAATCTCTTGTCACGCGTCCAAATTGTTGCCCTATCCATCGCAGCCGACGCCAACAAGTGCACATCGATATATCCAATTCCCTTGCCATAAAGTTTGTGGCGTTCAATATGGCCGAGAACTTCGTCGGCCTCTGCAATCGCCGCAGGCGGCAGTTGACTGAGGAGTTCCAGAATCAGCGCGCGATCGCCCAAGCTACCGCAGGCAATTTCACCCAGAACAAAAGGATGCATCACCACTTCATTGCGCTCCAGGAGGGCTACAAGTCGAGCATTGCCTCTGCGAAGGTGATCCACCCATACCGATGTATCAACTAGGATCAGGGCCTAGTCCTCTGACGTCGCCGTGGGGCAGGTTTAAGTTCGGGCTGGCTGCCCCCAAGCCGCGCGAGGCGTTTAGCGCTTTCCCGCTCGATAAGTGCCTTCAGGCCCTCTTGCAGCAGTGCCGAACGATCTAATGGGCCAGTCAGTTTGATGGCTTGGGCCAGAAGACCTTCGTCAAGCGTTACTGTAGTTCGCATTCGAAATCCTCATTTGTTCGCATCAAACATAGCATCAGTTGATGTCGATGTCTACACGCCATACTCTTCTGGATAACAATCAACATGAACGGCGGCTTTCTGAAATCAAGTTTAAGTTCTCCATTGACCGTTGCTGGTCTGTCTGCGGTCTTTTGATTCAGAGCCTTCCCGTCTTTGGGTACGTGACTGAGCATTGGGATCGGCAGCGGAACTTTCATTCTGGTAGTGATGCAACCGTGGATTGCGACGCTGGCGCGCCTTATCCCCCGACGATCGCGCCGGGAGCTGTCATGCTGCTGCGGCCATCGCAAGGCCGATGGCGGACAGGGTCCACTGTACCGTGGGTTTGGCCTCGGAAAGATGTCCCGCATGCATCACGGCAATCCGATCGGCGAGCGCGAAGATTTCATCGAGATCTTCCGAGATAAGCAGGATCGCGGCGCCCTCTCGCCGCGCTGCCAGTAACTCGCCATGAATGAACGATACTGCGCCGATGTCCAAACCCCAGGTGGGTTGATTCACCACCAACAAAGCGGGCTTCTCCGTCATGACGCGGCCGAGCAATAGCTTCTGGATGTTGCCACCGGAGAGCGAGCGCATAGGTGCATCGATGCTCAATAAGCGCACATCGAAGCGCTGCACCAAGGACTGCGCGTGGGCTCGAGCGGCGCCGCGATTGATAAGACTCGCCCGACTGAAGCGCGCTTCTTGGTAGCGTTCGAGGATGGCATTCTCCCAAACGCTTAGATCTCCGATGGAGCCTACGCTTTGGCGATCTTCGGGCACGCGACCGACGTTCGCTGCGATCCACGCGCGGGGATCGCTTCGCATTGAATGGCCGTCGACGCTCACGCTGCCGTGGCTGAGTGGAATCAAACCGGATAAGACATTGGCCAAGGCGTCCTGAGCGTTACCCGCAACGCCTGCCACGGCCACGATCTCGCCGGCGCGCACTTCAAGGGAGACATCGCGCAGCCCCGTGCGTCCCTGATAAGGTGCGGTCGAGCAATTCTTGAGTAGGAGTCGGATTGCGCCGGACTGGCTTTCTTGGTCGCGGTGCGGCATTTGGACTTCGTGTCCGACCATGAGTGCGGCGAGACTCGCCTTGGAGGTGTCCCGCGCATTGCTTTGTGCGACGAGCTTGCCGCTGCGCAGAACCGCGACACGATCGGAAACCGCGAGCACCTCGTCCAGTTTGTGGCTGATGAATATCACCGAGAGTCCCTCGGCGATCAACTGCCGCAGAGTGTCGAACAGCGACTGCGCTTCTTGCGGCGTTAGCACTGCGGTGGGTTCGTCGAGAATCAGAATGCGCGCGCCGCGATAGAGCGCCTTGAGAATCTCCACGCGCTGCTTCTCGCCTACGGAAAGCGTCCCCACTTTTGCCGAGGGATCCGCTGCCAATCCGAAGCGCTGCGCCAGATCACCAATTTTTCTGCGCGCCTCACTGCGGGCGCTGGAAAGCGCGAGCAGTGACTCGGTGCCGAGCAGGATGTTGTCCAACACCGTCAGGTTATCGGCGAGTGTGAAGTGCTGATGCACCATGCCGATGCCCGCGTTCAATGCGGCTTTGGTTTGCCCCGGCGCAAGTCGTTGACCAAAGGCTTCGATGCTGCCTTCGTCGGCGATGTAATGCCCGAAGAGGATGGAGACTAGCGTGCTCTTGCCGGCGCCGTTTTCTCCCAGCAATGCCAACACCTCGCCTTCGTTGAGGGACAAGGAGATGCTGTCATTGGCTACCAAATTGCCGAAGCGCTTAGTGATGCCTTCGAGTTTGAGGATGGGGTTCATGGTGGGGTGGCGGCAGAGAATCTCTGCGCCAATTAGCGACTACAACGTCGACTTAGGCTCCGTCTCCGTCACCTTCACCTGCGCCTTGCCGTCCTTCAGGGCTTTCTCTTTATCGCGCACTTT
Source organism: Betaproteobacteria bacterium (assembly GCA_031379405.1). Taxonomy (GTDB): domain Bacteria; phylum Pseudomonadota; class Gammaproteobacteria; order Burkholderiales; family SHXO01; genus SHXO01. The sequence goes on along the minus strand of JANNFC010000710.1, from coordinate 2,025 downwards.
CTTCATCACGTCTGCAGAAACTTTGCCTTCGAAGGTACCCAACGGCGCCAACTCAGCGCCACCGGCCTTCATCAGGGAGTGATGGCCGTAGTCTTCAGCGGCGAACTTGCCTGCCTTCACATGCTTGATCGCTTGGTCGATGCTGGGCTCCATGTTCCAAAGGGCGGAGGCCACCACCGTTTGCGGATACTTGTCTTGCGTATTGATCACGTTGCCGATGGCCAGTTTGCCGCGTTCCTTGGCGGCGTCGGACACACCGAAGCGCTCCGCGTACATCACATCGGCACCCTTGTCGATTTGGGCGAAGGCAGCTTCCTTGGCCTTGGGCGGATCGAACCATGAGCCAATGAACGTCACCATGAACTTGACCCTGGGATTGGTCTCACGCGCGCCATCCATGAAGGCGTGCATCAGACGATTCACCTCAGGAATCGGATAGCCGCCCACCATGCCGATGATGTTCGATTTGGACATGGAGCCGGCGATCATGCCGGTCAAGTAAGCGGGTTCCTGAATGTAGTTGTCGAACACGGAGAAGTTCGGCGCTTGCGGTTTGCCTGATGAGCCCATCAAGAAAGAAATCTTCGGGTAGCTCTTTGCGACTTTGCGCGCGGCAGCCTCCACGGCGAAGGATTCACCGACGATCAACTGATGACCCGCTTCCGCGTATTGCCGCAGCACTCTTTCGTAATCGGCGTTGGCCACGCTCTCGGAGAACACGTACTCAATATCGCCTCGGCCTTGCGCGGCATTGAGTGCTTTGTGAATGCGGCTCACCCACTGTTGTTCCACTGGCACGGTATAGATGGCGGCCACTTTGATCTTCGCCTGTGCAAACGCGCTTTGGCTGAGTGCCAGCGCCGTGGTCGCGATGAGTGTCTTGATAATTGTTCTGCGTAGCATTGTTTAGAGCCTCCTGGTAGTTATGTTTGGTGAGCTTCTGGATAGTACTGCTGAACCCTCTCGGCTTGGCGACTGCGAGGTTATCGCACTCTGCCTGCCCGCTCCAGCACCGCGTGCAGCAGCACATTGCAGCCGGCTTCGATGTGTTCCGGTTTCGCGTCCTCGATTTCGTTGTGGCTGATGCCGTCTTTGCATGGAATGAAGATCATGCCGGCCGGCGCGAGGCGAGCCATGAAGATGGCGTCGTGCCCGGGACCCGAGATGGTCCGCATGTGGGAGTAACCGAGTTTTTCGGTGGCGCGCCGCACCGCGCCGATGCAGGCTTCGTGAAACGGCACAGGCGGATAGTAGGACACTTCCTTCAACTCGATGGGAAGCCCGCTGTCTTTTCCGAGTGTTGCGATGAAGGCGCGCAGATCCCCATCCATGCGATTGTGCGTGTTCTGGTCGGGATGCCGGAAATCGATGGAGAATGTCACCTGTCCGGGAATGACGTTGCGGCTGTTGGGAAACACCTGCACGAATCCCACCGTACCGCGACCGTTGGGCGCGTAGCGATCGGCAATGGCGACCACTTCTTGAATGATGCGCGCGGAGGCTTGCAGGGCATCTTTGCGCGTCTCCATCGGAGTGGATCCGGCGTGCGATTCCAATCCGGTTACGATGCAGTCATACCAGCGCAAACCCATCACCGCTTCCACTACGCCGATGGTCTTGTCGTTGGCTTCCAGCACCGGGCCTTGCTCAATGTGCGCTTCGAAGTAGGCGCCGATGGGATGCTGGCCCGGCTCCTCGGGGCCGATGTAGCCGATGCGGGCAAGTTCGTCCTTCACCGTTTTGCCGCTGACATCCTTCGAACTATAGGCGTGCTCCAAGGTGAAGTCCTTGCAGAATACGCCCGAGCCCATCATCACCGGCACGAAGCGCGAGCCTTCCTCGTTGGTCCAGAAAATGGCCTCCAGGGGTGCATCCGTCTGTACGTTGTGGTCGTTCAATGTGCGCAGGACCTCCAGACCGGAAAGGACACCGTAATTGCCGTCGAACTTTCCGCCGGTGGGTTGGGTATCGATATGGCTGCCCATGCAGATGGGCGGTTTGCTGTTGTCGCGGCCAGCGCGGCGC
>JANNFC010000664.1:0-15383 GCA_031379405.1 Betaproteobacteria bacterium | reverse complement strand
TCGGCTGCAACCGTGCGCAGGTCCTTCATGGCCGGCTCTACCGCCTCGGTGAGAAAGATGCGCTTGGCGCGCCGGTCGACGGCGTCGCTTTCCCGGCGCAGCCAGCCATTACTCTCTAGGCGATCTATGAGGCGGCCCAGGGTGGCTTTCTCAATCTCCAGAATGTCCGCCAATTCCGATTGCGTGACGCCGGAATTGCGGAAAACGTGCAGCAGCACCCACCACTGCGAGCGTGTCAATCCCATATCCTTCACCCGGCGATCGAAGGTGGTGCGCAGCAGCCGCGCCACGTCGTGCAGGATGAAGCCGAAATTGCGGGATAGATCTTCTTTGATAACCATAGGCGAGATTTTAGTTGTCTAGCTTACGATAAGCAAGCCAACTGTCAGCATGGCTACGGTAAGCCTGATCACTAGTTTGACGATTAAAAGGGATTTCGCGGGCGGGGTATTGACCCCGCCCTTGACCAAAGGGGGCTACGTACCAATCACTTCGCCCCCTTTGGAAACCCCCGAAGTTTGCCCCCGCGCCAAGCGCGCGGGGAAGACGAGTTTTTTAGCGGTGGAAGGCGCTGCGCCTTCCGCCGCAGCGTATCGGAGACATGCGCCAACAGACAGCCGTCAACAACTACGCCGTCAGCAGCTTGCGCAACCCCTCAATTCCCGCCTCATAAACATCGACCCCAACCAAACTAATGAGTTCGCGTTCACGACCGGGGGGCGTGCGGAAAGTCGATTCCCAGTGCCAGAAGGTGCGATCACCGTCGGTGACGGGCTTCAAATGCACACTGGCGACATAGCGCTCGAGCGGGACGTCGGCAGCGAGGATGCAGTAGGTGAAGCGATGCTCCCGATCCGACAAGCTTAGAAGTTGCTCGCGAATGCGTGAGCCATCCCTGAGAGAGAAGTTGCGCACGCAACCCACACGGTCCGAGGGTTCGTTGCCTTCGATTTGGGATTCGGCGATGGCCGGGTGCCATTCGGCGTGGCTATTGAAATCACGCAGTACGTCCCATAGGCGCTCGATGGGAGCGTCGATGATTGCCGAGCGCACGACCCTTTGCATGGACTGCTAGCGGCGCGCAAAGCGCTGCTTGAGCGCATCGAAGCCGACTTGAAACACGCCTTGGCCAATGTGGCGCGCAAGTTCTTGTTCGCGTGCGGGGTCACAGTCGAATTCGGCGCTCCATTCGGCGAAGGTGCGTTCTCCGTCGGTCACGGGCGTGAACTTGAGCGTAGCGATGTAGTGCGTCAACGGCATCGGGGATTCCAAGATGGAATAAATACATTGGAAATCGTAATCCGACAAACTCAGCAACTGCTCGCGGATGAATCCGCCATCGCGCAGGCGAAAGGCTCGCACGCATCCCACCTTGTCGGGCATGTGGCCGTTCTCGATGCGTGACTCCACGATGAGCGGATGCCATGCCGGCAGCTTATTGAAATCGCGCACCACCTCCCACACTTTTTCGGCGGACGCATCGATCACGCTAGAGGTATACACCCGGATCACGCGTGACCTCCGCTATTTGGTGATGGCGCTAGGCAGCGCCTCGGCCATGGATTGCGCGATCTTGCCGATATCTCCACCGTTGATGCCGATCTCGCGCAGCAGTTGATCCACCAGCGGGGCTTGCGCGCGGTAGCGCAGTGCGGAATTCACCAGTCCGTCGGCCAGGCCCACACCTCCCGAATCCATTCCTCCTGAGCCCCCGCCGCCGCCCATGCCCTCCACATGCAGAATCTTGATGCCCTCGATGCGCTCCATCGGTTTGACGGACTCGCGGATGATGGCTTCGATCTTGTCCACCAACCGCAAGCGCAAGGCCGACAAGCGCGCATCGGGCGTCAGCACGTTCTGCGCTTCATTCATCAACCGCATCGCCTCGGCTTCGATCTCGCTGCGAATTCGCAAGGCCAGCGCGCGGATCTTGTCGGAATCGGCCTCGGCCTCGGCGTTTATGCGCAAAGCGTCACCGCGATTGATAGCAGCGTCTTTCTCGGCAAGTGCGGCGAGCCGCATACGAATACCATCGCGTTCGGCCTCTTTGCTGGCATCGATCAATTCGATCTGCTTGCGGCGCTCGGCCATTTCCGTTTCGCGCGCGGTGAATACGCGCTCTTCCTGCGTCACAGCCAACGCACGCGCTTGGTCGGCCGCGGCTTGCGCTTCGGACTGCGCCTTGGATTGCTGCGCCACCGCGATGGCACGCTGCTGCTCGGCCAATTCCAATGCTTGGCGTCGACCGATCTCCGCCGCCTGTACCTCACGCTCGCGATGGATGCGCTCTCCTTCCAGCACCCGCTCGGAAGTGATGCGCGCCTTCTCCACTGATTCCTTGGCGGAGATCTGCGCGCGTTCGGCCTCCTGCTCTTTTTGTGCGCGTTCCTGCGCAACTTCCGCGCGTTGGTGCGCTCGGCGCACTTCGAGCTCACGTTCTTGCGACAAGCGCGCGTATTCGAGATCGCGATCGATCTCCAGCGCCATGCGTTCCGTCTCCAGATTCTTGTTGCGAATCTGGATCATGGTGTCTTGCTCGATGTCGTTGCGTTGCTTCTTGCGTTTCTCGATTTGCTCGGTCAAGCCCGTCAATCCTTCGGCATCGAAGGCGTTGCTGGGGTTGAAGTACTCCATGGAGGTCTGGTCCAGCTGCGTCAGGGAAGCGGCTTCGAGTTCCAAACCGTTCTTGAGCAGATCCTCCGCGACCACCGAGCGCACGCGCTTCACGTATACGCCGCGTTTCTCGTGCATCTCCTCCATGGTCATTTCAGCCGCCACGGTACGCAACGCATCCACGAACTTGCCTTCGATCAGTTCCTTCAGTGCCTCGGGTTGCATGGTGCGTTGACCGAGCGTTTGTGCGGCATTCGCGATGGCCTCTTCCTGGGCTTGTACGCGCACAAAAAACTCCGCCACGACGTCCACTCGCATCCGATCGCGCGTAATGAGCGCCTTGTCGCGCCCGCGTGCAACTTCGAGCCGCAGCGTGTTCATGTTCACCGGAATCACATCGTGCACGATGGGCAGCACGAAAGCTCCGCCATTGAGCACAACTCTCTGTCCCCACATACCGGTGCGCACGAAAGCACGCTCCTTGGAAGAACGTAGGTAGAGCCAATGCAGTAGCCACACAACGATGGCCACCACGATGGCGATGGAGACCAGGCTCAGTATGAAGTATCCGAAATCAGCGCCAGACATATATCCTCCTTGCTTCCTCTATCGCGTAATGCGTTTGAACTTTCTGGTTTGCTCGGTGAGCGCCTCTTCCGTGGGCAGGCGCTCCATGCTGGAGGCGCCATAAAATCCATGGCACCCCGGACAATGCTTGAGAATGTAGGTGGCGTCCTCCGGCATGGCGATGGGACCGCCATGACACAAGATGATCACATCAGGTTTTACCGCCTTCGCCGCGTTAGCCCATGCATTGATCCGTGGCACGCAGTCTTCCAATGTGAGCGCAGTGCCCGCGCCGATGGCCCCACCGGTGGTCAGACCCATATGGCACACCACAATATCCGCGCCCGCTCCCGCCATCGCGCGCGCGTCGGCCTCGCTGAACACATAGGGCGTGGTGAGCAGCGCATGCTTCGCTGCCGCACGAATCATGTCCACTTCCAGCGCGTAGCCCATGCCGGTCTCTTCCAGATTCTTGCGGAACACACCGTCGATCAACCCCACGGTCGGAAAATTCTGCACGCCGGAAAATCCCAAATCCCTCAGTTGGCGCAGCAGATGATCGGTAATCATGAATGGGTCCGTCCCATTTACACCGGCGAGTACGGGCGTATTTTTCACGACGGGCAGTACTTCACGTGCCATGTCCACCACGATGTCGTTGGCGTTGCTATAGGCCATCATCCCCGCCAGCGAACCGCGCCCCGCCATGCGATAGCGGCCGGAGTTGTAGATCACGATCAAGTCGATGCCACCCGCCTCCTCGCACTTGGCCGACAATCCGGTGCCGGCGCCGCCCCCGACGATAGGTTCACCGCGTGCGATCATGCCGCGAAACTTGGAGAGAATTTCTTGACGAGTGAAGCGTGGCATTGAAACTTTCCTGTTAGCGGGTATTGGGCGCGACGGCCTTGGCACCGGTCAGGTGCGCGGCGATATCGTGGAACTGCCGTACCAGTCCATCGATAAACGCCGGCTCGTTGATGTGGTACGGCAGCTTCACCAAGCGCCGTTGCGATGTACCGCGGAAACCGCGCTCGATGGCGTCGAACAACGCCTTGTCGGCAACCGGATCCCAGAACGGTTTGCCTGGCGCATCCAGCATGGACACACCACCTTCCGGAATGACAAACCGCACGGGGCCGTCCATGCGATTCAACTTAGCGACGATCCACTCTCCGATAATCTTGCACTCCGCCACTGTGGTGCGCATCAGGGTGACGTTGGAGTTGTGGCGATAAAGATTGCGCCCCTTGAAGTGCGCCGGTACGGTATCCATCGCCGCGAAGTTCACCATGTCGAGCGCACCGCAGGAACCAACGTAGGGGATCTTCGAGCGGATGATGGCATCGAAGCGCTCGGGACCCGCCGAGAGAATGCCACCCACCACCTCGTCCGCCACTTCGGTGGTGGTGATGTCGAGCACGCCATTGAGCAGCTTGGAATCCACCAGCTTTTCCAGGGATTGCCCGCCAGTACCCGTGGCGTGAAAAGTGAGGCAATCGTATCGGTCTTGCAGTTTCTGCATGACGCCCTGCACGCACGGCGTCGTGACACCGAACATGGTGAGACCCAGCGCCGGTTTCAGTTCGGCACCTAGGTCCTGTTTGTTACTGTGCAGAATCATTCCGGCCAACGCATGCGCGGCGTTGCTCAACACTTTCTGCGAGATGCGATTGATACCGGAAACATCCGTAACCGAGTACATCATGCAGATGTCCGCCGGACCGACGTAGGGTTTGACATCTCCCGATGCCATGGTCGAAACCATGACCTTTGGCACGCCGATGGGCAATGCGCGCATGGCGGGTGCCACCATCGCGGTACCACCCGATCCACCTGCTGAAACCAGGCCCGCCACGTCGCGGCGGGTCGCAATGAACCGTTCAAAAGCCCGCGTCATCGCCTCCACCGATGTGCCGCGATCACCGGTGAACACGGCGTGCGAGCCGCGTGGATGGTGACGCGCCACTTCGCTCGGACTCACGGTGGCGGAGGAAGGTTTGCCCGAGGTGGAAAGATCCACGGTGATGGCCCGCACGCCCGCGCGCTCCAGGCAGGCACGCAGAAAAAGCAATTCGCGTCCCTTGGTATCGAAGGTACCTGCCACATAGGCAAGCTGACCGGCGTCACCGAAACCGAACACCGGTTCCGGTGCCGGTTGTTCCGCAGCGTTCTGGGATTCGACTACGCTGGGCTCGGCACGCACCACCCGCTCCACGGGCACGACCGCCGGATCGTTGACGTTCCAGCGCGTAAACCCGCGCACGCTGCGCGGTGCTTCGTTGACGAGCGCGGGTTGCGCAATCCGATCATCACCCGCGCGCCGGACCGTAAATACTCGCGACTCAGGAGCTTCCGGCAAGGCTTGCCCTTCAGCCTCCTCCTCTGCTTCGGCACTCTTCACGCCGAGCAAACGCTGTTGCAGCGCTTCGTCCGCCGCCAATTCGCTCGATGGCATGACGCGCGCCACTCTCCCGTTCACCATCACCGCCACGTCGTCCGCGACGTCCAACGCAACGCCGAGATTCTGCTCGATGAGCAGCACCGCCACCTCGCCCTCGCTGGCCAGGGCCTTAAGCATGCTGGAAACTTGCTCGACGATCACCGGCGCCAGCCCTTCGGTGGGCTCATCCATCACCAATAAACGCGGATTGAGCAGCAGCGCACGCGCAATGGCCAGCATCTGCTGCTCTCCACCGGAGAGTTGCGAGCCACCATTGCGGCGGCGTTCGGCTAGGCGCGGAAAGGTTTCGTAGATACGACCAATGGTCCACGCAGCTTTGCCACCGCTGCGCTCGGTCAGCCGTAAATGTTCGTCCACGCTCAACGAAGGCCACACCCGGCGGCCCTGCGGAACGTAGCCCACACCCTTGTCACTAATGCGATTGGGCGTCAGACCGGCGATCTCCTCGCCGCGCAGTTTCACGCTCCCGCGGCACGGCACCATGCCCATGATGGCATTGCACAAGGTGGTCTTGCCCATGCCATTGCGCCCGACGACGGCCAGCACGCCTCTTGGCAAGGTCAAGGAGACTTCTTGCAGCGCGTGCGCGCGTCCGTAATAAACGTCCAGTCCTTCAATCGCCAATACCGGGGTGCTCACAGCGTCAGTGCTCATGGTGTGAGCCCAGATAGATCGCCTGCACTTGCGCGTCGTTCTCGATTTCCGACGGTGTGCCGTGCTTCAAGATGCGGCCGTTGTGCATGACGGTGACCCGCTCGCCCACGCGCAACGCGATCTCCAGATCGTGCTCGATCAGAATGAAACCGATGTGCCTCGGCAATCCTTCCAGCAGCGCCACCAGATCACGCCGCTCCGCTGGGGAAAGGCCCGCTGCCGGTTCGTCGAACAGTATGAAGCGCGGCGCGCCCGCCAACGCCATGCCCACTTCCAGTTGGCGCTGTTGGCCGTGCGAGAGCGCGTTCACCGGCGTATCCGCCAGTTTGTCGAGATGCACATGGGCCAACAACTGATCCGCCGCCTCGCGCGAGGCGTGATTGCGGCCCACGCGTCGCCAAGAGAAGCGCCCACGCGTCACCCCTCTTACCGCCAGGAAAAGGTTGTCACGCACGGACAATTCGCGAAACAATAGCGAGGCTTGGTAGGTACGCCGCAAGCCTCGCCGGATATGCTCAAAGGGCGAGAGCGCGGTAACGTCCTCACCAAAAAAATAGACACGTCCTTGCGTGGGGGGAAAGTCGCCGGTGATGGCGTTGAACAGCGTGGTCTTCCCAGCACCGTTGGCACCGAGAATGGCACGCCGCTCGCCCGCCGCTACGCGCAGCGTTACATCGTCGATGGCTTTTAGCGCACCGAAGGATCGGGTGACGCCCTCTAAGACGAGGGCGTCACCCGAGGTAATGGGCGGGCGAATCCGCTCTGCCGCCGTCACACGCTCAGCCCTTACCTCGCCCCACGCCTCACGCCTTCCTCCTCACGGACAGTTAGGTACATCGCGTGAACCCAAGCCCATCTTCTTGAACTCAGCTTCCGGCAGTCCCAAGGTTTGCGTGATGTTGGGAATGGTCTTGATGACCTTGTTGGCCAGGCTGCCATCGGCGTTCTTCACGACTTCGGTGATGAACGTGGTACCGATGCCATTGCGGTTCTTGTCGATTCTCACGTCGCCCGCGGGTCCTTTGAAGGAAAGCTTTTGCAATGCCTCTCGATACTTGACCTGATTTCCGGAGAGATCACCCTTCACTGCATCCAGACCTTCCAGCGCCGCGCGCGTGCTCACGTAGTACAGATACGCAAACAGTGACGGGCTCGGAAAACCGTCCTTGAAGTTGGCCTTGTAATCAGCCACGAACTTCTTCCATTCGGGCGTATCGAGAGAATCCGCCATCGGACCGGCGGAAGGCGTGCCGACCAGCGATTCGCGGCGCTTGCCCTTGAAGTTGAGCACGGTTTGATCGACCGTGATGGTGCCGCCTACCAAGGGCTTGTCACCACCGGACTGCTCGTACTGCGTCAGGAAGTTCACCGCATCGGAGCCGCCCAATACCACCAGCAAAGCATCGATGCTGTCGTTCGGAATCTTGGCGATGACCGAGGAGTAATCCTTGGTACCCAGGGGAACCCAGGACTTGCCCACGACGCGGCCACCCTTGGCGCAGTAGCTGGCCATGAAACCTTGCACCTGCGAGTATGGGAAGCCGTAGTCTTCCGAAATCAGGTACATCTTCTTATAGCCCTTGGACAGCGCGTGCTCGCCCAAGCCCACCATCCACTGCGCACCTTCGGTATGAAAGCGGAAGAAGTTGGTGGACGGATCGAGCAGCGTAGTCGCTTGCGCACCCGACGAGCCATTGACGAAAGTGATGTTGGGCTGCGTCTTCGAGTAGTTCTTCACCGCGATGCCCTCATCACCGGAGAGCGGCCCGATCATGATCTGGACCTTGTCCTGCTCCACCAGCTTGCGCGTGGCGTTGACGGCTTTGTCCGGCGAAGCGTCAGAGGATCCTTTGATGAATTGAATCTTCTTTCCACCTGCCATACCACCTTTTTGCAAAAGCGCCAGTTCAGCACCACGCATGCAATCCTGTCCACCGGCGGCGAACGGTCCTTCCAGCGCGGCCAGTAGACCGACCTTGATCGTTTCCTGCGCCTGCACCGTGCCGGCAAACGCCAGTACCATCGCGGCGCCAAGCACTTTTCTTCCAAACGTACGTCTTGTTGACTGCATCATATCCTCCAGTTGCGTTATTGCGGCGCGCGCCGCGTCCTAACCCCGATTTGATCTCGCTTGCGGGCCGAATCGCGCCCGCAAGCCAGACCACCAACCCAGCAATCCATCCGGGGAAAACAGTACGATCAGGAGGAACACCATCCCGATCACTAAGTTGAAACGCTCCCTCGCCCAATCTCCCATCAACTGCGATGCGAGGTCGATACCGAAGGTTTGCATGAGTACGAAAACAATGGCACCGATGAAGGGCCCGATGGGGTGGCGCATGCCACCCAATACGGCGACAATCAGGATGTTGATTAGCGCGCCCGTGTTCACGGTTCCGGGCGTAACCAAGCCGTTGTACCAAGCCAGCAGCACGCCGCCCACAGCGGCGAGCACGCCAGCAATGGAGTAACTGGCCACGCGATGGGCCGTCACGTTGAAACCTAGCGCGTTCATACGACGCGGGTTGTCGCGGGTGCCTTGCAGTGCCAAGCCGAAAGGAGTGCGCAACAAATACTTGATGAAGAAATATCCCGTCAAGGCACAGAATAAAGCGAGATAAAAATACGGAATCGGGTCACGCCAATTCACCCCGAAGGCCACCGGTGTCGAGACCTGATGGAAGCCCTGATGTCCGTTCAACACGCTGTAGTTCTGCTCGCACAGGTAGTAGAAGGCAACACCGACGGACAGTGTGATCATGATGGTGTAGATGCCCTCTGTGCGTACCGATAGCCAGCCGATCAGCGTACTGAGCAAAGTCGCGACGCTGACCGCGATGAGGACGCCTAACCACCAGGGCCAGCCCAGGCTGATTTGGGTGGCGGCGCTGGTACTGAAAATTGCGATGCAGTAGCTGGCGATACCCGCAACGGTCATCTGCGCCAACGACACCATGCCACCGTAACCCGCCAGAAAAGTTAGCGACAACGCGATCAATCCCAGCACCAACGACTGGCCGCCAATCTGAAACGTGAAGAACGGCGTTGCGACCCATGGATAAATCAACAATGCCGCGAGTATCAATACGTGACGCGCACGCACCGCTCGCCAGCCGTTCCAAGCAGTGCGCCCGCCGCGCGATGGCGACAATGCGACATCGGGATAAAGCGTGCCGCGCGCCGCCCATGTACCTTGCGCGCCGACGCTTCCGGCGCGCGCGTTCATGGCCCTTCTCCAATAGGCCGCGCTCATGTTCGCCTTCCCAGAATGCCTTGAGGACGAAACGCCAGGACCAGCACCATGATCACGAAGGTGAACACGATGCTATAGGTTGGGGCGTAAGCCAAACCTATCTGTTCCACCAAACCTACCAGTAGCGAGCCCAAGGCCGCGCCAACGATGCTGCCCATGCCGCCCACGATGACCACCATCAACGACGCGAGCAAGTAGCGCGTGTCCTCTCCCGGAGAGATGGACAGTGCCGTGCCACCCACCACACCGCCGAACCCGGCGAGACCTGCTCCGATGGCGAAGGTAATGGCAAACACCATCTGCACGTTCACGCCGGAGGCCGCCAACATGGCGCGATCATCCACGCCGGCGCGAATCATCATGCCGACACGAGTGCGATTGAGGAACCACCACAATACGCAACCGATGACGATAGCCGTTGCCAGCATAACCAGACGATAGGTCGGATAGGTGTTGAGGAAGAGCATCGGCGTCTTACCGTAGATAATGCTTGGCGGATCGAACTGGTAGATCTCTCCGCCGAATTTCCACAGCATCACATCGGCTAACACGATAGACAGACCGATAGTAAACATGGTCTGGCGCAAATCCTGTCCCGGCATGAAGCGGAAGACCAGGACTTGCAGCAGCAAACCCATGAGTGCTGCCACCAGAAATCCGGCGGCCACCGCCATCAACCAGGAGCCGGTGGCATCTCCCACGATCCAACCCACGTAAGCCCCCGCCAGGTAGAGGGAACCGTGCGCGAGATTCACGTTGCGCATGAGGCCGAATACCAACGTGAAGCCACTGGCCACGACGAAATAAAGGGCGGCCAACGTAATGCCGTTCAACAACGTGCGCAGAAACAGTTTGGGGTTGTCGTCGAGGGCCCAGATGGCGAAGGCGATGAGTGGGATCACGATTGCCAGGGTTAGGGCATAGCGCCACGTACGGGTCATGCTCTGCATTACGCCGCACTCAAAGACCAGCGCGAGCGCCCGGCGCGCACTTCGGGTTCTTTGTGGAATACGCCATCCTTCATGATGGCGAGCAGCTTGTCTTTTTCGAGCAGGACACCGAGATTGGCCAGGGGATCCCCATCGACCAACAACAAATCGGCGAGGTAACCTTCCTTGATCAACCCCAGATCTTTGGGTTTCATCATGATCTGGCCGCCATAGGCTGTTGCCGATACCAACGCTTGCATCGGGGTGAAGCCCAAGTACTTCACGAAGTACTGTAGATCCATCGCGTTCGATCCGTGCGGTGCCCACGAGAAACCGTAGTCGCCTCCTGGCAGGACACGCACTCCACGCTTGTGCATGGCGCTCAAACTGTTGACGGCGGCTTCGAGTTCCACTTCGTAGCCCATGTCCTTCGCTTTGGCGTGGGAAACACCGATGACTTCGCCCTCATACAGAAGCTTCAAGATGACCGATAAGCCCGGTGCCACAAAAATTCGATCCTTTTGCGCCTCCAACATGTCGAGCGCTTCGTTGTCAGTAAAGCTGGCGTGATAGATGATCTCAGCGCCGTGCCGCAATGCCTGCTTGACCGATTCGCACGAACGCGCATGCACGCTGACGCGCTTGTTCCGCACCTTCGCCTCCTTCACGGCGATGGCGACTTCCTCGTCACTCATCCAGGTGGTCTGCGCCGGCGCGAAGGGCACGAAGTTGTCGCCCGAAAGGTTGAGCTTGATGGAATCCACACCGTACTTGAGGAACATGCGCACGCACTTGCGCATCTCTTCCGGACCGCTCACCACGGCGCCGAAGCTGTACTCGGGATAGGGAATATGGGGCAACGTTTCATCACCCAACGATCCCGCCACAGTGATCTCCTGGCTGGCGGCGAGATAACGCGGACCTTTGATCAAGCCCTCATTGATGGCATTGCGAATCACCACATCAAGGCGTGGTTTGGCAGTAGCGGCGCCCACGCAGGAAGTCCAACCGTGATCGAGATATTCCTTCGCCACATGCGCGCACCAGAGCACATGCTCTTCGGTTGGCATGCGTTGAATGTCGTCGAAGTTGGCGGCGTTGTTCCAAGCGAAGTGAGTGTGGGACTCGCACATGCCGGGCATGAGCGTGGCGCCTGCGCCGTCGATCACCGTCGCCCCGGTCGCCGATCCGACCGAGGCAGCACGCGACACTCGCAGGATTCGATTGCCTTGCACCAATACATCACCGGTGAAAGGTTGCGCACCGCTGCCGTCCAGAATGCGCACATTGGTAAACAGTACGTTGGGCATGCTCTCGTCCTCCTTGTCGTTAGGCTGCGCTGAGGCCCATGCGGCCGCGAGCCGCGCGCACCTCGGGGGTTTTGTAGAACACGCCGTCTTTCATGACGGCGAGCATTCGGTCAGGGTCTTGCAGCACGGCGACGTTGGCTACCGGATCACCGTCGACCAGGAGCAGGTCGGCCAGATAGCCTTCCTTGATCTGCCCGAGTTCCTTGGGCCGCAGCATGATTTCGGCGCCCAGTTTGGTGGCGCTCAACAGCGCTTCCATGGGCGTAAAACCGAGATACTTTACGAAGTACTCCAGGTCCTTGGCGTTGGTGCCGTGCTTGATCCAGGCAAATCCGTAATCGCCGCCGGGCAAAATGCGGATGCCGCGCTTGCGCATTTTCTGCAAGGTGACGCAAGCGGTCTCCAACTCGCGGTGATAACCCATGTTCTTGGCGATCTCCGGCGTGATGCCATATTCCGAGGCGTAATGCGAGGTGTGGATCAACCAGGCGATGCCGGGCGCGACGAAGTGGTGATCCTTCTTCGCCTCCAGCATGTCAAGCGCTTCCTCATCGGCGAAACTGGCGTGATAGATGATTTCGATGCCGTGTCGCACGCACTGCTTCACCGATTCGCTGGAACGGGCGTGCGCCGCCAGGCGTTTGTTGCGCAAGCGCACCTCGCGCACGGCGGTGGCAATCTCTTCTTCCGTCATGGGCGTGAATTCGGCCGGCAGGCCGGTGATGTATTCGCCCGAGAGATTAAGTTTGACGGTGTCCACGCCATACTTCAAAAACATGCGCACGCATTTGCGCATTTCCTCGGGGCCGCTTACCACGGCGCCGAAGTTCAATTCCTCGAAGGGCAGATGCGGGAGCGTCTCGTCGGCCAACCCGCCGGCGACAGTGATTTCCTGACTGGCCGCGAGGTAACGCGGTCCGGGAATCATCCCTTGTTCGATGGCGTTGCGAATGACCACATCGAGGCGCGGCTTCGCTGTCGCGGCGCCAACGCAGGAAGTGAAACCGCGCTTCAGGTAACGCTCCGCGATATGAGCGCACCAGAGAATGTGTTCCTCGGTAGGCATTTTCTGAATCGAACCTAGCGAGGGTTGATCGTTCCATGCGAAATGGGTGTGCGCCTCGCACATGCCGGGCATCAGGGTGGCGCCCGCGCCATCGATCACCGTCAATCCCGCCGCCGGGATCGATCTGCTGCCACGTGCGACGCGCGCGATACGGTTGCCTTGCACTTGCACCTCACCGGTGTAAGGCATGTCACCGGAGCCATCGAATAGGCGTACGTTGGTGAATACGACGTTTGCCATGCTTATCTCCTTTGCTCCAGGAAACGACTGATCAAGCGCCTGCATTCCGGCACTCTCTCGAGGGGCGTCCAATGACCGCACTTGGAGAGAATTTCTACTTGCGCATGTGGCATGGCAGCCGCCATCGCCCGCGACACCTGTGGCGGCGCGATGGCGTCCTCATCACCGGTCACCAGCAACGTGGGACACTTGATGCGCGCAAGGTCTGCCGGTTGCGCGTCCGACAGGGCTTCGCAGCTGCGCGCATAGCCTTCCGGATCTTGCGCCATGAGGACTTCGCGCACGAGACCGACGGTCACCGGCTGCGATTCGCGCGACTGCGTAGAGAGCGACGCCTGCACTATGGTGTCCGCCACGCCTGCCATCCCGTCAGCGCGCGCTTTGATGGCACGCTGCTTAAGGCCTGGTCGCACGCCATCCGGCGGACACGGTAACGCGCCGAACAGGACAAGGCCTTGCACCAGCTTGGATTGGGCAGCGGCGAGGTGCTGACAAACGATGCTCCCGAGAGAATGACCGACGAACCACGCACGCTCTATTTGCAAGGCTGTGCAAATGCGGGATACGGCGCTTACCATGACTTCAATGGTCAGGGCGCCCCCTTCCAGCACATGAGCACGATGCGAACGGGCGGAACCGGGAAGATCGATGCGTACTACTCGTTGGCGAGTCAGTGCGGGTAAAAGCGGGATCCAGATATTGGAAGACCCCCCAAGGCCGTGTACCAGAATTACGGCATCTCCTTCCCCGTCCACTTCCACGGCCATACGCTCGATGAGGCGTTGCGTCATGCTGCCTCTATTAGCGTTTCACATGGTGCGAAGCAACATGTGCACACATAGGCCGAATCCGTCGATGCGAATTCATACCAAGTCCGGGACACGCGCAACTCCTCCAGTTTCGACATCCCTTCCGAGTGATCGACGGGGCCATAGTTTTGTGTTCGAGCCAGATACAAAGACAGGCAAAATAGGATAGACAAAATTGGACTTACAAAATGAGACAGCCGTCTCATTTACAAGCTAAGATACTCGCGATTCTTGGTTAGCGTCAAGCACACTCGTGGAACGATCGAGCAATTCCAGCGGCACTCCCAATCCAATCGGCGAACAGTCCGAGACGGGCAGGCGCGCCCGCACCCAACGCCTCTTGATCGCCGAAGCCATGAAGCTGGCGCGCCACGGCAGCGTGGTATCGGTGGCGGAGGTGGCGGCCGCCGCGGGCGTTTCCCGCGCCACCGCCTATCGCTACTTTCCCACCCACAGCGCCTTGATCACCGCCATCGTTGAAGAAAGTCTGGGCCCGGTGCGGCGCTTCGACTCGAAGGAGCGCGACGGCCCCAGGCGCATTCAGGACCTATTTGAACAGACCTTTGTGCGGCTGAGGGAATTCGAGCCGCAATTACGGGCTGCGTTGCAAGTCGCCCTCGATCACTGGGCCCGAGAAAAGTCCGGGATCCTTTCCGAGGAGCGCTTTCGACGCGGCAACCGCAGGGACATCCTGTCCCGCGCGGCGGAGCCACTGCGGGAAACGCTTGGCAGACAAATTTTCGATCGCATGCTTAAGGCCTTGTCTCTGGTGTACGGCATAGAAAGTTACGTCGTGCTGAAGGATATCTGGGGGGCGAGCAATCGAGAAGTGCACGCTGTGGCCATGTGGGTCGCACAGGCGATCATGGAAAAGGCCGCACGCGACGCATCCGCTAAGAAGCACGCGAAAATGGGCTAGACCGATACAATTCAACTCGTATTCCCCACGCTCTTGGCGCGGGGGCAAGCTTCGGGGGTTTCCAAAGGGAGCGAAGTGATTTTCACGTAGCCCCCTTTGGTCAATTTGGTCAATTTGGTCAATTTGGTCAATTTGGTCAATTTGGTCAAGGGCGGGGTTCATACCCCGCCCCCGAAGTCCCTGGCTCAATCGGTCGCTATGGGACGGGAAGGATCTGCGATCCATTCGCTCCATGATCCCGGGTAGACCTTCGACCCGGAGAGTCCGGCGATTTCCATGGCAAGTGCGTTGTGACAGGCGGTAACGCCAGATCCGCATTGATGAATGATCTGACTCGGTGAGCGTCCGTCGAGAGCCGATTCAAATTCGGACCTCAAGGCCGCGGGAGACTTGAAGCGCGACTTTTCGTCCAGGTTGGCCTTGAAGCAACGATTCTTGGCGCCTGGGATGTGTCCGCCGACCGCATCGATGGTTTCGTTTTGACCGTGAAAACGATCGTTCGCGCGTGCATCGATGACGGTAAAGGATTGCTTCTCGATGTTGGCTAACACGACGCTGA
>JANNFC010000661.1:0-3947 GCA_031379405.1 Betaproteobacteria bacterium | reverse complement strand
GGAGGAGAAGCTGCTCATTCGCTATCAGGGGCGTGGCACCTTCGTGGCGTCGCATGCCGAGGAGCGCGTACAGTTTCCGTTCTTGCGTATCACTCCCGATGCCGGCGAATTGACCGCGCTCAGTGCCACCTTGCTGAGTCTGGAGCGGGTGCGAGCCGATGCGCCGTGCCGCCAGACGTTACAAATGAATCGCGGCGCGTCCTTGTTGCTCCTGAAACGCCGGCTGGCCCTCAACGGGCAGGACGTGTGTTACGAGGAAGTACGGCTGCCGGCGCCGCTGTTCAAAGGATTGTCCGAAACCCTGGTGGAGCGCTATGACTGCATGCTCTACAGCATGTACGAGAGCGGTTTCGGGGTGAGGGCGTTGCACGCCCATGAGCGCATCCGTGCGGTGGATGCCATGGGTGAAGTGGCGGAGCAGTTGAAACTGACGCCAGGATCTCCGCTGCTTCTGGTGGAACGGGTGACCACCACTTATGGCGGAAAGCCGATGGAATGGCGCATGAGTTATTGCGATACCCGCATGCATCATTACAGGAATCAAATCAATTGACGTTATTGACCGATCGAGGGTGATAAGCGTGTCCACAGGGAGATCAAGATGAGCGAAGCGCTGCCAAAGAAGCGCCCCAAGCACCTGGACTTGATGAAAATCCGGTTACCGCTGCCCGGGGTGATATCCATTATGCATAGGATCAGCGGGGCGGCACTGTTTCTGGCCTTGCCGGTCCTGCTGTCCCTGTTCCAATCCAGTGTGACCTCTGAAGAGAGCTTCGCCACCTTCAAGGCTGCCATGAACAATCCGCTGTGGAAGTTGTTCCTGATCGCCGTGCTGTGGGGCTTCCTGCATCACTTGTGCGCCGGCATTCGGTATCTTGCCCTGGATATCCATTTGGGCACCGAACTGAAAACCGCTCGTACCACGAGCTGGGCCGTGCTGGCGGTGAGCATTCTGCTGACCTTGATCCTGGGAGCACGCATATGGTGAACAGAGTCGTCGTGGGCGCCCATTACGGACTGAAGGACTGGCTTGCCCAGCGCGTCACCGCCGTGGTGATGACGTTGTACTCGGTATGGATGCTGGGCGTGCTGCTCATCGGGCCGCCTAACGATTTCGCCGCCTGGCGAGGGCTGTTCTCACATGCTGGGGTCAAGGCAGGCACCTTCGTGTTTCTCGTCAGCTTGTTCTGGCACGCCTGGATTGGCGTGCGCGACATTCTCATGGATTACATCCAACCCACGGGGTTGCGGCTGATGCTGGAAGTGCTGGTGATCGTGGCCCTGATGGGCTACGCCGGTTGGTCCATTCAAATCTTGTGGAGCCTCTAGATGGCACTTCCGAAACGAAGTTTTGATGCGGTGATCGTGGGTGCTGGCGGGGCAGGTATGCGGGCCTCGCTGCAACTGGCGGAGGCGGGTTACAAAGTGGCCGTGCTGTCCAAAGTATTTCCCACTCGCTCGCACACGGTGGCGGCCCAGGGCGGCATCGGCGCGGCGCTGGGTAACATGGGCGAAGACAACTGGCTGTGGCACATGTACGACACCATCAAGGGTTCGGACTATCTAGGCGACCAGGACGCTATCGAGTTCATGTGCCGCATGGCGCCGCAAATGGTGATCGAGCTGGAGCATTTCGGCATGCCTTTCGACCGCAATGACAACGGCACGGTCTACCAGCGACCCTTTGGCGGACACTCGCAGAACTTTGGCGAGCGTCCGGTACAGCGCAGCTGTTGCGCAGCCGATCGCACCGGCCACGCCATGTTGCACACCTTGTATCAGCGCAACGTGCGTGCCAATACCTATTTCCTGGTGGAATGGATGGCACTGGATTTGATTCGCGATGCCAGCGGCCAGGTGCTTGGCGTCACCGCCCTTGAGATGGAGACGGGTGAGGTCTACGTGCTGCACGCACGCGCCACGATTTTCGCCACCGGCGGTGCCGGGCGCGTGTTCTCGGCGAGTACCAACGCCTTCATCAATACCGGCGACGGTCTAGGCATGGTGGCGCGGGCGGGAATTCCGCTGGAGGACATGGAGTTCTGGCAGTTTCATCCCACCGGTGTGGCGGGCGTCGGCGTGCTGATTACCGAGGGCGTGCGAGGCGAAGGCGGTTATCTGCTCAACAAGAACGGCGAGCGCTTTATGGAGCGCTATGCCCCGACCATGAAAGATCTGGCGAGCCGTGACGTGGTCGCGCGCGGCATGGCCACCGAAATCAAGGAAGGCCGTGGCTGCGGACCGGAAGGCGATCACCTGCTACTGAAACTGGATCATCTGGGCATGGAGATCATAGAGAAACGCCTGCCGGGCATTCGCGAGATCGCCAAGAAATTCGCCAACGTCGATCCCGTGCGCGACCCTATCCCAGTGGTGCCGACGGTGCACTATCAGATGGGTGGAATCCCTTCCAACTATCACGGCGAGGTGGTGGTACCGCAGGGCGCAAACCCGGAGGCGAAAGTGACGGGCTTCTACGCCGCGGGAGAATGCGGCTGTGCCTCCGTGCATGGCGCCAATCGGCTCGGCACCAATTCGCTGACCGACTTGTTGGTGTTTGGCAAATCCGCAGGCGATAGCGTCATCAAGTTCCTGGAGGGCAATCCCGGATTCAAGGATTTGCCCACGGACGCCGCCGAGCGCACCATGACCCGACTCAGCCGTTTGGACAACCAGAAGGGTGGCGAGAGCGTGCACGAAGTCGGCGCCGTCATGCGCCGAACCATGCAGGCCCACTGCGGCGTATTCCGCTTCCCTGATCTACTGGAGGACGGCGTCAAGAAAATCAAGGAAGTGGCCGAGCGTGCGCAGCGCACCGAGATCCAGGACAAGAGCAAGGTGTTCAACACCGCAAGAGTGGAAGCGCTTGAACTGGATAACCTGATCGAAGTGGCCGTCGCTTCACTGGTGTCGGCGCAAGCGCGCAGGGAAAGCCGTGGCGCCCATGATCGGGCCGATTACCCCAAACGTGACGACGTGAACTTCCTCAAACACACGCTTTGGTACAAGGAGGGCTGTCGTCTGGACTATAAGCCCGTGCATCTTAAACCGCTGAGTGCCGAATCATTCGAACCCAAGGCTAGAACGTACTAAGGTTTTGTTTCAAGGAAAATCATGCACTTCAAAATCTACCGCTACGACCCCGATAAAGACAGCGCTCCTTACATGCAGGATTACCAGGTGGTGCTGGAGGAAAACGACCGCATGCTGCTGGACGCCTTGATTCGCATCAAATGCGTCGACGACACACTTTCCCTGCGGCGCTCTTGCCGCGAAGGGGTATGCGGTTCGGATGCCATGAACATCAACGGTAAGAACGGCTTGGCGTGCATCACGCGTATAGCGGATCTGAAGGAACCGGTGGAAATTCGGCCGCTGCCGGGCATGCCGGTAATCCGTGATTTGATCGTGGACATGTCGCAGTTCTTCAAGCAATACAACTCAATCAAGCCCTATGTCGTGAACCACGACCAGCCGCCAGAGCGGGAACGCATGCAAAGCCCGGCGCAGCGTGCCGAGCTCGACGGCCTCTATGAGTGCATCCTGTGCGCGTGCTGCAGCACCGCTTGCCCGTCCTTCTGGTGGAATCCGGACAAATTCGTGGGACCCGCCGGGCTACTGCAAGCCTACCGCTTTCTGGCGGATACTCGCGACCAGGCGACAGCGGAACGCTTGGACAATCTGGAGGATCCTTATCGGTTATTCCGTTGCCATAGCATCATGAACTGCGTGGATGTATGTCCCAAGGGCCTGAATCCGACTAAGGCCATAGGCAAGATCAAGGAATTGATGGTCAGGCGTACGGTCTAGGAGCCTGTCGGACTTAGGTGTTCGATAGCGAAACGGTGGGAGAGCGAGGACAGATTTCGATGATTTCGACGCGCATATCGGGAATATGTAAGGAGAAAGCGGCTAAATATGGACCGCTCTCCCGCCGTTGCAGCCGA
>JANNFC010000624.1:0-10102 GCA_031379405.1 Betaproteobacteria bacterium | reverse complement strand
CCGCCGCGTCCGTGTCCGTGGCCGGCAGATTGCGCGAGTCCAGCGCGAGGAAGCAAAGGCTAAGCGCGGCAAGCTCAAGGTCTTCTTCGGCGCTACCGCGGGTGTAGGTAAGACCTATGCCATGCTGGTGGAGGCGCGCCGGCTGAAAGCGCAAGGCGTCGACGTTGTCGCGGGCTACGTCGAGCCCCATGGTCGCATCGAAACCGAAGCGCTGCTCGAAGGACTCGAGCAAATGCCGTATCTGCCGGTGGCTTACCGCGGCGTCACCTTGCGTGAGCTTGATCTCAACGCGGCGCTCACCCGCAAGCCTCAGATTCTGCTCGTCGACGAGCTTGCCCACTCGAATCCAGTTGAGGGCGTGCCCGAGCCGCGGCATGCCAAGCGCTGGCAGGACGTCGAGGAAGTGCTACAAGCCGGCATCGACGTCTACACCACGGTTAACGTCCAACACATCGAGAGTCTGAATGACGTGGTCGCCGGAATTACCGGGGTTCGTATGCAGGAGACGGTGCCCGACGGCGTGTTCGAATCAGCCGATGAAGTTGAGCTGATTGACCTGACACCGGACCAACTACTCGAGCGGTTACACGCCGGCAAGATATATATTCCAACACAGGCGCGGCACGCCATAGACAACTTCTTCCGAAAAGGCAATCTCATCGCCCTGCGTGAACTCGCGCTTCGCACCACCGCAGACCGGGTGGACGCCGCGATGGACGAGTACCGCGAGGTCAGAGGCATTCGCGCGATCTGGGCAGCAGGCGAGCGGCTGCTGGTAGCAATCGGTCCCGACGAGCAGGCTGAGCGACTGGTACGCGCGGGCAAACGGATGGCGACCGCGCTACACGCGCCGTGGATCGTGGTGTTCGTCGAAACCCCGGACCTGCTGCGGCTTTCGGACGCGCAACGCGACCGCCGTATCGCCCTACTGCGGCTCGCCGAGTCGCTCGGGGCCGAGAGCGTAACCTTGGGTGGGTCTTCCGTGGGCGAAGAACTTGCCAACTATGCCCGCACCCGCAACGTCACGCGCATCCTGATCGGACGACCGCATCGTCCATTGTGGCGACGATTATTCTCCCCTTCCACTTACGGAGAGCTGCTCGCCAGAACCAAAGATGTCGACATCCACATCGCGGCAGGCGCAGGCGAGACAACCGCACTGCGCAGTCCTTTCCTCGCGCGCAGCCGCGCCTACTTACAGGTGCCGCGCGAGCCGAATGCTGCGAAAGCGCGCTGGCCGGGATATGCATGGAGTCTTCTCGCGGTCGTCGCATGCACGCTGGCTGGCCTCGCAATCAGACCTGCCTTCGAGCCGGTAAATGTCGCAATGGTGTATCTGCTCGCGGTCGCCCTGATCGCCTTTCGCTTCGGGCGCGGGCCGGCGATCGCGACGTCGGTTTTCGGTGTCGCGGCCTTCGATTTCTTCTTCGTGCCGCCGCAATTGTCCTTCGCCGTGAGCGATATCCAGTACTTGCTCACGTTTGCGATTATGCTCGCTGTCGCGCTCATCATCTCCAATCTCGCCGCCAGCGTGCGCCTGCAGGCACGCGTCGCAGGCCATCGCGAGCGGCGCACTGCCGCGCTCTATGCGATGAGCCGCGAGCTTGCCGCAACGCGTGGCCACGAGTCTATGGCACGTATCGCCGTAGCCCATGTGGGAGATGTGTTTGAAAGCCAGGTCGTCGTGCTGTTGCCGGATACCGCCGGTCGCGTCCGCTATCCCCGCAGCGAAAGTACAAGCGGTTCTTTGCACGGCGCCGACCTTGGCGTCACACAATGGGTGCAAGACCACGGCGAGGCGGCGGGGCTCGGCACCAACACGCTCCCCGGCACGGACGCGCTATACCTACCGCTGCGTGGCAGCCAGTCAGTACTGGGCGTACTCGGCGTGCTGCCGGCAAATCCACGCCGGGTCTTACTGCCCGAGCAATTCCACCTACTGGAGACGTTCGCTGGACAGATAGCGCTCGCGCTGGAGCGCGCACAACTTGCCGAACACGCACTGCAAGCCAACATTCATGCGGAAACGGAGGGTCTCAGGAATGCGCTCCTTGCATCGATCTCGCACGATTTGCGTACACCGTTGGCAATTATCGCCGGAGCGTCGTCAAGTCTCACCGAATCTGGCGAGCGCCTAAGCTTCGCAGAGCGCCAGGCGCTCGCTCGCAGCATTTACGAACAGTCGCGGGGAATGAGTGAGCTCGTGACTAACGTTCTGGAGATGACGCGACTCGAGGCCGGCAAAATCGCCCTCGAACGGGACTGGCATTCCCCTGGAGAAATCGCCGGCTCAGTATTAAGGCGACTGCGCGAGCGTCTTGCAGCACATGTCGTACGGGTTGAGTTGCCCGCTCACCTGCCGCTGGTCAGAGTCGATGCAACACTCATCGAGCAGGTATTCGCCAACCTACTGGAGAATGCCGCCAAGTACACGCCACCGGGTACAGCGATCCGCCTGCGTGCCGAACTTAGCAATCGCGAACTTCTCGTTTCCGTCGAAGACGAAGGGCAAGGTCTGCCAGCCGGTGATCCCGAACAACTGTTCGCAAAGTTTCACCGCGGGAAAACCGAAAGTGCCATCGCTGGGGTCGGGCTCGGCCTCGCAATCTGTCGCGCCATCGTGGATCTGCACGCTGGACGAATTTGGGCGGAGCCGCTTCCCGAAGGTGGCGCCGCATTTCGCTTTACGCTTCCAATAGAGGATGCGCCCCCGATGCCTGTGGAGAATGCATGACTGAGCTTCGCACCACCATCCTCGTGGTGGAAGACGAGCCCGAGATTCGGCGCTTCTTGCGCAGCGCGCTGGGTGCTGAGGGCTATCGTGTCGTGGAAGCCGTGACCGGGGCACGCGGGATTGTCGATGCCGGCACTCATAAGCCCGACCTCACCATCGTAGATCTGGGTCTGCCAGACATGGACGGGGTCGAAGTCATTCGCGGAATCCGGGCCTGGTCGCCGATGCCAATCATCGTGCTCTCGGCGCGGGCGCGCGAACAGGCCAAAATAGAAGCCCTTGATTCGGGTGCCGACGACTATGTGACCAAGCCGTTCGGTGTTGGCGAGTTGCTCGCGCGGCTACGTGTCGCGCTTAGACACGCGGCACGTTGCGATGCGGGCGGTGCCGTGCTCGTCCGTTTCGGCAATGTCGAGGCCGACTTGGAGCGACGACATGTGCTTCTCGCCGGACAGGAAGTTCACCTGACCCCGATAGAGTTCCGTTTGCTCTCATGCCTCGCCCAGCACCTAGGTATGGTCGTCACGCATCGCCAGTTAATGCGGGAAGTCTGGGGCCCGGCTTATGTTGAGCACACGCACTATCTGCGAATCTACATGAAGCAGTTGCGCGAAAAGTTGGAGGACGATCCCGTGCGCCCGAGCCACTTGCTCACCGAAAGTGGTGTGGGCTACCGCTTGGTTAATGAATAGGGTCTCGCGTTTCACGCTACCTGAAAAGTATACCCAATGCAGCGGGAGACCCGCGGACTCCCGGCAATCGGTATCCATCGCGTTATGCCTTCCATGATGTCTTGCTGTCTGGAGTAAATTGGTTGTCCGGCTTCTAGCAAGTAATCTGTCCGGTTTGTGGAGGAGGGATGGAAGAAAGGGGTCAGGTCTATACTTACTACTACTAAGTATAGACCTGACCCCTTTCTTTTGTGTTTGAGCGCCAGCCCCGAGTAGTGCTCATGCGCGGTAAGATGAAAATGCGCTTTTGAATCCCGTCTTCACCGCAACTCCGGCATCTCTTTTCAATTAACCCATGATACGCAATAGGGTTTGTCCCTTTGATGGTGAGACCTCTCAGCCTATCTACCCAAAATGATGAAAAATCTGTTTTCCCTTGAAGGTCGCACCGCGCTCGTCACCGGCGGCTCCCGCGGTATCGGCAAGATGATCGCAACCGGATTTCTAGAGTACGGCGCGAAGGTCTACATCTCCGCGCGCAAGGCCGAGGCGTGCAACGCCACCGCGGAAGAACTCTCGGCCAACGGAGGCACCTGCATCTCCCTGCCGCAGGACCTATCGACTGTAGCCGGATGCGCAGCGCTCGCAGAGGAGTTTCAGCGGCGCGAGCATCGGCTGGATATTTTGATCAACAACGCGGGCGCCGCCTGGGCCGCGGGCTTCGACGAGTTCCCCGAGCACGGCTGGGACAAGGTGATGAACCTGAATGTCAAGTCGCCTTTCTTCCTCACCCAAGCGCTGCACGGCGCACTCAAAGCCGGGGCGAGCGACGCGCGGCCGTCCAAGGTGATCAATATCGCGTCCATCGATGGCATCCGGCTTAACCCGCTCGAGACGTACTCGTACCACGCATCCAAGGCCGCGTTGATCTATCTTACGCGCCGGATGGCAGCGACCCTTGTGGCCGATCGCATCCTGGTTACAGCGATCGCGCCTGGACCGTTCGCCTCGGAGATGAATCGCGCCGCGCGCGATCAAGCGGATGTCGTGTCTGCACGCACTCCGTTGCGCCGCATCGGCCGCGACGAGGATATGGCTGGCGCCGCCATTTACCTGGCCTCGCGCGCAGGCGACTATGTGGTGGGGGAAACCATCGCGGTCGATGGCGGCATTGCATTCGCCAACCTCAGTCCGGGGCCAAGCTGACGGCTATGGCATGATCAAGGAATCCGATCGCAGGTTCCGTTGGACTTTGGGAAGGCGCCCGGATGATCATCCGGGGTTAGGCGCACTCGGGTTATAGTGCATCCATGGCCGTTGCGCATTACGTATAACAGTGCGGAGCATGCTTAGGTGCTCTGGGAATATCGAAGTATTCCGATGTAAGGATTGAGCGCTTCGATAGACCAAGAATCTACGCGACTTAATGTACTGATGGACGAACTATGGACAGACGTCAACTGCTTGTTAGCATTCCAGGGCTTGTGCTATTTTCGGCCTTCCCTACTATCGCCAAGGAAATTCGTGTGACCCCACTTACGAAAGCAAAGTCGGAATGGAAAGCGCTGCTTTCCGCCGCCGGCTACCAAGTATTGTTCGAGGAAGATACCGAACGCGCCGGGACGAGTCCGCTGAACAATGAGAAGCGCGCCGGCACTTATGTTTGTGCGGCATGCTATTTGCCGCTATTCAATAGCGACACCAAGTTCGATAGTGGAACGGGCTGGCCCAGCTTCTTCGATCCGCTGCCGGGTGTGCTCGGCACGAAGAAGGACCGGACCCTGATCTGGGTGCGAACCGAGTATCACTGCGTTCGCTGCGGTGGCCATCAAGGTCACGTGTTCGATGATGGTCCGAAGCCTACCGGATTGCGCTATTGCAACAATGGCGTGGCGTTGCGCTTCGTGCCGAAGGATGAAAAATTGCCGGAACTGCGTACATGAACTCTCTGAGAACGATCTTCTTTATGTTCGCCAGCGTGTTTGCCTCCATTGCGTCGGCGCAAACCAATACAGCCATCTTTGCTGGTGGATGCTTCTGGTGCATCGAAGCGGACTTCGAGAAACTGGCTGGTGTCGTTTCCGTTGAATCCGGGTACACCGGAGGCCAGATCGAAAATCCAACTTACAAGCAGGTGAGCGCCGGTGTTACCGGCCACACCGAAGCGGTGCGCGTGACGTTCGAGCCGTCCAAGGTGAGCTACGAGCAGTTGGTCGATTATTTCTGGCATCACATCGATCCGACGGTCAAGGATCAGCAGTTCTGCGATGTCGGAACGCAGTATCGCAGCGGGATTTATCCACAAGGTGACGCGCAGAAGAAAGTCGCGGAAGCCAGTAAGAAAGCGCTGGAGCACTCAGGCCGCTTCAAGCAGATCCATACGGAAATCGCTCTGCCCTCGGCGTTTTATTTGGCGGAAGACTATCACCAGGATTACTACAAGAAGAATCCCGTGCGCTACAAGTATTATCGGTTTAATTGCGGTCGAGATGCGCGGGTGACGGAGCTTTGGGGGAAATCGTAGATGGGTGGGACAACCCTCCTTTTACGGATGCTTTGAGGCTGCATTACGGCGGAAGGCGCTTCGCTTTTCCGCCCTACGTGTTTTATGGGCGGTGGGCGATGACTGCCCAGACGCGATGCGGCACGCGCATGGGGTCGTCCGGATAGCGGAAAGAAAGCACAGCGCGATGTTCATCATCGAATGTTCTTACCTTACTATCGCTTAGTACCGGTCCTATCCCTGCGCTGGCGCGCACGCGGCCACGCCATGCTTCGTGCGAGTACAGGGCATCAATATCGAAGCTGAAGGTACGCAATGCTTGAAAACCCGCTGCTGATAACGCCGGCATGAAGCGGGGATGAATCCCCAGTCCGCCAGCCAACTTCCACTCTGGACTGTGCTTGAGGATGAGTTGCTCCGTAGCCTCCACCACGCTGCCAGGAAGCGGCAGCCAGTCGAAATGCGCAATCACCAATCGGCCTCCGGATCGCAGAATACGAAACGCTTCCGCCGCGGCGCGCGCACGATCGAACCAATGCCAGCATTGCCCGGCCATCACAACGTCATAGCTCGCGTTAGTCAGTCCAGTATCTTCAGCGGAAGCTTTTCTGTACGTTACCTCGGCTCCAGCTTGTGCATCGAGGCGCTCCGCCTGTTTTAGCATGTCCTCGGAGATATCCAGGCCAATCACTTTGCAACCGGACAAGGCCAGCTGGCGTGCGATCGTTCCTGTGCCCGTACCGACATCGACAACCTGTTGGCCCGGAAGGCCGACCCCGTAATGTTTCAGTTCCCAAAAGAATTCCGGCGGGAAACCGGCTCGGTGCTTGCCATAGTCCGTGGCGGTCTTACCGAAGTCAACTGATTTCATGCGATATCTCTCATGAGGTTTGTGTGTGCGTTGCGATAGCGCTAGGGGCATGGCGGTCCACCATAAACGTCAATATACTTGCCCTATCTGCACGTTACGCCCGCCAGAAAGGTAAGTCAACATGATTGACCTAAATCGCCAAGCCGCGCTTCGAGAAGCCATCGAGCTTTTCTATTTCGGTTACCGCGCTTTCACCGCGCATCCGGATCGGGTGCTGGAGCAGCGCGGTCTGGGAAGAGTGCATCACCGCATCCTCTATTTCGTGGGCCGCAATCCCGATACCAGTGTGAACGCCCTCCTCGGCGTATTGGGCGTGACCAAACAGGCACTAAACGGCCCGTTGAGACAACTCAACGAGATGAAGCAGATCGTTATGCGCACCGCGCCCCACGATAGGCGAGTCAAGCAACTACGCTTGACCTACGAGGGTGAAAAGCTGGAAGCGCGGCTCACCCAGACCCAGATGAAGCAGCTCGAAGCGGTATTCGCCGAGGTCGGGCCCGAAACCGAGGCCGCATGGAGCGCGGTCATGCGTGCGATGTCGAAGCAACAATAGGCCAGTCGGGCACACGTACAATTCACGAAAGTAAACTACTCACCAAGGGAGGAGATCGAAATGGACTTGAAAGGAACGGTCGCCGTCGTGACCGGCGGTAATGGCGGCTTGGGACAGCGCATCTGTCACGCGCTGGCAGGCGCCGGTTGCGATGTGGCGGTGGTCTATGCACGCAGTCAAAGGGACGCGGAAAAGGTAGCGCAGGATCTTGGTAGTGGCGGAGCGCGCGCGCAGGCTATGGCATGCGATCTCACCGATCCATCGCAAGTGCAAACGCTTTCAGAGCGCGTACTGAGAACCTTTGGCCGAGTGGACATCTTGGTA
The DNA here is from genome assembly GCA_031379405.1 of Betaproteobacteria bacterium. Lineage (GTDB taxonomy): Bacteria > Pseudomonadota > Gammaproteobacteria > Burkholderiales > SHXO01 > SHXO01. Next base: position 2,443 of record JANNFC010000624.1, on the reverse strand, counting down.
AACGATGCCGCGTATAACAAATGGATCCCTTTCAATGACCTCGACGCGATGACGTTCGAGGAGTGGCAGAAGATCATGTCGGTGAATCTCACGGGCCCCATGCTGTGCATCAAGCAATTCGCGCCGATGCTGCGAATGAATGGCGCAGGCCGTGTGGTCAACATCGCATCCATCGCCGGATTGGCGCCTTCGGGCTCTTCCATTCCCTACGCCGTGTCGAAGGCGGGCCTCATTCATCTCACGCGCTGCATGGCCGTGGGACTGGCGCCGGACATTCTGGTGAATTGCGTTGCGCCCGGATACTTGGAGGACACGCGCGCCACCAACAATCTCGATCCCGCCTACCGCCAACGTGCGCGCGAGGGATCCATCCTAAAGCGCGCGGCGGACAAGGATGATGTGGCCAAACAGGTCGTCTCCCTTTGCCAAACCGATAGCATTACGGGGCAGACGATCGTGGTCGATGCGGGCCGGTTTTTCCACTAACGATTAGGACGTCTCGTGACGCTCGACACTTTCGATTTCTCCACTTTACTTCGGCCTGATTTGCCCCCTGCCACGGTCAAGTGGAACGGCTTTCCTAAATACAACTTTGTCGGCGGCCACAATGACGCCGACAGCGTGCCCGTGGCCGATCTTGTTTCGGCGGCGACCCGCGTCTTGAACCGAGAAGGAAAGACTCTCTCGACCTATGGCCTGCAAAGCGGTGCACTCGGCTATCGGCCGTTGCGCGAGTTCATCGTTCGCAAGCTTGCCAAGGACGCGGGCATTACCTGCACGGCAGACGAGGTGCTGATTACCTCCGGATCCCTGCAGGGCCTTGATTTGGTGAATCAGGTGTTTTTATCTCCGGGCGACACGGTAATCGTCGAAGAGATGACCTATGGCGGCACCATCACACGACTGAATCGTCTTGGCGCGAACATCGTTGGAATCCCTTTGGACAAGGACGGACTGCGTACCGACGCGCTGGCATCTACACTTGAACAACTCAAGAGCAGCGGCGTTCGACCCAAGTTCATCTACACCATACCGACCGTGCAGAATCCCACAGCCACCATCATGAGCGAGAGCCGGCGCGCACAGTTGCTCGCACTATCTCAGACCTACGGTGTTCCGGTTTTTGAGGACGAGTGCTATTCAGACTTGGTGTGGGACGGCAAGCGTCCGCGTGCGATCTATGCAATGGCCAAGGACGACCGCGTTGTACACATCGGTTCGTTCTCGAAATCCGTCGCGCCCGCGCTGCGCATCGGGTATCTGGTGGCGAGTTGGCCGCTGATGAGCCGCATTCTCGCCATCAAGAGCGATGGCGGCTCCGGTGCATTGGAACAGATGATTCTCGCTGAGTACTGCAACGAGCACTTCGACACACATGTGAATGCATTGCGCACAACGCTTCGTCGCAAAGCAGAAGCGCTAATGGAGGCGCTGCGCACACAATTCGGCTCGCAAGCGCAGTTCGAGGATCCCGCCGGCGGAATTTTTCTTTGGGTAACGCTACCTGAGTCCGTAGACACCACGCAACTTACGCAGCTTTGCTTGCGCGCCGGTGTGGCCATCAATCCCGGCGTGGAGTGGATGACCGATGCCCGAGGCGGCAAGATGCGCACACGCATCTGTTTCGCCCATCCGTCGGAGCAAACTATTCGAGAGGGTATCGCCACGCTCGCTGAAGTGTGCCATCGCGAGTTCGGTGTCCCCACACGCGATCCTGGCGCGCACCGATGATGCCGGAACAGGTTGTCGACACCAACCGCATGGGACTCCCCTCAGCCGGCAATCTGCGCTAGACTTGACGCCATGTCGTCCTCACGTTTTCATCTATGAAATTGCGGTCGTGGATCGCGTGCCTGCTGGCCCTCTTGCTGGTTGTATCCCAGCAGGCGGCGCTTGCGCACGGGATTGCGCACGTGGTTTCCATGGCGGCAGGAGACGACCCTTCGCTACCCCACTCCAAGGTCTGCGATCAGTGCACTCAGGCGTCCAACTTGGCCAATGGGCTGGCGGCCAAGCCGATGTCGGTGTTTGTTCCCGCAGCCGTCGACGCTCCCTTTTCCGAGAACCACTCGGCTTGTTTACCTCGGGCCTCTTCGCCCTTTTCCCCTCGAGCACCTCCTACGCTTCTTTGATCGACAAATAGCACTTGCCTTCCGCCCCACTGGCGCGGAAGCGTTTTTTTGTCCAGATTGAAGGAGACCCCTCATGTTCAGGAATTACTTTTGGGCGGCCGCCATTGGAGCCGCCACCGTCATCCATTGCACAGTCAGCGTGGCAGCGGAAGACAATGAAATCAAACAGATTCGAGACGAGATGCGAGCCATCAGGGACGCTTATGAAGACCGCATTCGGCAACTCGAACAGCGCTTGGAGAAAGCGGAACAGGCGCAATCCGTCCGATCCGCCGCCTCCGGTTCCGCTTCGCAAAGCGCCTTCAATCCGG
>JANNFC010000602.1:0-11477 GCA_031379405.1 Betaproteobacteria bacterium | reverse complement strand
GCATCGTCGTCGCTTGAGTACTCAACAACATCGCGCTGTCCGAGAAGAGTGACCACCAACGATCCCGATAGCCGACGTCGATCTGGGCGTATTCGTGGCCGATGCTGGCCACTGTGCCCGTCGGTGTCGTGACGCCGTCGTAGGCGAGCGCCCCGCCGCTCACGAGGAAGTAGTCGCCGGGTTGCCAGTAGACCGAAGCGGCCACTTCGTAATCGCTCCGGGTGCTCATGCCGTGCCGGTTGGCCGTCTCGCAGGCGAGGTCCTTGTGCGGACCGGATGCGGCCTATACTTTCTCAACGAAACGACAATGGTGTCGATCCTTCCGTTCGCGGCGACTCAAGCACTGGCTGGACTTGCCGGCCGCACGATGCAATTGCAATGCACGATCCAGGAGGGTCAGATCTGGCTGGGTGACGACAAGGCCGTCGTGCAGGTCGAGCCCGTGATCCTGAAGCATTCCTGATCTGTCGCTTCTCGGAATATCGAATTATCGAGCCTGCGTTCATGTAATACTAACGTGCGAAGTTTCGTGCGACCCAATAAGCGCGATAACTTGAACGCTTACGTGCGACGCGAAGCGCGCGCATCCAACCTTGCTTAGGAGGAAGTCATGGGCCACAAAACCATCTTGCGTGCATTTGCTGTGCTTGCCGTAATCTGTCTGGGTTTCACCACCGCGGTACGCGCCGACGAAACCTGTAACTCGCCTTACATCTCCAAGCTGATCAAGGGACAGGAGGACTATGTCTACGTCTGGACCCTGGGCGTGGATGGGCTAGGGGACGGCTTCGACAAGCTCGTCACGGTGGATGTGAATCCGAAGTCGAAACGTTACGGCAAAGTGGTTCACTCGGTGTCCACCGGTACGCAGGCCGAGGCGCATCACATGGGGTTCACGGACGACCGCCGTCACATCTGGGCGGGCGGGCTTTCCGACAACCGCATCTGGGTCTTCGATATTGCGACCAATCCCGCGAAGCCGAAGCTGGTGCGGACCATTGATGATCTCGGCGACAAATCAGGCTATCTCGGCCCCCACACTTACTACGCGCTCCCCGGGCGGATGCTGGTGCAAGCACTATCGAACACCACGGACGAGGGCGGAGAAACCGGCATGGTGCTGTACAACAACAATGGGAAGTACCTCGCCTCCTATGCGATGCCGAAGGAAGAAGGCGGGGATGGCTATGGCTACGACTTGGCGGTAAATCCAAAGAAAAACGTACTGCTGACCTCGAGCTTCACCGGCTCCGTCAACTACATGCGTCCGATCGGCGACCTGATCAAGGACGGCGAGGCGATGAAAAAATTCGGTAACACCATGGTGCTTTGGGATTTGAAAGCGATGAAAGTGAACCAGGTGCTTGCCGTGCCCGGTGCGCCGCTGGAAATACGCTGGTCGCTCAATCCCCAGGACAACTGGGCGATCACCGCTACGGCGTTGACCTCAAAGCTCTGGCTTGTCAAGCAAGACGCCAAGGGCGAGTGGGCAGCGAAGGAGGTCGGCACAATTGGTGATCCTTCAAAGATTCCGCTGCCGGTGGACATCAGCATCACGCGCGACGGCAAGGGCCTGTGGGTCAATACGTTCATGGACGGTAAGACACGTTATTTCGACCTAACCGACCCGGAGGCGCCGAAGCAAACCTACGAGAAGGCTACCGGCAAGCAAGTCAACATGATCTCGCAGAGTTGGGACGGCAAGCGCGTGTACATCACCTCGTCGCTCCTCGCAAACTGGGACAAGGGCGGCGACGACAATGAGCAATTCCTGCGCGGTTTCGCATGGAATGGCAAGGAGCTAGTGCAGAAGTTCGAGGTTGATTTCACCAAAGAGCAGCTCGGCCGAGCCCATCACATGAAGCTTGGCTCCAAGGCCCTGCGCTCCACTGCCAGGGGCGGGTGAGCGTTCCGTTGGGCATCCGGCAAGCAACTCGATCAATCGCGCTGCTTGCTGCGCTGATCTGCGCACCGGCCTCTAGTCATAAAGGCGAACCGTTCGTCGAGCCGGACTTCGTTCCGCCCGCGCCAGGTACCTATACGCTACACCGTATCATGCCGGCGCCTGAGGGTAGGGTGCTCGGCGTTGATGGTCGCCCACAGCTGCTCTCGCGCTACACACGCGACAAGATCACGTTGCTCGGCTTCATCTACACGACGTGCACGGATCCCGAGGGTTGCCCGCTTGCCTACCGCGTGTTTGGCGCATTGAAGGATGCGATCGAGTCTACCTCCTCGCTGCGCGATAACCTGCAGTTCGTTACGCTCTCGTTTGATCCCGCCCGTGATTCTCCGGACATGATGCGGCGTTACGCCGGAAGTCACGTGGTCGAAAAGGCCGGAGGGCTGCGTTGGTACTTTCTGACGACCCGCTCGGTACGAGAACTCCTGCCACTGGTAGAGGGGTTTGGTCAGGATGTGCGCATCTCGTACGATCGCTCCGGAGCGCGTCCCCGGCGCGAGCTTTCGCACGTTCTGAAGGTGTTCCTGATCGATCGCATGGGTGATGTTCGCGAAATCTACACCTCCACATTTCTGTATCCGCGTCTGGTTCTGAATGACATCGAGACGCTGCTGATGGAAGAGAATATCTCGCAAGACCAGACGCCGCAGAAGTAGCAGAAGTAGGAGCCTGCGCGAAGCACCCGTCCGCGAAGTCCGTTTTATAACAGCGACCTTTGCGGCACCTGTGTAAGAAACCTTACGGCGGAAGGCGCTTTGCTTTTCCGCCCTACGTGCGACGTTCTGAGGTCACCTTTATCGCCGTCGCGACATCCGCGCCCGCACCGCGAGATCGGGATGATCGCTGAACACACCATCCAGGCCGGTAGCGAGAAAGGCGATGATCTCATCTCCCAATCGACCTATCTCGGACACAGTATCGGTAGAGCGAAGGTTTTCCGGCAGAAAGTAGTTTTCCGCCCGGAAGGTCCACGCATGCACCTTAAGACCCGAAGCGTGAGCATCTTCGACTAGCGTGGTGACGTTACCCAGTGCATTGCTCGCTGTGCGAGAAATGAGCAGGTTCTTATTGACGCCGATGGCGTGCGCGTAAGCTGCGACTCGCATGAGACCGTCTAGACTCATCATGTCCGAGTAAGTAGTGGCTTCGCCGCGAAGGGTGCAATCCCAAGGCTGGCCGCTGTCGTTGACGAGCTGTACCAGTGGCAGCTCGGTCATGTTGCGCAGCGCTTTCAAGTTTTCAATTTCGAAGGATTGAATGAACACTCTGCCTTCCCGGCCGGCATAGCCATAGCGATGCAACATCTCGACGAGCGTTGCCTCCAGCGGCAAGCCGATGCTTTGGAAATAGGAAGGATGCTTGGTTTCCGGATACACCCCCACGCGACCTTGCGAAGCGCCGCGCACTTTCAAGTCATGCACGAACGAGAGAATCTCCTCCAGCGTTGGTATCTCGAACATGCGATCGAAGCGGGTGTTACCGGGCCGCAACTGCGCAATGCGCTCCACCGCACGCAGTTGCTTGAGTTCGGCCAGCGTGAAATCTTCGGTGAACCAACCCGTGAGTGTTTCTCCGTCGATCACCTTAGTGGTTTTGCGCTTGGCGAACTGCGGATGTTGCGCGACATCCGTCGTTCCCGAAATCTCATTCTCATGGCGTGCGACGAGTACCCCATCCTGGCTCATCACCAAGTCCGGTTCGATGAAATCCGCCCCTTGCTCGATGGCGATGAAGTAGGCCGCGAGAGTGTGCTCCGGCAAGTAGCCGCTGGCGCCGCGATGGGCTATGACGATTGGATTGTTCACTTTGACTCCTATCCTGCCTATCCCGCCTATCCCACATTTCTTACAGGGGTACTCGACGGGCAATTATCGGCGACACTTTGCCAGAGATTGGAGCTACTTTGCTCACACACGCCGCGGCCGTTGCAGGAGAAGGCGATAAGGAAATCGTGTCAGCAAGCCGAATGCTTTGATCTAGATAATCGTTGCACCTTGCAGCCGACCGTATGGTTTATCTCAATAACGCCCAAACTTGCTCGGGCCGAGGCAAAGGGGCCACCGCGCCATACCCTGTCGTGGTGAGTGCTGCCGCCGCATTGGCGAAGCGCGACGCATCCCAGAAACTGTCGCCCGCAACCAGTCGGGCCAACAGCGCACCGGCGAAACAATCGCCCGCACCGGTCGCATCTACGCTGCGCACTCGCTGCCCTTCGATGCGTTGACGCGTCTCGCCATCGCTAGCCAATACACCTTGCGCGCCTAATTTTAGCGCGACGTGGCGCGCGCCCAAACGGTGACACCAATCGATGATGTGATCGGGGTCGTCCAGTCCGGATAGCGCACTCGCATCTTCCAGGCTGGGCAGAAAATAATCCGTAAGACCGATGCTCGCGGCAATGATGGCTTGAGCGCGCGCCATGGGCCAAAGGCGCAGCCGCAGATTGGAATCGAAGGAAACTTTGACGTCTTCGCTGCGCGCATGCTCCATGGCGGCGAAGGCCGTATCGCAGGCGCTGGTGCTAATAGCTTGCGTGATGCCCGAGGTGTGGAAAAACTTTGCGTTACCGATCAACTCTCTGGGCAAATGCTCTGGCTGTATACGGCTGGCAGCGGACCCCATTCGCAGATAACTGAACTGATGACCTTGCGCGCCGTGAGTAATGAAGTACACCGCTGTGTAGGCGCGCGGGTCGACACTGACGCCGCTGGTGTCGATACCCTCTTCGCGCCACAATTGGAGAAATTGCTTGCCGAATTCGTCCTCGCCCAAACGTGTGATGTACGCGACGCGCGCGCCTTGGCGGGCGGCGGCAATGGCGGCGTTCATGGTGTCTCCACCGAAGCCTTGCAAGTAGCGGCGATCTTCTCCTGGCACTTGGCTAAACTCGTAGAGCGGTTCACCAAGGCAAACGATATCAGCGTTGGGCACGATCGGTGTGGATGGAGGGTGGGGCAGGCTTTCGATTCTCTCTCGGGCATCGGGACCGTGCAAGGGGGGCCGTCGAATCGGTGCCTGATCTTGTGCTACTTTTACGGCATGGCAATGAACTCGTATTCCCCGCGCTCTTGGCGCGGGGGCAAACTTCGGGGTTTCCAAAGGGGGCGACGTGATTGGTACGGTGCCCCCTTTGGTCAAGGACGGCGTCAATACCCCGCCCGCGAAGTCCCCTTTATTATTCGATTTGCGGTTCTGCTGGTGGGCATGAGCGCGTGCGCAAGCGGCTGGGCGCAGGGTACTCCGGCGCCGGCGGACACCTCCGCCATTGTGGCGGAGACCCAGCAGAATGCGCGTAAGCAGGGTATGGTACGCATCGGCAAGTCGCTGTGGAAATGCTCCGATCGCCGCTGTACCGCCACCACCAAGTACGCGACGACAAATGTCTTCGCCTGTCAGGCACTGGCTGAGTTGGTCGGTCCGCTGGCGCGTTTTGGACGCGTAGAGCGTCCAATGCCGTCATACGACCTGGCGCTGTGCAACGTGCGCGCACAGATCAAACTGGCCCGCTTGGAGCAGGAGCGCGAACGAGCCTTGGCGGGCCGGACCAAGAACGGCGCCAATCGAGTTCGTCCTCCGGCGCTGGCCAATTCTCCCGTTCCCTCCCTTCCTTCGGCATCCTCCACTCGATCGACGGTGCCGCCCGTAGTGGACGTGGTACCCGCGGTGCCGGTGATGCCCTCCCCCTCCCCCTCAGCACCAAGATTTGCCGTACAGGTAGCGCGCCTGTCAATCCTCGGAGTTGGCGATCCAACGGGACATGCCGCGCCGCCCCTACTGTCCAAGCTGACTACCCATATCAAAGTGGATCCCCTCGGGGTCGCCGGTCATGGCAGACTGGCCGAGGCGGTTCCGGGCACGCACCTCACCGTGGAGGTGGAGAAATTGGAACTAATCGGACGGTGAATTGAACAAGGTCCCTCATGCATAAACTCAATAGCGCTATCCGCTGCGTCCTGATGTGTATCGGACTAGGATGGGGAAACGCCCACGCGGAGGATTTTTCCTTCAGCGTGCCTTACGATGCCACCAACTTACCCCCGGAGATTCGTTTCCTACGTGTGGCTTGCAGCGTGTGGTTGGGCGGCACGCCCATCGGATCTGGGCAATACCGTGTGGCCGTGAATGGCGGGACGGTAAGGGGTGAGGCGATCGTGGCATTCAATGCGACCCATGGGCAGGATCCGCAGCGAGCAACGCGCTGGACCTGCGGTTTAATATTCGACGAGGACGAATCCGGCGAAAAAAGTTACGCTTTCAGTGATCCCAGCGATAGTTTTCCCACGGTCTCGCGCAACATCACCGCGCAGGGCGAGATTCAGCGCTAACCCCCCAACATCGAGGACTATATGGCTGCTTATCTGTTCGCCGAAATCAACGTGCACAACCCGGAAGGCTACGAGGAATACCGGCGCCTGGTCGGCCCATCGCTGCAGAAGTACAACGGCAAATTCCTCGTGCGCGGCGGTAAGGTCGAAGTCGTCGAAGGCAACTGGGCACCCAAGCGCGTGGTCGTGTGCGAATTCGAAAGCCTCGCCAAGGCCCACGAATGGTATGACTCTCCAGAGTACGCGCGTGCCAAGGAGGTCGCTCTGAAGAATGCGACGCGCAATGTGATTTTCCTGGAGGGTGCTTAAACCGCAAGTGTGTTACGCAGCGCTTTGAAGAATAGCCGTATGCGCTTGGCGTTCTGACCCAGATCGCTCTTGCCCACGCGTGACATGGAGCGCGCATCCACGCGACATCCATGACTTTGTTCCCGGATGCGCACCACCAAATCGTCTTTGAAACCGAACAATAGACTGGTATCCACGGCTTCAAGCGTGGCATCGACGGGAGGGTTTTCGCCGGGGACATTGCGCACCACTTCTAGATTCATCTTTTCGAGGACGCGCCTGGCGGCCAGGAAAGTCTGTTGTTTGCCGGCGCGGGTGTACAACGGACGTATGTCGGGGTAGGCCGCCTTTTGCTTGAAGACAACCTCGGCGGCGGCATAGCTCAAGGGGTGGTCGGACGATTTCCTTAGACGCGATGCAGCCACGAAGGCAGGTGGGTCATCCGTGTCGGTGGTGATGTCATGAATCTTCGGAAGCCGGTCCGAGGCCAGCTTCCACTGCAACGGTACAAAGGCGGTGACCAGTCCGATGATCACGCCCACACCGGCAATCCCCATGCGGAGGCGCCCCTGTCCAAGATTGAGGAGCACTGCGATGAGCGACAGCACGGCTGCGAGCGCGGCAAATCCCGTGGCCCAGACGAGGATCTTAAAGCCAACCGTGTAGTGCCAGAAACCTAAGCGATAGCCGAGCCCGGACGACAGTGCGCCCGCGACGCTGAACAACGCGCAAGCCGTTCCCAGCCACGCCGCCCAAAGGTATGATTTTTTCGGCTCCACCTTCTCCCCAGGGCGTTGGCCACGAATCCAGATGCCATAGCCTACCATCTTGAAGGATAGATAGCGGGGGACCATTTTGGCACCGCTGACAACCCTGCTAATCTTCTATTTCCAGAATTTGAAGGGGAGGCGTAGCAAATGATTCCAACGCAGAGGCAGCCATAGCGTCGAGCACCATGGCGTGCTGGCGGTCATGGGCGAAGCCAAGCGCTACGTGGAAGAAGGCAAATACCAAGTGGGCCGGGCGCTGGCGCGGGAGCTGGGGGAGTGGTTATCGACAACGCTCGATTCGCATCCAAGCTGGCAAAGAAAGCCGCAAGCGCGTAGGGTGGGTTAGGCGCAGCCCTATGGCGCCGTAACCCACCGATCATCGCTCATGACCGACTATCTCGAACGTATTCTCAACGCGCGCGTCTACGACGTGGCCATCGAATCACCCCTGGACCTCGCCCTCAATCTTTCGACGCGTTTAGGTAATCGCGTATGGCTCAAGCGCGAAGATGCACAACCGGTGTTCTCCTTCAAGCTGCGGGGTGCCTACAACAAGATGGTTCGGCTGGCGCCGGAAGTGCTGGCGCGCGGAGTCATCACGGCCTCCGCAGGCAATCACGCGCAGGGTGTAGCGCTGTCAGCAAAGACCTTGAACTGTCGCGCGGTAATCGTGATGCCGGTCACCACGCCCAGCATCAAGATCGAAGCGGTGCGGCGACGCGGTGCCGAGGTGGTGCTGAAAGGCGATTCCTTCGACGAGGCCTACGCCCACGCCCGCGAGTTGGAGGCGAAGGAGCAACTCACTTTCGTGCATCCTTTCGACGACCCCGACGTGATCGCCGGGCAAGGTACCATCGGCATGGAAATCCTGCGTCAGCACGGTAAACCCATCGACGCAATTTTTACCGCCGTCGGCGGTGGTGGATTGATTTGCGGAGTCGCGGCCTACGTCAAACGGCTGCGCCCCCAGACCAAGATCATCGGCGTGGAAGCGCGCGACGCCGATGCCATGTACCAATCACTCAAGCAGAATCAAAGAGTGCGCCTGCACCACGTGGGATTGTTCGCCGATGGTGCGGCAGTCAAACAAGTAGGGGAAGAAAACTTTCGTCTTGCGCGCGACCTGGTCGATGAGGTGGTGCTGGTCGATACGGACGAGATTTGTGCCGCCATCAAGGATGTATTCGAAGATACGCGCTCCATCCTGGAACCGGCCGGGGCGCTCGCCATCGCCGGACTGAAAGCCTATGCGCAAAGAGAGCAGATCAAGAATCGGTCGCTCATTGCGGTGGCCTCGGGCGCCAACACCAACTTCGATCGTTTGCGTTTCGTCGCCGAACGCGCCGAGGTGGGCGAGCAGCGTGAGGCGGTGCTGGCCGTGACCATCCCCGAGCGGCCGGGCAGCTTCAAGCAATTCTGCACGCTGTTGGGCCCGCGTAACGTAACGGAATTCAACTACCGCTACTCCGATCCGAAGGAAGCTCACGTTTTCTTGGGTGTGCAGGTGGCGAATCGGGACGAGGCGCACACGCTCATCGAATCCCTTCGACAACACGACTTAGCGACGCTGGATCTGACCGACGATGAATTGGCGAAGCTGCACTTGCGCCACTTGGTGGGTGGGCGCGCGGCCACCATCCATCACGAGCTTCTCTATCGCTTCATCTTCCCGGAACGCCCCGGCGCGCTGATGAAGTTTCTCGACAGCATGGGTTCGAACTGGAACATCACGCTGTTTCACTACCGCAATCACGGCGCGGACTATGCCCGTGTCCTGGTGGGTATTCAAGTGCCGCCGGATGAAATGCATCAGTTCCGCGGCTTTCTTGAGCGCTTGGGTTATGAGTACAGCGACGAGAATGCGAATCCGGCTTATCGCTTGTTTCTGGGATGATCCGGACGTTTGGACTCGATGCACCTTGAGATTTGGCGCATGCAGGCGCATCATTGCGCCAATGGCGCACCCATGCGCCTGCATGCGCCATGACCGAGTATCCTGACACACAACTTACCTCGACCTGGTATTTTGCCCGTCCTGATTTGGCGGCACATTACCTTGATCAATTAGCTGCAGGCGATGAGGGCCGCCTGGCCCTATTCGGCCCTCGGCGCACAGGCAAGACCTCGCTCGTTCTTGAGGAGATCGTGCCGCTGGCGCTCAAGCGAGGCTGGTCGACCGTGTATGCGGACTGCTGGCAGCAACGTAAGGAGCCCATGGAGAGCCTGAACTATGCGCTGCAGAAAGCGATCGATCAGATCGATGTCCCGCAGGGCGCTCTTCGCCGGCGGCTGAAAACCGAGGTCAAGAAGATTGGCGCGGCGGGCTTTTCAATTGAATTCGGTAATGAACCCAAAGGCAAGATGCCGGACTCGCCCTATTTGCAGTTTGATTGGCTGTTGGCGACGCTTGTCGCTCGCGCGCGCAAACCCATCCTATTGGTCGTCGACGAATTTCAAGCGATCGCGGCGCACACGGATGCGAATGCGATTGCATCGGCCATTCGTACTGCATTGACCAATGCCCGCCATGCCGTGCGGGTCCTGTTCACGGGCTCTTCCGAGATCCAACTGACGCGATTGTTTGCGCTGACACGGGCGCCGTTGTACGAGTTTGCCGCTCGCGTTCCCTACCAGAAGCTCGATGCCGATTTCGTCGAATTTGTGGCCCAACGTTTTCGCGAGGCCACGCGCCGCCGCCTGGATTCCGAACAAGCGCTTTTCCTGTTGCGGCAACTTGGCAGTCAACCTCAGGCGTTCCTCTCGGTTGTGCAGTTACCGTTGGCGCAGCCGCAAGCCAGTCTAGAGGAAGGGGTTCAAAGATTACTTTCGGCGCAGTCGAACAACCCTTGGGCACAATACTGGAAGGACTGTACAGCGCTGCAGTGCGCGGTAATGCTTGCCACTTTCGAAGACAATCTTCAACTAAGTAGCGAGCGCGGGCTTGCGCACGTTGCGGGCCTCCTTAGTAAAAAGCGTGTTGCCTCGTCCAGCGTGCGGCGCGCCATCCAAGGGCTACAGACGAGAGGGCTCATTGAGCAAGCTGCGATTAGCACCGCGAGGTCAGCCTACGAGGTGACAGACCCTGTGTTTCGTCTCTGGTTACAGATTAATCGGGTGCAGTTGTGTTTGGAATTGAAACAGGAGTGATCGGCAAGACACCTGAGAGAGATTATTCGGGGACTTTACACGATCACGTTTCCTAGCGCGGGTGGTTTAGTTGGACCGTGTGGCTTACACTGCGTACCAATCTGCAAACTAAAATAACGGGAGGAACTCGTGGGGAGAGTGGGCCCATGACCAATGTTCGAAGCTGGCTGGCGAGCATCGGACAAGAGCGCTTTGCCGATGCTTTCGAGCGAGAAGAAATCGAGCTGGAGAATGTCGTCGATCTTTCCGAATCCGATCTCGAAAAACTCGGATTGCCCATGGGGCCGCGCAAGGCGGTGCTCAAAGCAGCGAAGCTTCTGTCCGTGAGCAAGGCAGAAGTTGAGCGCAGTCCCGCTCCCGCGGATGCGTCACGCGAGGCGGAGCGTCGTCAAATCACGGTCATGTTCTGCGATCTTGTGGGTTCCACGGCGCTGTCGAAGTCACTCGATCCGGAGGACCTTCGCGCTTTGATGCAAGCCTATCAACGCGCGGCGGGCGCGGCCATTGAACGTTACGCAGGCCACGTCGCGCAATATCTGGGCGATGGGCTGATGACCTATTTCGGTTGGCCACTGGCGCACGAGGACGATGCGGAGCGAGCAGTGCGTGCCGGTCTAAGCGTCATTGACGCAGTCAAGTCTGTGAAGGTACCGGAACTATTGCAGGTCCGCATAGGCATCGCGACCGGCTCCGTGGTGGTTGGACAGACGGGCGCGGGCGACGCCTCAGTGCCAAAGCTCGCGGTGGGCGAGACCCCGAATCTTGCGTCGCGGCTGCAAAGTCTTTCCGGCCCGGACGAGATTGTCATCAGTGCATCCACGCGTAGCTTGATCGGTGCGACTTTCAATCTCGTTGAGTTTGGCGACCATGTGCTCAAAGGAATTGTCGAGCCGGTGCGGGCGTGGAAGGTCGATAGTTTGGCGAAGTCCGAGGGGCGCTTCGAAGCCGCTCGGGGGCAGAATCTAACACCGCTCGTTGGGCGAG
>JANNFC010000597.1:0-2268 GCA_031379405.1 Betaproteobacteria bacterium | reverse complement strand
TGCCGCCCTTGGTGGAACGCCTCGTCAGGGAGGAAATCTCCCGCGTGGCGCGGAACGGTCGATAGGCCCACCAGCGCTGTTGATCATCCCTACCCACCCCCCTATACGCGGCGCAATTCAACCCTTTGAAATTGCGCCGACATGCCCGAATCCAAGCCTGATCTAAAGCCTGACTCCGAACTCGCCAAAACCTTTGCCCCCGCCGACATCGAAGCCCGCCTTTACAAGGCCTGGGAAGACGGCGGTTATTTCAAGCCCGGTCGAAAGCCCAAGGCCAAGCCCTATACCATCGTCATCCCGCCGCCCAATGTCACGGGCTCGCTGCACATGGGGCATGCCCTCAACAACACGATCCAGGACATTCTCGTGCGCTTCGAGCGCATGCGCGGCCGCGACGTGCTGTGGCAGCCGGGCACCGACCATGCCGGCATCGCCACGCAGATGGTGGTGGAGCGCCTGCTCAAGAAAGAAAACAACACCGACCGCCGCACCATGGGCCGTGAGGCCTTCCTCAAGCGCGTGTGGGAATGGAAGGACGAATCAGGCGGCACGATTTCCCGCCAGCTTCGCCGCCTTGGCGCGTCCTGCGACTGGAGCCGCGAGCGCTTCACCATGGATGAAGGGCTGTCCAAAGCGGTGCTCAAAGTCTTCGTGCAGCTCTACAGGGAGGGCCTGATCTACAAGGACAAGCGCCTGGTGAACTGGGATCCGGTTCTGCTGACGGCGATTTCCGATCTTGAAGTTGAAACGCGCGAAACCAAAGGGGCCATGTGGTCCTTCGCCTATCCATTGGCCGATGGGCCGGTCGACGGCATCTCGGAGATCGTGATTTCCACCACACGGCCCGAGACCATGCTGGGCGATGGCGCTGTGGCGGTGCATCCTTCCGATGAGCGCTACAAAAAACTCGTGGGCAAGCTGGTGCGGCTGCCCATTGCCGAGCGGCTCATTCCCATCATTGCCGACGAGCACCCCGATCCGGAATTTGGCACGGGTGCGGTGAAGATCACCGGAGCCCATGACTTCAACGACTTTGAAGTGGCGCGTCGCAACAATATCCCGCTCATCATACTGATGGATGCGCAGGCGCGGATGATCGCAACACCGGAGAACCATGTGCCCGAGCGTTATGCCGGCAAGAGCCGCTATGCGGCGCGCGACATGGTGCTGAAGGAAATTGAGGAACTGGGATTCCTCAGGGGCAAGGAAGACAAGGTCATCCCCCAGCCCTATGGCGACCGTTCCAATGTGGTGATAGAGCCCATGCTCACCGAGCAATGGTATGTGAACGCCGCAGAACTGGCCAGGCCCGCAATCACCGCCGTGGAGAAGGGTGACACGGTATTTGTGCCCAAGAACTGGGACAAGACGTATTTCGAATGGATGAACAATATCCAGCCCTGGTGCATCTCGCGCCAACTTTGGTGGGGGCATCAGATACCGGCGTGGTATGGGCCGGATGGCGAAATCTTTGTCGCGGAAACCGCGGAAACCGCCAGAGCAGAAGCGCGGGCCAAGTTTGGCAAGGACGTTGAACTCACGCGCGATGAAGACGTGCTCGACACATGGTTCTCGTCGGCCCTGTGGCCGTTCTCCACCCTTGGCTGGCCCGAGCAGACCCCGGTGCTCAAGCGCCATTACAAGACGGATGTGGTGGTCACCGGCTTTGACATCATCTTTTTCTGGGTCGCCCGCATGATGATGATGGGCTTGCACTTTATGAAAGAAGTGCCGTTCAGCACGGTTTATATCCATGCGCTGGTCCGTGACGAAAAGGGCCAGAAAATGTCGAAGTCGAAGGGCAATGTGATTGACCCCCTCGACCTCATCGATGAATACGGCGCTGATGCCTTGCGTTTCACGCTTGCCGCAATGGCCGCCCAGGGGCGCGATATCAAGTTGGCCAAAGCGCGCGTTGAAGGCTACCGCAATTTCGCAACCAAGCTATGGAACGCCGCACGCTTTGCCGAGATGAACGGCGTGGCCCGTGATGCCAACCATGATCCGGTGGCGGCGCGTGTCACCGTCAACCGCTGGATTGCCGGAGAAGCCGGCCGCGCCAAAGCCGCCGTCACCCGCGCCATTGAGGAACACAAGTACAACGAGGCCGCAGCCGCCCTCTACCAGTTTGGCTGGAATGTCTACTGCGACTGGTATGTGGAGCTGATCAAGCCCATTCTCTCCGGTGATGATGATTCCGCCAAGGCCGAGACCCGGGCGTCTGCTGCCTGGGCGTTTGACCAGATTCTGCTGCTGCTCCATCCTTTC
>JANNFC010000590.1:0-2086 GCA_031379405.1 Betaproteobacteria bacterium | reverse complement strand
TGGGACGGGTCGCCCAAGTTTACGAGGACCTCGATCAATGCACGGTGGACACCCATGTGACCATTGTGCGTCCAAAAGCTAACACAGATATTGATTTCTTCGGATGCGCGCTACTTCTTAAACAGGAGGACTTTGAGCGGTTAGGCATTGGGGCAACAGGGCAGACAGAATTGAGTCGTACGGTGATCGGGGAAGTTGAGATCCCTGCACCTCCGGATTCACTGCAGAAGCGTTTTGCACCACTCGCGCACCCCATGAGAACGGTAGCAAACACGCTTTCAAAGCAAACCGAGAACCTCCGCCGCACCCGCGACCTGCTGCTCCCGCAGCTGCTGTCGGGGGCTATTAAGCTTCTCGATACCGATACACTTGCCACTCAGGAGATCGCATGAGCGAAACCTTCAACATCTATTGCGATGAGTCCTGCCATCTTGAGCATGACCGTCAGTCGGCCATGGTCTTGGGTGCGGTGTGGTGTCCAGAATCGCAACGAGCATCGATTGCCAGAGCGATTCGTGAGTTGAAGACAACGCACGGGCTCGCATCGAGTTTTGAGGTGAAATGGACCAAAGTGTCGCCTGCCAAACTGGACTTTTATCTGGCGCTGATTGACCTGTTCTTCTCCGATCCTCGGCTGCATTTCAGAGGGATCGTGATTCCGGATAAATCCAAGCTGGATCATTCGATGTTCAATCAGTCGCACGACGATTTCTACTACAAGATGTACTTCCAGCTGCTGAAGGTCATTTTTGAATCTGACAACCGTTATCGCATCTACCTCGACATTAAAGACACGCGCAGTCAGCAGAAGGTCACCAAGTTGCACGACTATTTGGCGAATGCCCAGTACGACTTCAACAAGGAGATGGTTGAGTGGATTCAGCAAGTGCATTCGCATGAGATCGAACAACTACAGCTTGCTGACGTGTTGATCGGGGCGCTTGGCTATTTACACCGTGGACTTCAGACAAGCCCGGCCAAACAGGCGCTAATCGAAAGGATAAAGGCTAAGTCAGGCTTCAGTCTACGCCGCAGCACACTTCCGTCCGAAAAGAAGTTCAATGTCTTTGTGTGGACGCCGCAGGCCGTGGAATGAGTCTGCCAGAATTGCTTCCTTTCCATGGTGAGTGGGACCCTTATGAGGAAGAACTCTACGAGATCTATCTAGAAACGATTGTCCGGTCTGGCCTGACCTTCGGCGGCGTGCCTGTTCGATCGAGATATGTGCCGCCAACGAAGAACAAGGGGTATAGTTTCTGGCACCTGATTTCAGAGGGTGAACGCGAGGAAGAGCGAATTCCCGACATCCGGCGATGCGAGCGGATTCGATGGGTGGCGTGGCTCATCCAACATGCGACAAGCCATGAAGACGTATGCTGGTGGAAAAATAAACGTGGCGGCAATACCCATGTCGTGATTTGGCATGAGCAAGAGAACTTTGCCGTGGTGCTGGCGCAACGGACTGGATATTTTCTCTTGAAAACAGCTTATTGGGCAAAGCAACAGCGCCGGAAGGACTTTGAGCGGGAGCGAGAAGAGTTTCGTCGTTCTCGAAAAAGCTAGAGCCGCCAGGCATTGCTGCAAGGCGGCTCCGTATGCTCCTTCTACACATGGTAGATGAGTCGTTCACAGTATCAGCCCGTTTGATGGAAAATTCAAGTCCCATTTAATTCTAAGCAATGTCCCATACTTATACTGAAGACTCCCTTGTCGAACAGCCTGCCATCCAGCTTTTCTCTGAGATGGGCTGGCAGACGGTGTCAGCACTGGAAGAAGTCTTTGGTGTTGGAGGTACACTTGGGCGGGAGACAAAGGGCGAGGTGGTCTTGGTTCCTCGTCTCCGTGCCGCACTTGAGTGTCTGAATCCTTCCCTCCTACCGGAAGCCATTTCTGGAGCCATTGATCAACTGATCCGTGATCGTTCGGTGATGAGCCTCGCAGCGGCGAATCGAGAGGTGCATAGCTTTCTAGTCGAGGGGATTCCCGTTTCACCGTCGAGCTCATCTGATTCACATGTCTTCGCTTGAACTGTATCCCATTATCCCTCTCCGTAACGACGACGTGTTGGCTCCTGAAGAAATGGAAG
>JANNFC010000530.1:0-3462 GCA_031379405.1 Betaproteobacteria bacterium | reverse complement strand
CCGAACGCTTGATTCCCTTCGCCAAGATGATCGGCGTTTCCCTCGTGTGATGATGGCCGAGCTCGACAACGCTCATCACTTCTTCCGGCACATCAAGAAAGCGTGGACGGAGGGCGATTTCATCGATCCGGCAGCCTTTAGGATAAGGTACTTGGTGGAGCAAAGCCGCTATGAGGATGGGTTGTCGATTAATTGGGTTGAGTACTTCGCTAACTCGATTCCAGAAGCGGCAGATGCGCCTTTGCGGGAATTGTTAGAAAGAAAGGGACGGAAAGTCGGTGGACAGTCCAAGTTCGCGCTCCTTAAAGTAAGTGATGCAAAGACGGCGGCGGCTCAGTATGTTGACATTGCGATTGTCCATGATCCGGAAGAGAACGACCCGTCCCATGCCCTTGTGAGGGGATATGAGGCTTACAACGATCAGGTGGCTGAGGAGCTGGGGAAGGTTGTTCTCGCTGCATATTCAGCTCGTTCCTGATCAATATGTACCTCTCGAGCAATAGCGCTTCCAGCGCATCTTCAGTCTGCGTTTTTGTCCTCCCGGATTAACTCACACACCTACTCGCTCACGCTGGTATAGCGTCCCGAGGTGACCTGTGCATCGACGAATTTTTCAGGGATTCCGGTAAAGAAATGTTGATGCTGCTCATGATGTAGCTCTAAACATCCGTGACATGGATTGGAGATGTATGGTAAGCGTTTAACCCTCCCATCTGGATTTCTGCTGCGGATGAGGCCAGTCTCTATTTTTTTTAATGACAGGATGAACAGGATTGACGAGATGGTGGGTGCGAAACGCCAGTCTGTGAGGCTGGCGCTGATAGCGTTTGCCGCTTTGTTTTTCTGCTACGCACACTCGGCGCGAGCGTGGAATTTGGAGGGCCATCGCACGGTGGCGCAGGTGGAGTTGCCCTATCTGACGCCGGAAGCCAAGCGGCGGATTGAGCAACTATTTGGCGAGCCGGCCGAGGTTGCGTTGGCGGCGAACGCGTCCTGGGCGGATAGCATCACTACCGTGAGACCGGAGACGCGCCCTTGGCACTACGTCAATATTCCGCGTCGCGCCGATGGATTCGACCGTTATCGCGATTGTCCCGATGGCGCCTGTGTAGTGGGCGCCATCGAGCAACAATTGATACGCTTGCGTGACCGGGACCTCGATATTTCGCAGCGGCGCGAGGCGCTGAAGTTTATCGTGCACTTCGTCGGCGACTTGCATCAGCCCTTACATTGTGGGGATGGCAGCGATCGTGGCGGCAATGACACGATGGTGGAGTTCGACGGCATGCGTAGCAATCTCCACCGCGTGTGGGATGGGGAGTTTTTTTCCGGCTGGCAAAGTATTCCCGTGACGCCTCATCCCTTGCGCGACGAGCAAACGTGGCATGGCGACAGCGTGATGCATTGGGCGAATGAATCGCATCGCATCGCCGTGGAGGAGATTTATTCTCGCCTGCCCAAGGCGCGCGCGGACCGGACGATCGTATTGCGCGCTGAGGACATGCAACGATTTTGGATTATGGCTCAACAGCAGATGGCGCGTGCGGGGCGGCGTCTCGCAGCGTTGTTGAATGCAAATCTATAGGGTGCGCTTGCACACCTTCGCACTTGCCTTACAGCGGAAGGCGCTGCGCTTTTCCGCCCTAGTGTTCGCTTGGGAAGAATCCGTGCTGATTCGGCATTACCACCTTGGATAAGGTGTTGGCGTCCATCACAGCTTCGCCGGCAACAATTTCGTTCAAATGGAGCAGGTAGGCCACGACGGCGTATACATCCTCGTTGCTTAATGTCTGTGGTGCATCGAAGGGCATCGCGCGGCGCACGTAGTCGAACAAGGTGGTGGCATAGGGCCAGAAGCTGCCGATGGTTTTGACCGGAGCCTTGGTGGTTAACGTGCCGCGTCCGCCGACGAGGCGATCCTGCGGTCCGCCTTCGCCGTTGACGCCGTGGCAGGCTAAGCAACGCTTAACGTAGACCTCACGTCCGTCACTCACACTGCCACGGCCGCCGGGCAATCCCGCGCCATCGGGGCGGATGTCGATGTCCCACGCTTGCAGCATCTGCGCCGTGGGCTGAGTGCCGACGCCTAAGGATTGCGAGTGCGCGGGCATGCATAGCATTAGCAAGAGGAGGGCGGTGTTACGCATGGATGTTCTCCACTTTGCCGTTAGCGTCGATACGCCAACTCTGAATGGCGCTGTAGTGGTAGAAAGAATTCAGTCCGCGTTGCGCGATCAGGGTGTCGCGGGTGGGTTGCACGTTTCCCTTTTCATCGATGGCGCGGCTTTGCAAGGTAGTGGGACTACCATCCCACCGCCACGCCAGCTTGAAGGCCGTCAGACACTTGGAAAGTACGGGGTCTTGCAGCGCAGCCTCGCGCCAGGTCTTGCCTGCATCGGTGGACACTTCCACCTGGCGAATGCGGCCGTAACCGCTCCACGCCAAACCCTGGATTTCGACGAAGCCCGGTTTGGGAATTTCATGTCCTCCGGAGGGGCGCACGATAACCGACTTCACATCCATCACCAGGCTGAATTGGCGCGCGCGGCCGTCGGGCAGGAGATCGGTGTACTTGGAGGTTTCCTCTCGCGTCATGAACGGCGTGGCGGAGAGCTTCAAGCGGCGCAGCCATTTGACGCTGGCGTTGCCTTCGATGCCGGGAAGAAACAGTCGCAGGGGATAACCTTGCTCGCGGCGTAGCATTTCGCCGTTCTGCGCGTACACCAGTAGGGCGTCATGCATGGCGACGGACATGGGGATGCTTCGCGTCATGGCGGCGGCGTCCGCGCCTTCCGCCAGAATCCATTGCGCCTTCGGATCGGCGCCGACTTCCTGCAGAACGACCGTGAGCGGTACGCCGGTCCACTCGCAGCACGACAGCAGGCCATGCGTATGTTGTACGGTCTCGCCACGTCCCTTCCACTCCGTGAGCGTGTTTCCGGAGCACTCCAGAAAATACAGGCGCGACACCGACGGCAAGCGCATCAGGTCTTCCATGCTGAAACTTAGCGCGCGTCGCGTCAGACCGTGCACCAGAAGCTGGTGTTGTTCCGGGGGGATTTCGGGCACACCGGCGTGATGTCGCTCGAACACCAGACCGCTGGGTGTGATGATCCCGTGCAGGTGTTGCAACGGCGTCAAGCTGGCATTCGCGGTGGGCGGCAGCCGGGTGGAAAAAGGGATCCGCGCGAGTTGAAATTCATGGGGCGAAGGCTGCCCGTACGGCGGATCGACGATGGGCCGACCTTGCTTCTTCATCCACTCCGGGACCAGGTCTTCGGCCGCGGCTTTGGTTGAGACCATCACACCGAGCGCGGCGGCGGACGATCTGGCAATGAATGCCCGGCGGGACAATCGGGACAATCGGGACAATGGGGGGGTAGTTCGCTTGGCGCTCATCCGGTGCCCTCCTGATGGATAGGGTGGGGTGAGGTGGTCATGCGGCAAGGGCGGATCGGTTAA
>JANNFC010000500.1:0-12781 GCA_031379405.1 Betaproteobacteria bacterium | reverse complement strand
CGGCTGCGAGATCGAAATCGCGCGCCAGGCTGGGGCCGATTACGTGCTCGTGGGCTGGGTGCAGAAAGTGAGCAACCTGATTCTCAACGTCAACGCGGGAATCAAGGATGTGAAGAGCGGGGAGTTTGTGTTGACGCGCTCAGTCGATTTGCGAGGTAACACCGATCCGTCGTGGATTCGCGCGGTGAAGCGGCTGGCAGCGGATCTACATACCCGGCTCGAGGGCTTGCCGCTGGCGCGTTAAGGATGTTTACCGAACGGATTGTCCGGTGGCTTACGACAGCGCCTTAATCCGAAACTGGGCGAGTTCGAAGTCTTCGCCGCGCATAAGGATCTTCAAGGGCATGAGCAGATAACGCTGCTCGTAAGCGCGCATCTCAACTTCGGTAGCTGGAACATAGAGGCCCTGTCGAATCAGTAGCGTGGCTTGTCCTGAATTGGTTTGCTCCGGTGATGGCACCAGGACGCAGATTTCGCCTTCTTCGGATAGCGCGTTGTCGCGAACCTCGTGACGCTTTTTGGGCTTGTCTTTCGCACTGGAGACAGGGAACAAAGTGACGGCGGTACCGCCCTCGCAGATGGTCTGAATGCCCACCTGACGATTGCCGTCGCGATCCGCGCTGATGCGCCGCAGTACACCGACGGACCACGACACACATTCCTCGCGCCGAATGGCAATGAGGCTGCCCGCGCGCATCCAAGTTCCGTGCGGTTTGGCAACCAGGGCGCCGACACCATCGCCGCCTTCATTCTCCAAAATCCAGGGTTCGTCATTGCTGACGAAGGGGTATTCCAGGAACAAACCACCGGCATTCGCCACCACTTCTTCGTAGTCGTGTACCACACTAACCTTCTCTAACCGACGCTTGCGAATGGCCGAGCGCCGGGGAGGTTCGATGGACCAGTGCTTGGACAGATGCTGCACCGTGTCGAGCACTGCCTCCACGGAAGGATGAATGCCCAGATTGATCTCGCGGGGAACCTGCTTGTAGTGAGCGATACTGGTGATGAGCGGCGTAAGTATGTTCTTTCCGGCTTGCGTGGCGCCGAAATAGCGCAGCGAAGGCGACGTCTTGGTGCGCGACGAGATGCGGCTTGGCGCTTGCGGCGTGGCCAGATCGAAGGCGAACAGCAACTCTTTGTTTAATCTTGCCTGAACCTGAAAGCCCTGCGCGCAGTGAGCGACCAATCGATCAGCCACCTCGATCTGAATGGGGAGCAGGGCGTCGGGCGCCGACACGGCGAGCATCAACACGCGTAGGAACTCCCGTTCTACGGTGGAGTCCTGCTGGCCCGCTCGGTAGAGCTGTATCTGGCTTTGGTGGACGCCACATGCCTCAGCCATCGCGTAGAGCTTGCGCAGGTCTTCCCAAATTTTGAGATCGACCGCGTCATAGCGCATCAACGCCCACTTGAGTTGTTGTCCACGCGCCCGTGTGGTGCGAGCGATGATCTTGGGTAGATGGGGTTTGAGCGCCTGCGAGCCGAAGGCACCGACTTCGTATGCACTCAGGCAGAAGCGATAGGCCTCCGCCAGTTGGGTCCAATAGTCATAAGCGGTGGACCAAATGCGGTTGTCTTGAAACCTTGTGAGCCGCCGCCCAAGCATTACATAGTCATAGTTCAGCCGGCGTTGAGGCACGCGCGCGGCGCGATCGAGCAGATCGACGATCTCCACGCCGCGCAAAGGGCGCAGCTTGTCGGCGGTTTTGATGGCGTCGAGATAAGCCGAGATTTGTCCCAGGGCGTGAAACGGTTCCGCATTCGCGAGTGTCTCGGCGGCACGCTTCGCCTCAAGGGCATCGTCCAGCGGGTGATCGGAGCGTTTGAGCTTGATCCAAGAAAGCATGCCATCCTCCATTCCAGAGGCTGAAAAGCAGGCGGCATGCCATGCGAATTTTGGTGCGGGCGGATCCGGTGTGGAGGGTCGAACTGAGGGGGTGTTGGACGCTACCTGCCTTTCCACTCCGGATCTCGTTTCTGGATGAAAGCATCGATCCCTTCACCGGCATCCTCCGCCATCATATTGCAGGCCATCGCCTCGGAGGCATAGGCGTAGGCGCCTTCCAACCCCAGTTCCAGTTGCTTGTAGAACATTCTCTTTCCTGTTGTCACGGCAACGGCAGACTTGGCCTTGATGTGGTTGGCGAGATCCTGGACCGCGGCATCCAATCCTTCCAACGACGTTACGCGATTGACCAGCCCACGCTGCTGCGCGCTGGGGGCGTCTATAAAATCGCCTGTGAGCAACATTTCCATCGCTTGTTTGCGCAGGAGATTTCTGCCCAGCGCTACGCTGGGTGTGGAACAAAACAGGCCGACATTGATTCCCGACACGGCGAACTTGGCGTTGTCCGATGCCACGGCGAGATCGCATTGCGCGACCAGCTGGCAACCGGCCGCAGTGGCAATGCCATGCACGCGCGCGATCACGGGCTGCGGAATGCGCGCGAGCGTGAGCATCATTTTGCTGCACTGGGCGAACAATTGGTCGTAGTAGGCTTTGCGCGGTGTGGCGCGCATCTGCTTGAGATCGTGACCCGCGCAAAAGGCCGGCCCGGCGCCGGCGATCACGACTACTCGCACCGAAGGGTCTTGCTCAATGGCTTCCAGCGCACTCTGCAATTCAGCCAGCAATTGCTCCGAGAGCGCGTTGTATTGCTTAGGTCGATTCAAAGTGAGCGTGGTAACTCCGCCGTCATCGCGGCGTAGCAAGATCTTTTCCGTCGTCAGCGGGGGTTGTGCGAGAGTCGTACTCATGGGGAGCCCTTTGGAATGGTCTGGAATCGATTATAGACCCCGATAGCGCTGGCACTGAGTACAATCCCTGACTCCAGGCGCTGCCTCCTTGCGCCTTTTCGGATTGCCCGATGAAAACGCAAACGCTCAGCCCCACCTTTGCCCATGGCCATGCGAGCGCCCAGACTTGGCGCGAAGCGCTGGCGATCTGTCTCGAGCAATGTCATCTGCCAGCGACTGGCGCCAACCTGGGCTTCGTGTACGCGACGGATCATTTTGCCGCTGATCTGGCAGATCTCCGCGCTGAGTTGACGACGGCCACGGGCGTTCGGCATTGGGTCGGCACGGTGGGTGTGGGTATCTGCGCCAACGGCAAGGAGTACTTCGACATGCCTGCCCTGGCCATCATGATGTGCGATTTCGATGAGCGTCATTTCTCCCTGTTGCCGGTCTTCAAGTCGGCGCGCGAGGTGGCGCTGACGCCTCTTAAATTCGACGGCGGCTTGCCCAATTTTGCCCTCGTGCATGCCGATCCGGCCACCGCCGAACTGGCGCCGATCATCCGGGAGCTGTCACGCAAATTGGAAAGCGGGTTCGTGGTGGGGGCTTTGACCAGTTCCCGAAGCACCAGTGTGCAGTTGGCGCAGGAGGTGGTCGCGGGCGGCGTGTCCGGCGTTGCATTCTCCGATGATGTGGTGATCGCTACACGCCATACGCAAGGTTGCGCGCCCATCGGTCCGCGCCGGACCATTACAAAAGCCTATCGCAACATCCTCGTCAGCATCGATGATCGCCCGGCGCTGGAGGTGTTACGCGAGGATCTAGGTGCCAACCTATCCGCGAAATTCGAGGGCATCGGTCAGCATGTTTTCGCCGGATTGCCGGTGAAAGGATCGGACACGGAGGATTATCTGGTGAGACACCTGGCGGGTATCGACTCGGCGCGCAAATTGGTAGCGCTCGCGGATACGGTGGAAACGGGCGATGGCATTTTTTTCTGCACGCGTGACAGGGCCAGTGCCAGCGACGACCTGGAGCGCATGTTACGTAGCATCAAGTCCGGGTTGTATCGCGCGCCGCGTGGCGCGGTGTACTACTCCTGTCTGGGACGCGGTCCCAATTTGTTCGGCGAGGATTCCGAAGAACTTCGCATCATTCGGGACCATCTGGGCGAAGTACCGTTGGTGGGATTCTTCGGCAACGGAGAGATCTCGCACAACCGACTCTACGGTTATACCGGTGTGCTCACCGTTTTTCTTTGAGCGATCCCATGCAGAAATTCTATGTTTGGCAGTACATCGATCTAACCGCATTCGATGCCTTCTCTTTGCTTTGGTTCTTTGCGCTGTGGGCAGGTTATCAACGCTACGCGTACGTGAGAGCGAAGTCCGATCCCAGTCTGATGTCCGTCATGGCGCAGTTCCGGCGCGATTGGTGGACCAACCTCATCGGACGCGAGCTGCGAGTCATCGACACCAGCATTCTCACCACTTTGTCCAATAGCGCGACCTTTTTCGCCTCGACCACACTGTTTATCTTAGGTGGCTTACTTGCCATGCTGGGTACCGTGGACAAGATCGTCTTGGTGGTGCAAGGGTTGCCGTTCCACTCGCGTTTGTCCGGCCAGCCGTGGGAGTTGAAGATTTCGCTGTTGATCGGTATCTTCGTGTACGCCTTCTTCAAATTTACCTGGGCGCTACGCCTGTTCGGGTTTAGTTCCATATTGGTCGGCGCGGCGCCCAAGGTCACGGATGATTCTCAAAGCGAGGTGCATTTCATTCGTCGCTCGGCCACCCTGTCCACCTTGGCGGCGGAGAGTTTCAACTATGGATTGCGCGCCTACTACTTTGGGTTGGCCGCCCTGTCGTGGATTCTTAGCACTTGGGTGTTCATGCTAGTGACCACTTGGGTGGTGCTGGTGTTGTACATACGTGAGTTCCGTTCGCCCGCGTTGCGTGCGCTGACACTCGAAAATACTGACTAAAACTGGAGACCGCAATGAGGGAGAACGCAATGAGCCAGCCGCAATTAAAGGAACTGCTAGCAGCGGTGACAAGTGCTCGCGAATATGACTTCCCCGAGCGCATCGCGCTTTGGGAAGAGCGCGTACTCATGCATGTGGCGGATATCGACCCGGTGATCAAGCAGCACAGCGAACAAGAACCTCTCGGATTGCCGCCTGTCGCGCGTTTGCAAGCCGGCAAGATGCGAACCCACGCGCCATTGAACGAAGCCACCTCGGATTTGTGTTTCGCCTCCGCTTGGGACATCGCGTCCAGGGTTAAGCGCAAACAACTCTCTCCCGTGGAAGTGGCAAACGCCATTCTGAAAAA
This sequence comes from Betaproteobacteria bacterium, assembly GCA_031379405.1. Taxonomy (GTDB): domain Bacteria; phylum Pseudomonadota; class Gammaproteobacteria; order Burkholderiales; family SHXO01; genus SHXO01. Next base: position 7,709 of record JANNFC010000500.1, on the reverse strand, counting down.
CGCCGAACAAAAGCAGGGATTGAACGCCTTCATCAGTTTGTATCCCGATGCCGTTCTCGCGCAGGCAAAGCAGCTCGAGGAAAAACTGGCGCGTGGCGACGCAATGGGGCCGCTGGCCGGCGTGCCGGTGGGCATAAAAGATCTGATGCGCGTAAAAGGGCATCCCTTTACAGGGGGCACGCGCGCATTGCCCGGCACAATTTCCAAGACCGATGCGGTGGTTGCGGGCAAGCTTCGCGCTGCCGACGCACTCGTCATTGGCACCACCAATTTGCATGAACTGGCCTATGGCGTCACCAGCGCCAACCCGCATTTTGGTGCGGTGGTCAATCCGATCGCACCGTCGCGTGTGCCGGGCGGCTCCAGCGGCGGTTCGGGTGCCGCATTGGCGGCGGGGCTTTCTGCCATCACCGTGGGTACCGATACGGGCGGTTCCATTCGAATTCCCGCGGCTTGTTGTGGGGTGGTGGGATTCAAGCCCAGTTACGAACAAGTCAGCCGAGAAGGCGTGTTGCCATTGGCGTGGTCGCTGGATCACATCGGCCCGCTCTCGCGGTCCGTGAGCGACGCGGCGTTGGCCTTTGAGGTGATGGCGGGTCTAAAGCATGGCGCAGGCAACATTGCGCCAGCGGATCAATTGCGTTTGGTGCGACCTACGCCGTACTTTTTCGATCACTTTGATGCGGCCACCGCGAGTGCCATCGAACGGGTCTTGGGGAAACTGGAACGCGGTGGCGCGAAAATTCAAGATCGCGCTATCGCCGACATTCGACTGGCTGCCAGCGTGCAGTTCGTAACGCTGTGTGCCGAGGGCTGTCAGGCGAATTGGGAGCTGTTGAAAACGGCAGGAGATCGTATCGGAGAGGATGTGCGTGTGCGCTTGGAGATCGGCCAATTCATCGCGGCAATGGACTATATCAACGCCCAGCGTTTACGGCGGCAACTGCGTGACAATCTCATCGCCGCGCTCAAGCCTGGCGAAGTGTTCGTGCTGCCAACGTTACCTATCGTTCCGGCTGAAAAGGGCATTCGCTTCGTGGAGCTTGGCGGGCGCAGAATGCCCACTCCGGGCGCGATGACGCGGCTGACCGGCCCGTTCAACTTCTCCGGCTTGCCCGCGCTGAGCATTCCATGCGATGAATGGGTGCCGGGATTGCCGTTCTCGTTGCAACTTGTTGGCCGTCCTGGGGCGGATCTCGAGGTGTTGTCGATTGGGCTTGCGGTCGAGGCGATGCTGGGTGCTTGACACTTCTCCCTCCCTCCCTTGATTGCAATGCACGCAGGGCGAATGGCGTACGGCGGAAGGCGCTACACTTTTCCGCTCTACGATGCGGGTCTATGAATGCAAGGCTTGCTCCAGATCGGCGATCAAATCCTCAACGTCCTCAATCCCTACGGATAAGCGTACGAGCGCATCGCTAATTCCCAGTTCCGCGCGTACCTCCGTGGGCACCGAAGCATGCGTCATGATCGCCGGGTGCTCGATCAAGCTTTCAACGCCACCGAGACTTTCCGCCAACGCGAAGATCCTGCAGCGTTCCAAAAAACGGCGCGATGCATCAAGGCCGCCCTTCAGCACCGCGCTCACCATTCCGCCGCCACCGCGCATTTGGCGCTGCGCCAGGGTGTACTGCGAATGGCTGCGTAATCCGGGGTAGTAGACCTTTTCGATTTTGGGATGCGCCTCCAGCCATTGCGCGATGGTCTGTGCATTCTCGTTGTGCTGTCGCATGCGCGCGGCGAGCGTCTTCAATCCGCGCGTTACCAGAAAACAATCGAAGGGGCTGGGAATAGAGCCCACGGCGTTCTGAAGAAATCCCAGTTGCTCGCATAGCCCGGCGTCGCGTGCGATGGCCACACCTCCCACCATATCGGAGTGACCATTCAAGTATTTCGTCGCGGAATGCACCACGATGGAAAATCCGTTCTCCAATGGGCGTTGCGCCCACGGCGTGGCAAAAGTGTTGTCGGCGCAGGCGAGGATGCCGCGCTGAGCGGCAATTTCGGCGATCATGTCCAGATCGACCAGTTTGAGCAGAGGATTGCTCGGCGACTCGATCCAGATCATGCGCGTGTCCGGCCGCAACGCTTCCTCGATCTGCGCGCGCGTTTGCATGGGCGTGTATGTGAAGTCCAGTTTCGCCGAGCGCCGACGCACCCGTTCAAACAAGCGTCGCGTACCGCCGTAAAGATCGTCGAGCGCCACCACATGCGAGCCGCTGTCGAGCAGATCGAGCACCGTGGCGATCGCCGCCATGCCGGAAGAAAAGGCGAAACCCTCACGTCCCGACTCCAAGTCGGCGATGCAACGCTCATAGGCGAAGCGAGTCGGGTTGTGCGTACGCGCGTAGTCCAGCCCCTGATGGACACCGGGACTCGACTGCACATAAGTGGATGTGGCGTAAATCGGCGTGGTGACAGCACCCGTGGAAGGGTCCGGGGGTTGTCCGGCGTGTATGGCGCGGGTGGCGAATCCTTGCGGTTTGTCGTGGCTTGCCATGGTTACCTCATTTTCCTGCGCAGGTAGTTGAGTAGATCGATGCGGGTGATCAGGCCGAGAAAACTCCCGTTGTCGACCACGATGGGTACCTTACCCTCATCGTAGAGTGGGAGCAGCGATTGCACGGAGCTTCCAGGATCGACGGTCACCAAGTTGGTGCTCATGCGATCGCCAACGCTGTCCTGGAAGTGTGCTTGATCCTTCAACACCGCCAACAACACGTCGGATTCGTCGATGATGCCTACGATGCGGCCGTCTTCGAGCACCGGCAATTGGGATACGTCGTAGAGCTTGAAGCGGCCGTAGGCGGCGAGTAGCGTGTCGCCAGGTGCCAAGGTAATCACCGCGCGATCGTTGTGCCGGCGACTGATCAGGTCGCGTAAGTCACCGTGCTGATCGCGCTGGATGAAACCTTGGTCGAGCATCCAGTAATCGTTGAACATCTTGGACAGGTACTTGTTGCCGCTATCGCAGATAAAACTCACCACCCTTTCGGGCTGCGTGCGCGAGCGGCAATAGCGCAGCGCCGCTGCCACCAGTGTACCGGAGGAGGACCCCGCCAGAATGCCTTCGTCGCGCAATAAGGCGCGCGCTGTAGAGAAACTCTCGGCATCGCTGATGGAGAAAGCTTCCGAGACACCGGACAAGTCGGCAATGGGCGGGATGAAGTCTTCACCGATACCCTCGACCAGCCAGGAGCCTACCGGACCCATCCTTCCGGTCTTGATATAGTCCGTCAGCACCGAGCCTTGCGGATCGGCAAGCACCATCTTCACCCGTGGCGCCGCACGCCGAAAAAAACGCGTGAGGCCCGTCATGGTTCCCCCGCTGCCTACACCGCACACGACGGCGTTTAAGTTTTCGTCCATCTGCCGCCAAATTTCAGGGCCGGTGCTTTCCTCGTGCGCCTTCGGGTTGGCCGCATTGCCAAACTGATTGACGTAAAAGGAATGGGGGATTTCGCGCGCCAGTCGCTGCGCCATGTCCTGGTAGTACTCGGGGTGCCCCTTACCCACATCGGAACGCGTCATCACCACTTCCACGCCGAGTGCTTTCAGGTGAAATACCTTCTCCTGGCTCATCTTGTCGGGAATCACCAGCAGCAGCCGGTATCCCTTGCGCGCCGCCACCAAGGCGAGTCCAAGCCCGGTGTTGCCTGCCGTGGCCTCAATGAGCGTGCCGCCAGGCGGAAGAGACCCATCGCGCTCCGCCGCCTCGATCATGGTCAAAGCGATCCGATCTTTGATGGAACCGCCCGGATTCTGATTTTCCAGCTTGACGAATAGCTGGCACGGTCCCGTATCGAGTTTCGTAATCTGCACCATGGGCGTATTTCCGATCAGTTCCAAAACGTCCCGGGTGGGCGATGCTGCGTTCGGTACTACATTCGGCATGTCGGTGCTCCGAGAAGGGGGATAGGAGACGGGGGATAGGAGACGGGCACTTATGCGCCACACGTGGACAGACTTGGCGAAGATTATGATGCTACGACACTCTCCTCAAGGGATATACAAGAGCGACACCCCTGGTTCGTAACATGCATTTTGGCCGCACAGTATCGCCTGTTTTGCTTCCGGCTCCGCCGACTTAGATTAACGGCAGGTATTAACGGCAGGTGGGCACGGCATTCAAGGGAAAATACCCTATTCGCCATCTGGTATTCTCACTAGCCTGCATTGCTCACCGGGCGCGAGCGCCCGGTGAGCAATGCAGGCTGTGCGTAGCAAACCTTGACAACGGAGCCTCCCGTATGACCTCAATGAGCCGCCGCCGCTTTCTGGAAGCGGGTGCCACCACAGCCATTACCGCGCCGTTCTTTGGGCTGAACGGTACGGTTCACGCTGCCTCGAGCACGCTGACCATCGCCTATCACACCCCGTTGCCCGGCTTGGACCCGACCAACAGTCCGCAGAGTGCGAATCCGACGGTGCAGTCGATCTACAAGGCGATCTATGATCCGTTCATCGATCAGAATCCGAATCTTTCCTTTCGTCCCGGCATTCTCAACAAATGGGAATGGCAGATGCACAAGACCCGCATCGCATTGACCATCCGCAAGGGCGCACTGTGGCACGACGCATCGCCGGTCACTGCGGATGATCTGGCATGGTCGCTTATACGCGCGGGCGATCCTGCGGGCGGAAACCCCATGCAGTTCGCCTGGAGCAAGCTCGGAAATTTTCAACTGCGCGGCGACACCTTGACGGCGGAGTTGCGACAGTTTGATCCTGCCGTGCTGAAATGGTTGGCCTTTCTTACCGCCTACATTCTTCCGGAGAAAGCGTTCACGGATGCGGGTAAGCACTGGGATGAGAAAGCCATTGGAAGCGGCCCCTATCGCGTTGAGAAATTCGAGCGCAATGGTTTTGTACGACTCAAGCGCTTCGACCAGTACTGGGGGCCGAAGCCGGCCTTTGAAACGGTGATCTATAAGTTCGTGCCCGACGCCAGCGCGCGCGTGGCGGAGATCGAGAGCGGGTCATCGGACGTCACTTTGGAAGTACCCTTCGATGAATACGAACGCTTGTCCAGGAAGCCAGGCTTGGCGGGCGTGGTGACGCCGGTATCCGACATCGGCATCATCTTTCTGAGTAACAAGGGCGTGATGCAGGATGCGAATGTGCGAAAGGCAGCGGCCCACGCCATCGATAAGAAGGCCATCGTGCAGCAATTGATGCGCGGCTACGCAGTGCCGGTGGATACCATGCAGGCGCCGCAGTACGCAGCCTTCGATGCGACCACGCGTGTGAAATACGATCCGGCGCTCGCCAAACAATTACTCGCGGCCTCAGGCTACTCACCGGAGAGGCCCGCGCAGTTCGTAATCCAGACCACGCGCGGCTACAAACCGAAGGACTTCGAGATGATCCAGGCCGTGGTCGGGATGTGGAAGAAGGTCGGCATCCAGGCCGAGATCGAGGTCTACGACATCGCTCGACACTTCGAACTACTGTTGCGTGGCGAACTGGCGCCCGCCGCTTTCTATAACTGGGGTAACGCCATTGGAGATCCTTCCACTTGTACGGGTGCGTCCATGCTGGGTCCCTTCGCCGCCTGGAAGAGTCCTGACGTGGAGCGACGTATCGTCGACCTGATGAGTGAATCGGACGAAGCCAGACGCATTGCCGGCTACAAAGCGGCGGATCGCTACTTCGCACAACAGGCGTATGTGATTCCCCTGATTCAGTACATGCAGCCGATCGTGCACAAGAAAGGATTGAAGGTCACGCCCTATGTCGCCGGCGGTGTTCCAGTGCAATCCGTGAAGCCCGCGTAGTGAAACCTCTGTAGGGCGGATAAGATGCGAAGCATCGCAATCCTCGGTGAATTTCATGCAGGGGCGCGGCGGGTTACGGCGCGATGAACCCGCGCCTTACCCACCTTAGGTCGGGCGATATCAACGCGTTTCGCGAGATTCGACAACATTGATGCATCGGTATCTCCTTCACCGTTTGCTCTGGGCCGTGCCGACTCTGTTTGGTGTGGCCGTGCTGGTGTTCGTGCTAATGCGCGTGGTTCCAGGCGATCCCGTGGCGATGATGATCCCGCCAGGTGCAACCAAGGCCGATGTGACGAGACTGTACGCGCTGTACGGGCTCGACAAGGGTATGGCGGAACAGTTCGGCGTCTGGTTGAAGGATCTGACGCGAGGGGACTTCGGAACGTCCATCAGCTTGCGCGAAAGTGTGGGAGCGCTCATCGCATCACGCTTTCCCGCCACCTTCGAGCTGGTGTTCCTGGCGATGATCTTTGCGTGCTTGTCGGGTTTGTTACTAGCGCTGTCGGCGGTATATTTTCAAGGTCGATGGCTGCAGCCGCTGATTGACGGGGTCACCGGCTGCGCACAGGCGATTCCGGATTTTCTGTGGGGATTGTTGTTAATGCTGTGCCTGGGCGTGCTGCTGCCTTGGTTTCCCATTACCGGAAGGGTCGATCCGGCGCTCTCCTTTGAATACACATCTAACTTCCATCTGACGGAAGCCGTGCTGCGCGGCGACTTTGCGATAGCCTTCGATATTCTGCGGCACCTCACATTGCCCACGCTCGCGTTGGCGTTGCCCTTGATGGCAAGTCTTGCGCGGGTGTTGAAAGGCTCGCTGATGCAGGCGATGAACGAGGACTATGTGTATTTGGCGCGCGCGAAGGGCTACTCAAAAGGCCGGGTGTTGCGGAGGGTGGCATTGCCCAACGCGCTGATTCCCACTCTTACGCTCACCGGGGTGCAGTTTGCTTTCCTCGTTGGCGGCACGGTCTTGGTCGAGCACATCTTCGCCTATCCCGGCCTGGGTAATCTGGCGATCGCCGCGGTCATCCAGCGTGACTTGCCTTTGATTCAAGGCTTGGTGCTGACCTTTGCGCTGCTATTCATCTTAACCAACTTGCTGGTCGACATCGCGTGCTCCGCCCTGAATCCTCGTGCGAGGGTGAATTGAAGCGGATACGGCTGCTGTTCGGTGCCGGGGTTGTGCTGGCATTGGTTCTCGTCGCGCTAGCCGCTCCTCTGATCGCAAGTCATGATCCCACGGATCAGGATCTGGCGAATACCTTCGCGCCGCCGTTTTGGATGCAGCCCGCAAGCGGTGCCTATCTTGGCGGCGATAGCCTGGGTCGAGATGTGTACTCCCGTTTGGTATACGGAGCGCGTACCGCCCTCGTCGTGGCGGTGCTGGGCGCCGGATGCGCGGGGTTGATTGGAAGCGTGCTCGGGTTGCTGGCCGGATACTTCGGCGGCTGGCTCGATAGTATGATTTCGCGTTTGGTGGATATCTGGATGAGTTTCCCCTCGGTGCTGTTGTGTATCGTGTTGGCGGCATTGCTGGGCGCGGGTCTGCACACGGTTGTCATCGCGCTGGCGGTGATCGACTGGACGCGCTTTTGCCGGGTGGTCCGCGCGGAGGTGAGAGTGCAGCGCGAGCAGGACTTCGTCGCCGCCGCCATCAGCATCGGGCTCACGCCTGGACAAATACTCACCACGGAGATGTTGCCCAATGTCATGCCGTTGCTGATAACCCTCTTCACTTTGGAGATGGGTGTTGCCGTCGTGGTGGAGGCGATACTGGCGTTTGTGGGCTTGTCCGCGACACAAGTTCCGACCTGGGGCAGCATTCTTCAGGAGGGCCGTCCGTATGTGAACCAAGCGTGGTGGTTGATGGCCTTGCCGACGCTTTGCATTATCATCACCGTGATGGGGCTGAATGCACTGGGCGAT
>JANNFC010000446.1:0-1525 GCA_031379405.1 Betaproteobacteria bacterium | reverse complement strand
AAAGGCACAGTGCGTTGTGTTTTCATATTGGGGATTTCTCGGAAATTGCCAGATTGGGGTGTCTAGAGTCGCGCCTCACGCCTTTTAGTACCGCCCCTAGATTTCCGAAGGGTCCGAAGGCTTTCCCGGTATACCCGTCACGCGCGCGCGTGAACGTACTATACGAGCAACCCTTCGGAGCCTTCGGAATGCCCATACGTCCATAACCCGCATACCCTTCGGAGGCTTGGTCAGTGGACTCATCGAATCCTCACACCTTTGAAAATCACATGGCCCGACGCTTCGCGGCGTTTCTCGTAACGTTGTTCTACTTGCGCCGAGAATCGCACCTGCGAAAGTGGGCGCTCGCCGCGTACGTCTTTCCATTCACGGTAATTGCCATACAGCTGTCCGCTGCGTGTCTCCGCCGATGCCTCGGACGTGTCGCACCGCTCGGTGAGCCAGAGCCCCAGGGTGTCCTGCATGTCCAAGTAATCCTCGGTTGCAAGGGCAATCGTTGCCGCAGGGGCCAAGCCGCCCGCTTGCCATTTCAGGCAACCTTCAATCAACCAAGCCATGATTGCCGGTCCCTCAGTTCGAAGTTTTGATGGCATATCCCGATCAACTTGTGCGCCCGTGAACTTCGCATTGAACGGGATTAGGTGAATGCGTCGGCGCATCGCTTCATCCACCACTCGAATGGAGGGTTTCGAGTTTCCAGCGATGACCTGCTTATGGGTACGCCGAAATTCGAAGAAGTTACCGCGCATGAATCGGCCGGTCAAGGTTGCATCCCCGGTAAGCTGTTTGATACGTGCCTCGGCCCAGTGCTCCCCTTCTTCCAATTCCGAAGATATCGCGAGCCTTAGGCCCATCAGATTCGCGATGTCCGTGGGATGTCGGTCGCCGCGGGTCTCCATCAACGTTTCGCTCGGAACCTGCTTAGCATAGGTGCCCAGCACCTCCAGCACAAGATCCAGTAGGGTGCTTTTGCCGTTGGCGCCGACGCCATAGAAGAACACGAGCACATGGTCTCGAACATCGCCTGTCAGGGTGTACCCTAGGAGCCTCTGCAAGTAATCCTCCAGGTCGGAGTCATCGCAGGTCACGTCTTTAAGGAAAGCGCGCCAGGCGGCCGTGGAACCCGCTAACGGAGCTACTGAGGTAACCCGTGTAAGCAGGTCCGACCGACGATAGGATCGCAGTGTTCCTGTCTTGAGTTCGACGGTGCCGGCCGGAGTATTTAGGAGGTAAGAATTGGCGTCCAAGGCCTCGGGGACGATCGCAATCGCCGGATCGCAGCGCGCGATCCGCTCCACCGCTGAAATGGTCTTTGCGCTAGCGAGCCGTCGCGATAGCGATTCACTTGACGCCCGATCTGCTGCCGCCCGGCAAATCGATCGGATTAGGTCAAAGACGGCAATTGTTCGGTCCTCCGCCCAACGTTGGCCGCTCCAGCGAAGCCATTTGTTCCAGGGTGCGACGAAGCGCAGGTCCTCGCCGTGCTTATCGATGAATGCGGTTGCGATTGCGTCATCGGAGAACT
>JANNFC010000425.1:0-2260 GCA_031379405.1 Betaproteobacteria bacterium | reverse complement strand
CCGCTCCTCCGTCTACACATCGTTCTATCCCGAAGGCCCGCAATGCCCTCCCATCATCCTCGCTTAATTTGATTGCGTAAGCCGTTAGCTTAACGGGGCGCGCTTTTCAAAATACGGCTGAACCACGCAGGCTCGGCAGACATTTTCCGCCAGGAGGTGCTATGCGAAACCTGATGTTAGGGGAGGTTTCGGGGCCGGGGTTGAAATAATTCCCAGCGCCAACCGGACCTCATTGGTCTTTATTTCAACCCCGGCCCCATATTCCACTTTGAGAAATGTGGGGACACGATACTTTATCTGCCCAGAATTAGGTGTCGTGTCCCCGTATATCCAGGTGTCGTGTCCCCGTATATCCGCAGAATCTCGGGCCGAGCAGTATGCGAGGCTTAGCACGCGAACTATGGACCCTGGTCGAATTTATCTTTACATTCGGCCGCTCAGGAACACCCTCGGTGTCGACAAGATAATTTCGACCAGGGTCCTAAAGCGCAAAATCAAGCGCGTTCGCGAGTTGGAGGACTGCGGATTGGTCCTGCGCGAGGATAGAAAAATACAGGTGCCGTTCGACTTTATTCATGCCTATTTCAACTTGCGGGCGGTGGCATGACTGGCTGGGTTTTTGACGGATCGAGAGCGGTATCATGCGCTTTTCAGAACTGGTAGACGAAGCCGCACAGTTGCTTAGAAAGAACGGGCGCATGACTTATCGCGCCGTATTGCGGGAATTTAAGCTGGATGACGAGACGTTTGACGATCTCAAGCACGAATTAATTGAAGGCCGCCGAGTCGCCCAGGATGAAGGCGGCAAGGTGTTGGTGTGGGTCGGGGAGCCCAGCGCTCTGGCACTCAGTGAGCCAAATCCCAGTCCAACTCCCGCGTCCTATACCCCCAAACACCTCGCCGATCGAATCCGTCAAGCGCAGGCTGCACTCGAAACACGGGCGTCCCAAGACGGCGAACGCAAGACGATTACCGTCTTGTTCGCGGATCTGAAAGGTTCGACCGCACTACTCGAAGGGATGGATCCCGAGGAAGCGCGTGCGGTGATCGATCCGGCCTTGCAGATCATGATGGATGCCGTGCATCGTTACGAAGGCTATGTCGCGCAAGCGTTGGGCGATGGCATCCTCGCGTTGTTCGGTGCGCCGCTCGCGCATGAGGATCATGCGCAACGGGCGGCTTTCGCGGCCTTGCGCATGCAGGAAGAACTGCGACAGTACTCGGATCTGGTGCGGCTTAAGCAAGGCGCGTCGTTAGCGATGCGCGTGGGCCTCAATACCGGCGAAGTGGTGGTGCGCTCGATTCGTAAGGATGATCTCCACACCGACTACGTGCCGGTTGGCCATTCCACCAACTTGGCCGCGCGGATGGAGCAGTTGGCCACTCCCGGCTCCATCGTCGTCTCCGCCTATACCCACAGTCTGACCGACGGCTACTTTGCCTTCAAGGATTTGGGACTCACGCAGATCAAGGGAGTCGAGGAACCCCTCACCATCTACGAAGTGCTCAGTGTGGGAGCGTTACGCACGCGGCTACAAGTGTCGGCGCGGCGAGGACTGACCCGGTTTGTCGGACGGCAGAGTGAGATGGAGCAGCTCCAGCGGGCGCTAGAGCACGCCAAAGCCGGACACGGGCAGATCGTGGGGACGATGGGCGAGCCGGGGTTAGGCAAGTCGCGGTTGTTCTATGAATTTAAGTTGCTCTCTGTGAGTGGCTGTCTGGTGCTGGAAGCCTATTCGGTGTCGCACGGCAAAGCCACGGCGTATCTGCCGGTGATCGAGTTGCTGAAGAGCTACTTCGATATTCAGGCTCAAGATGACGAGCGCAAACGGCGCGAGAAAGTCGGGGGCAAAGTGTTGATGCTCGACCGCAGCTTGGAAGACACGCTGCCCTATCTGTTTGCCTTGCTCGGTATTGAAGAGCGTCCCTCGCCGTTACAGCAGATGGACGCGCAGATTCGCCGCAGACGCACGTTCGAGGCCCTCAAGAAACTGTTCCTGCGCGAGAGTCTCAACCAACCCCTCATTCTCATCTTTGAAGACCTGCACTGGATCGACGGCGAGACCCAGGGATTTCTTGATGTCCTCAGTGAGAGTGTGGCCAGCGCCAAGGTCTTGCTTCTCACTAACTACCGTCCCGAGTATCGCCATGAGTGGGGCCAGAAGACGTATTACACGCAACTGCGCCTCGCGCCGCTGGGACGGGAGGAAGCGGAGGAATTTCTGGAGGTGCTGTTAGGGGCGTCGGAGTCCCCTCTCCC
>JANNFC010000409.1:0-16141 GCA_031379405.1 Betaproteobacteria bacterium | reverse complement strand
CCGATGTAACGCTGATCGATTCCGATGCGAACGTCGCGCAACTCGCGATCATTGCCGGCCAGGTAGTCCGGCACCTTCTTCTGGCTGGCGGTGGGATCGTCGGGATCCGCGCCCGCGATGGCGCCCAGCATGATGCCCGTGTCCGTAGCGCTGCGGCACATGGGGCCGAGATGATCCAAGGATGCCCCCAGTTCGAAGGCGCCATAACGCGACACTCTGCCCCAGGTGGGCTTCAGGCCGGTGACGCCATTGGCAGCCGAAGGGAAGCGGATGGAGCCCCCGGTATCCGAGCCGATGGATCCGAAGCACAGGCCGGCGGCGGTGGCGACACCGGAGCCGCTAGAGGATGCACCGGACCAATGGTCCGCGTGCCACGGATTGACCGGTGGCGGTATGGAAGGGTGATGATCGGCGAAGGCACCCTCGGTGAGTTGTAGCTTGCCCAGAGAGATGGCTCCCGCGTCGTGCAGCCGCTTGACCAAAGTGCCGTCGAACGCCGGTTTGAAATCGCGGAACACGGGCGTGCCCGTCGAGGTGGTGATGCCCTTTGTATAGCACAGATCTTTGAGGGCGATAGGTACCCCATGTAGCGCGCCTTTGTAGCGGCGTTGTGTGATTTCCTCCTCGGCTTTGCGTGCTTGTTGCAGCGCTTGCTCCGCGGTCACCAAGGCGAATGACTGGAGCCGCCCGTCGAGTCTGTCGATGCGGGAGAGCAGTGCTTGCGTGACCTCCACTGGTGATAGCTTGCGGGATTGAATGAGGTGCGCAAGCTCACTGATTTCGAGATAGTGTAGGTCGGATGTGTCCATGGTCAATGTGGTGGTCTTGATCCTCAAGCAATTCAAATTACAAAACCCGAGTCATTTTGCGCAGGCAACGCAACTCACGCGGGTTCTGAATCAACTCACCCTGAAGCCCCCAGAAAGTATTCGACACTTCACCGACATACAAATCGCCATACGAATCCATCGCCAAGCCGTGCGGCGAGATGAACTGATCCGGTCCTTCTCCGCCGTGCTTGGCACCCAAGCGGGCGAGTACTTTGCCCTGGTGATTGCACACGCTGATGCGAGGGCCGAGGTTGGGGACGTTCCTGTTCACATCCATCTGCGGCCCAAGTTCGCCGATGAAGCATAGCGGCTGTTTGCCGCGCGGCATGAACAGTCCACAAGGACGATGCAGGTTATTCCACTGCCCTTCGTATTTGCCGTTGTTGTCGAACACTTGCACGCGATGATTTTCCCGGTCGGCCACATAGACCCAGCCATCGTCGTCGCAGCAGATGTTATGCACGATGTTGAATTCTCCGGGATCCGTGCCCGGTGCGCCCCAGGATAACAAGAGTCTTCCATCGGGCGAGTACTTGTGTACGCGCGCGTTGCCGTAGCCGTCGCTCACGTAGATATCGCCTTCCGGAGAGAGCGCCGTGTGCGTGCACATATGGAACGGCAGGCCGCTCATGTAGGGCGCGCGCTGCCCGGGGGTGCCGATGCTAAGCAGGAGCTTACCCTCGGTGGTGAACTTGCGGATAGTCTGGTGATGATCGTCGGTGCAGTAGACCGCGTCGTCGGGCCCGATGTGGATGCCGTGTGCGCGCCAGAACTGTCCCTCGCCCCATGAGCGCACGAAGTTGCCGTGACGGTCGTAGACGATAACCGGGTGCAGGCCACGGTTGAACACGTACACCAGATCCTTGCTATCCACCGCGACACCCACCACATCGCGATAGCCCCAACCCTCGGGCAGCTTGCCCCAGGTATTGTCCACACGATACTTGTAGTCGCCGCTTGAAAGTATGGTTTCCATGTTGGTCTCCTCGTAGTTGTGGCTACATGATAGCCGAACGCTGCCGCTACAATAAGTCATGCCTGAAGCCACGCTCAGTTGTCACCCTGATACGCCGACCGCTTATGTGAGTGGCATCGTCGTCAGCGCGATTGCTTGCGCTCACGATCGCCTTCAGCTTCGCTATCGATTGGAAGGCGAGGTATCCAGGTTGCGCATTCCGGTCGCGCGCCCGAGCCGCCACGCGGACATGCTCTGGCAGCATACCTGTTTCGAAGTTTTTCTACAGGACAACCACGCTGGGCGCTACAGCGAGCTGAATTTTTCGCCTTCTTCGGAATGGGCCGCCTATGGATTCGGTGCATACCGGGAAGGCATGAAGGCGATCCGTCTAGAGCAAGCACCCAGTATTTCGGTATCGCGCGATGCGCATCGCCTGACTCTGGAAGTCATGGTTGAGAGTGGAATGTTACTCAAGGACTATCCAATAAGAATGGCAGTTTCTGCCGTGATAGAGGATTGCCATGGTCAGGTCTCCTATTGGGCGCTGGCCCATCCGCCGGGGAAACCGGATTTTCATCACCGCGATGGTTTTGTGCTGTCGCTCGAAGGGAGCACCGCATGAGGTGGGGCCTGGAACGCCTATTGGAAGAGCGCGAGTTACGCAAACCGCTGGCGGGCAAACGGGTCGCTTTGCTGGCGCATCCGGCATCGGTAACGCGCAATCTGACGCATTCTTTGGATGCGCTGGCGCAATTAGGCGAGATCAATCTCACCGCAGCATTTGGCCCCCAACACGGCTTGCGAGGGGACAAGCAGGACAACATGGTGGAGTCGCCGGATTTCAGCGATCCGGTCCTGGGCATTCCCGTGTTCAGTCTCTATGGCGAGGTCAGGCGTCCCACCCCTACGATGATGGATAGTTTCGACGTGTTGCTGGTAGATCTGCAAGATCTGGGTTGCCGCATCTACACCTTCATCACGACCCTGCGCTACGTGCTGGAAGAGGCGGCGAAAGCCAAGAAATCGGTATGGGTGTTGGATCGCCCCAATCCGGTGGGGCGTCCGGTGGAAGGATTGCGACTGCGCTCCGGATGGGAGAGTTTTGTGGGCGCGGGCGACCTTCCCATGCGCCATGGCCTGACCATGGGAGAACTGGGTCACTGGTTTATCAACACCTTGCACCTGGACGTGGAATATCGCGTCATCCCCATGCTCGACTGGCGGCCCGAAGAAGCGCCCGGTTACGGATGGCCCTTGGGCGAGCGCACCTGGATCAACCCGAGCCCCAACGCCCCTAACCTATGGATGGCGCGCTGTTATGCCGGCACCGTCATGCTCGAGGGCACCACACTTTCCGAAGGGCGAGGCACGACGCGACCATTGGAACTCTTCGGCGCGCCTGATCTGAATGCGGGAAAACTTATCACCGAGATGCACGCGCTGGCTCCGCAATGGTTGCGCGGCTGCGTCCTGAGAGCGTGCTGGTTCGAACCCACATTCCACAAGCACGCCGCTAAGCTTTGCGCCGGCGTGCAGATCCACGTCGAGGATCCTGCTTACGATCATCTTGCATTCCGGCCCTGGCGCTTGCAGGTGCTGGCGTTCAAAGCCATTCGCCGCATGCGACCCGACTATGAACTGTGGCGTGATTTTGCCTATGAGTACGAGCGCGGGCGTCTGGCCATCGACCTAATCAATGGCAGCGAGCTGCTGCGCCAATGGGTCGACGATACCGACGCGGTACCCTCCGACCTGGATGCGATGACAGTGCCAGATGAAGATGATTGGCGCGAAAAACGTCGCGCGATACTGCTCTATCCCTGATCGTTGCCTCTGCGCGCCACACATCGGGCGGAAAAGCGCAGCGCCTTCCGTCGGCCGGATGTAGGGTGCGTTCCACGCACCGAGGTACGCACGCGCACCCTAAGTGTCTGCGTGACCGAATGACGACGTCCCTGACATTCACTTATAAGTAGTGCGCAATCTCCATCAAGAAAGGGTAAGCTAGTAAAAAGCATTGCGACTAACAAAACTATTCTTGCGCCGCCATCGACGGGGACGGCGCCTTCCGGAGGTTTATCGTCATGGCCTTGCGTCATTTGCAATATCAACATTCCTGCCCAGAAAGCCTAGTGCGGTTGAAGGCCTGCCGAGAGCAATCCCTCCGGTTGATCGATGGACTATCCGATGCCGACGTCACGGTGCAATCCATGGACGACGCCAGTCCGATCAAATGGCATTTGGCTCATACCACGTGGTTCTTCGAAGAATTTTTGCTGGTACCGCACGTGCCTGAGTACCGGGTGTTCGATGCACGCTATCGTTACTTGTTCAATTCTTATTACGAGACGGTCGGTCCGCGTCAACCGCGTCCGCGACGCGGCATGCTCACTCGTCCCGCTTTGGATGAGGTAAAACAATACCGCGCACACATCGAAGCTACTTTGTTCGATTCGCTGCCGAACCCACTACCCGAGGCGTTGTCATTTCTGATCGAGCTCGGGATCCATCACGAGCAACAGCATCAAGAGCTTATGTTGACGGACTTGTTGCACCTGTTCGCGCAGAATCCGTTGAAGCCCGTTTACCGATCTACACCTGAAGTAATGTCCGAATCTGCCTCGACGCCGCTCGCCTGGGTGGAGTTTAAAAGTGGGCGCTTTAGCGTCGGCAACACGGGACACGGTTTTGCGTTCGACTGTGAAGGCCCTCAGCACGAGGTCTTACTGCGCCCCTTTGCGTTGGCATCCAGACCGGTGACCCAAGGTGAGTGGCTCGCCTTTGTGGAAGCCGGCGGCTATCACAATCCGGCATGGTGGCTTTCCGACGGATGGGTATGCGTCCAGCGAGAGCAATGGCATGCACCACTTTATTGGACGCAGCGCAACACTCGCTGGTGGCAGATGACATTGTGCGGCGAGCGTGCTGTCGAACCCGACGCACCCGTATGCCATATCTCATTCTTCGAGGCCGATGCCTACGCGCGCTGGGCGGGCAAGCGGCTACCGACGGAGTTCGAATGGGAAGTGGCCGCCGCCGCGCAAGCGGTACAAGGCAACTTTGCAAGTGCAGCACGCTTTCGACCCTGTCCAACCTCCCGCGACCCCCAGAGTCCCCTGCAACAGCTCTACGGAGACGTATGGGAATGGACCGCGAGTCCCTACGTTGCCTATCCGGGATATCGACCGATGGCGGGGGCCGTGGGTGAATACAACGGCAAGTTCATGAACGGACAATACGTGCTGCGCGGCGGATCCTGCGCTACACCAGAGCATCACGTGCGATCGACCTACCGCAATTTTTTCTATCCGCATCAACGCTGGCAGTTTTCCGGTGTGCGGCTGGCGGAGGATAGGTGATGCAACAGAGCGCAAGCGTTCGTTCGGATGTGCTCCCGGACAGTCGTTTCGCCCACGACGTGTTGAATGGCTTGTCGGGGATGCAAAAGTCCATTCCCTGTCAGTGGTTCTACGACTATCGCGGTTCGCAGTTATTCGAGGAAATCACGGGTCTTGCAGAGTATTACCCGACTCGAACGGAGATCGCGATCCTGCGCGCGAATGTCGAGAAGATTGCCGCGCATATTGGCGTGGGTGCCACGGTTGTGGAGATTGGCAGCGGTTCCAGTCGCAAGACACCTCTACTACTGCATGCCTTGTCCCAGTTGAGGAGTTATATACCAGTGGATATCTCCGAAGAGTTTCTTTATGCTTCGGTGCGAGAGTTGAAAACCTTAATGCCCGGGTTGCAATGCACGCCGATCGTGGCGGATTTCAGCGATCCACGCGCTCTGCGTTCTGCCTTGAGCATGCTGCCTAAGGAAGGCCCTCGCGTAGGATTCTTCCCCGGCTCGACCATTGGCAATTTCGCCCCTGACCCATCGCGTGCCTTGTTGCGAAACGTCGGCGACTTGCTCGGATCGGGTGCGTGGATGATCATCGGCGTGGACTCCACACAGGATCCCGCGGTCCTGGTTCCGGCCTACGATGATGCGCGCGGCGTGACAGCGGAATTCAATCTGAATCTGTTGGCAAGGATCAACCGCGAGTTGGCGGGCACCTTCGCATTGGAGGCGTTTGCCCATGAAGCTCGCTTCGACACGCAGCACGGCCGCATTGAAATGCACCTGGTCAGCAAGCAAATCCAGCAAGTGCGCGTGCTCAACCGGGTTTTTTCCTTCAACGTGGATGAGACCATTCACACGGAGAATGCCTACAAGTACTCCGTGGCGCATTTCGATGAAATCGCGCGAGCCGCTGGGTGGACACCCATAGAGCGCTGCAGTGACGATGCCGGTGGTTTTGGTGTCTTCTTGCTGCAGAGAAACCCGTAGGATGGGATAAGCGCAGGCGAATCCCACCAGTTGTGAGCGGAACGCCTCCCACGCGCGACTTCACCCATAAGCTATTATGAGGATGTCCTGGAGGACTGGATTCACTCAATCAGACGCCGCGTCATGCACCGCCTAGTATTTGCTATCGTATTGCTCCTTGCATCAAGTTCAGCAACTTTTTGCTGGGCACAGACCAAGATACCGCACGTAGGCATTCTCGCGCAGCGTGAGGGCACCGCATTGCCATTGTTTCAGATATTCGAGCGCGTACTAAGCGAGCGCGGTTGGATATCAGGCAAGAGCGTCATACTCGACTACAGTTTTCCCAGTACTGAGGAATTGCGATTCTCCGAAGGCGCGCAAGAACTGGCACGGAAGAAGGTCGACGTTATCTTCGCGCCGTCCGCACCCGCCATGTACGCAGCCTATGCCGCCACCCAGACCATCCCTATCGTGACGATGGACTATTCCACCGACCCGGTGACGGCGGGGTATGTGGAAAGCTATGCTCGTCCTGGCAAAAACGTCACCGGCGTGTTCCTCGATGCACCCGAATTCGCGAGTAAGTGGTTGGAGATCTTGAAAGGAATCAACCCGCGCTTGTCGAAGGTCGCCGTTTTGTGGGACCCGAGTCCCGGGAAGGTGCATGTACACGGCCTTCAAGCCGCGGCCCGCGTGTTGGGCATCACACTTCAGATCTACGAGATCCGAGGTCCGGAAGACATCGATCGCGCCCTCTCGACCTTGCGCAATCGTAGCCAAGCCGTGGTCCAATTGCCTTCGCCTCTGATGTACGCGCAGAGCGCGCGCTTAGGCCAACTCACCCGCCAGCATCGGCTGCTTGGTATTTCCATCTGGCGCCGCTTCAGCGAGGCGGGCGGGGCGGTGAGCTATGGGCCTGACTTTACCGAATCCGCGCAACGCTCCGCCGCCATCGTGGCGAAGATCCTCGGGGGCACCAAGGCGGCGGAAATACCCATCGAGCGCCCGATGAGGTTTGAGTTCTTAATCAACATGAAAACGATCAAGGCCCTTAAACTCAAAATCCCGGATGCGTACCTCGTGGGAGCGGAGGAGGCCGGAGGCTGAAATGTATTTCTACTTAAGAACAGTTATAGCCACCCGGGGAAAAACGTCACGGGCGTCTTTCTGGATGCGCGGGAAATCGCGGGCAAATGGGTGGAGATGCTCCGCGCCATGGTGCCCAACTTGAAGCAGATCGCTGTTCTCTGGGATCCAAGGCCTGGCCGTACGCACCTGCAGGCCGTCGAGCGCGTGGCAGCGTCTTTCCGCCTGCGCATTCAAGTACAGGAAATGCGTTCTCCGGAAGACTTTGAGAACGCGTTCAAGATACTTCACGCAAGATCGCAAGCGTTGATTATCTTGCCATCACCCATGTCGTACACCTACCCAAAGCAGTTAGCCGAGCTGGCGCAGAAGTACAGACTGCCTGCCACCTCCATGTCGAAGCGATTCGCCGAATTCGGCGGTACCGTAAGCTACGGGCCTAACAATTCCGAGTCGACTATCAGAAATGCGAAGCAGGTCGCCAAAATCCTAAACGGTGGAAAACCGAGCGACATCCCCATTTAGCGGCCCTACAAGTATGATTCTCTGATCAACTCGTATTCCCCGCGCTCTTGGCGCGGGGGCAAACTTCGGGGGTTTCCAAAGGGAGCGAAGTGAATTGTACGTAGCCCCCTTTGGTCAAGGGCGGGGTCAATACCCCGCCCGCGAAGTCCCTTTTATTTTGCAGAAGGAAGTCCTCGCGCAAGCGGTATCCAACATCGCCAGCCCTTTTTTCTCCACCTTCGCAGGCTCCGGTAGTTTCAATCGCACCAGTGTCGCGGTCGAGATGGGAGCTAGGACACCGCTATCCGGATTGGTGGCGGCCTGCGCCGTGGTGGTTATTGCGTGGGGATTGGGTCCCTTGTTCACTCACTTGCCCATGCCGGCCGTGGCGGGTGTTCTGGTGCTAGTGGGGATCGGCATGATTCAAGTCGGAGAAATTCGTCTGTTCCTGCACAACCGCATTGACGCAGCGGTGTTCGGCATTACTCTGTTCACCGTTGCTTTTGTCGGGTTGGAAGCGGGTATTTTAGTGGCGGCAATCGCCTCCGTTGGTTTTTTCGTGGCAAGCGCATCGAAAGTGGCAATGGAGATTACGCACGAAGGCGATCTCGAAAGCGTTGGCGTAAAGGGCAATCTGTTTTACGCCTCGATGGACGGCTTGGCGAATCATCTGCGCGCGCATCCGTCGATTCATACGCGATTAGATATGAGCCGCGTGCCCTATTGCGATACGGCGGCCATAGCCATGCTGGAGACCATCAAACTCGAACGCCATCGTCGCGGCGGTCGGCTCGAAGTCGTGGCGGCGTAGCCCATCTCGCCTGCGCGAAAATGACGGGGCGCGAGCACTACCAAACGATTTCGTATCCACTGCTGCGCCCACCCTTACTGGTCGTGTTCAGGCAGCCTTTCTCGACCATTTCAGAGAGTTCCCGGTAAGCGGTGGCGCGACTGGTTTTAGTCAGACTCATGTACTTGCGGGTGTTGATCCCGCCTTCGAAGCCGTCCCGCCCAGCGTCCAGCAGGCGGTTTAACACTTTCCGCTGGCGCTCGTTGAGATCCGTGACCTGATGTCGTAGCCAGAATCTCGCCTTGGCTAAAGTATTGGCGACCGTCCTTTCCGCGGACGTCGCCGCTGCCTCGACCTGAATGAGGAACCACGTTAGCCATTCGTTGATATCGACACCACCGCGTTGTGTGCGCTCAAGGATGATGTAGTAACTCTCTCGCTCGCGCAGAATTTGCGCCGATAAGCTGAAAAATCGCATCGGTAGCTGTTCATCCTGTGAAAGAGCCATATCGGTAATCGCACGCGCCAATCGACCGTTACCATCTTCGAATGGGTGAAGTGTCACGAACCAAAGATGTGCAATTCCCGCACGTACGACCCCGTTCAGATCGACAGGAGATGAGTTGAACCAAGCCAGAAAGTGATTCAGATCCTGTTCGAGCTGCTGGCGCGGAGGCGCGATGAAGTGAACGTGCTCGTGGCCGGTGGGACCGGAGATGACTTGCATGGGCGCCTCACCCCGCAGGGCGCCGGTCCGAATGGGATGCAACCTTGAATAGCCGGTGGGGAAGAAAGCTGCCTGCCAACCGAATAGGCGCTCTACGCTCAGCGGCGCAGCGAAGTGACGAGTGGCATCCAGCAGCACCTCGATCAAACCATCCACCGCGCGTGGTGGTACCGGCAGGCCCGCGGTGGGCAACCCGAGATGGCGCGCCACCGACGATCGCACTGCATCCAGATCCAGCCGTTCCCCTTCGATCGCGCTGGTGGTGATGCCGTCCTCGACCAGGATGGCCGCCACTGCTTCCAAGGTCAGGTTGGCATCGAGCATTCGTGTGGCACCAAGCACCTTTCCCTGCGCTAGCCTCGCGCGCGCCAACGTTGGCGCAAGGATTCCTTGGTCCCAATGGAATATTGGCCAGTCCGATTGTTGCCAGATCCACATTTGGGAGGATTGTGTGTCTTATTCGCGCCATTTATTGAAGCGATTATGGCGGTCAATCGCTTCACCGGCAACTCACATTGGTACCCATGCACAGGGTGTGTTTGTGCATCACGGCGCATGGAATGCAGCCTACTTACGCAGCAGTCCTAAGCGTCGTGCTTCTTGCACCGCCTGCGTGCGATTGCGGGCGTTGAGGCGCTTGAACAATTCCTTCATGTGTTGCTTGACGGTGCCCTCGGCGACGTTGAGCGCGTCGGCGATTTGTTTGTTGGCCATGCCGTCGGCCAGTAGCGGGAGGATCTGTAACTGGCGGGAAGTCAGCGTCTCGCCTTCCGATGCGGACGGGCGTGCCTGGGCCGCCGGAATGAAGAGTCCCTCGGGGATGAAAATCTCTCCCGCGAGTACGCGGCGTAAACCGTCCATCAACAACTCGCTGTTGGCGAATTTCGGAATGTAGCCGCGGGCGCCGCCGTCCAACAAAGTGCGAATAAGCCGTGTATCGCTCACGCCGGAAAGAACGACCACGGGCAATGTGGGATGGCGGCGGCGGATGGTGAAGAATCCATCCAGCTCGCTGATCCCGGGCATTTGTAGGTCGATAAGCGCCAAGTCCACGGGCCATTCCAACGCGAGCTTGTCGAGCGCACCTTGAAAGTTACTAGCCTCCAGGATGGTGATTTGCGGATTGAGCAGTTTCAGGAAGAAGCGCAGGCCTTCGCGAAACATCGGGTGATCGTCGGCGTGAAGAACTTTCATGAATCGACCAGTGGTGGCAAGGTAAAGCTGAATTCATTGCCGTCTTTGTCCATGGGCCGCGCGCTCACGATACCGCCCAGCTTGGAGACGATGCGTTGAACTGTAACTAATCCCAGTCCGTGTCCGGCGGCGCGTTCTTGCTGCAAACGTGTGAAAGGCGTGAAGATGCGCTGGCAATCACTCTCGGAAAGTGCGTCGCCATTGTCGCGCACCCAGAAGCGAACCTGCGCGCCGTCGCGTGCGCCGCCCAGCTCGATGCGTGGCGGCGCGCCGCTGTATTTGAAGGCATTGCTGATGAGGTTGAGCCACACTTCCGCAATCCAAGGTCCGTAACCCAATGCCTTCGGCCATGTCTTCGGAAGACTCACCGATGCGTGTGTGGTGGCGCGCACGTCGGCAAGTTGGGTTAGCACTTTGGCGGCCAACGCTCCCATATCCAGTGCGTGCAGTTCGACCTCCTGGTTCGATATGGTGGAAAGCAACAACAAAGCGTCGATGGCGCCACCCGTTGTGGTGAGCAGTGTCATTGCCTGCTGCAACAGATGGCGCTGCTCATCGGAGAGATTCTCCGATTTGTACTTGAGCACGATCTCCAGAAAGCGCGAACTCGCCGCCAGCGGTGTCTTAAGGCTGTGCGCAATGGTATGACCATAAGCTTCCAGCTCGGAGTTCTTCAGCGCCAGATCCTGAGTTCTATAGAACAGCGCTTTCTGCAGGCGATGTAGCTGCAGATGATGCTGTATACGCGCAAGCAATTCCTCACGCTGGATGGGCTTGGTGATGTAATCCACCGCGCCTAAGGCGAAGCCCGTGACCTTCTGCGCGGTTTCGTCCTCCGCTGTCATAAAAATGACCGGAATGTCTGCGGTGCTGGGTTCGGCTTTGAGTCGCCGGCACACTTCGAATCCATCCATGCCCGGCATGCGCAGATCGAGCAGAATCAGATCGGGTGTGGCGAGATGGACCTTCTCCAGCGCTTGCGCACCGCTGCGGGTAAGCATGAGCTCGAAGCCATGTTCGGCAAGAAAATCCGATACCAAACGCAAGTTCTGCGGCTTGTCATCCACGATGAGCAGCGTGGCGCCGATCAGCTCACTGGGGAGCACTGTGGCGGATGGCATGAACTTGTCCGGATGGCGCGCGAGGTACTTCCAAGTGATCCTTCAAAAAGCGGCTCAAGGCCTCTTCGTCGAAGGCGTAAGCCAATCCCAGAAGGCGCTGGGCGAAGTGCGCGTAGCGTTCATCTTCGCGTTCCAGTTCCTTGGCTACTTGCTCTACCTTGACCCACTTTGCCAGTCGAGCGAGTTCGAGAAGCTCGCGCAACTTAGCCGCCGGCGGTGCGACCATCGCCTCGGCGGAGGATGTGCCAGGTGCCGGCGTTGCATCTTGGGCATAACGCCATTGCAGGCCCAAGGCGAGTCCAATTTCATTGAGCAGCTCGCCGGCCTGGAAAGGTTTGCGCAAGCAATGCGCAAACAGCGTGGTTTCCTTCTGCGCGCGTGCCAGATCTTCCGTGCTGGCGGAAGCGGCGATGATCGGCAGCGTACTATTTCCGACGAGGCGCTGCATCTGCGCCGCTGCGTCAAACCCGTTCATGACGGGCATTCTCAAATCCATGACCACCAAATCCGGGGGTGTTTCACGTGCCGTGGCGATGGCCTGCGTTCCGTTGCTCGCCAGTACGATGTCGAAGCCGATCGGGCGCAGCATCTGCTCGATGAGTTTGCGGTTCTCCTCTTGGTCGTCGGCTATGAGTACGAGGCGAGATCGACCCTCGTACCCGACAATTTCCTTGGCGGCAATGGGCTCCACAAATGGACCTTCGACAATTGGCAAGGTGAGCGTCAGATCGAAGCGACTTCCCGTTCCCGGTAGGCTGCTAACTTTGATGTTGCCGTGCATGCGTTGAACGATCTCGTGGCTGATGGCGAGTCCCAAGCCCACGCCGGATTCTCGCTTGCGCCCTTGCTCGGCCTGTTCGAAAGGCGCGAAGATGCGTTCGGTGTCGGCGGAGTCGATGCCCACACCGGTGTCTTCCACCACGACGTTAATCTCCGCGCGCTGGCCCGTTAGCGGTTTGCTTTTGACGGTCAAGGTCACCATGCCGACATCGGTGAATTTGATGGCATTGCCCAAGAGATTCAGCAGGATTTGGCGCAGCCGCCTGTCGTCCACCTCTACGGCTGCGGGGAGGTCGGGTGCCAAATGCAAGACGAACGCCAGGCGTTTTTTGTTGGCCTCGATGCGAATCATCGCGGCGATTTCTTCCAGCAGTGCGGGCAGCCGTACCGGCACCGGTTGCAATTCCAGATGGCCGGAGCGGATGCGCGACAGATCCAATAGATCGTTGATCAGCGCCAGCAGATGGCGGCCGCTTCCGGCGATGGTGCTCAATGCGTCCTTGCGCGCGCCGCCTGCCACGCGGTCTTCGCGCAGCAAATCGGCGTACCCGAGAATGGCGTGCAGCGGCGTGCGCAATTCGTGGCTCATGCTGGCGAGAAAGCCGTCCTTGGAGCGGTTCGCCGCCTCGGCTTCCGCGCGCGCGGCTTCCAACGCCGCGCGCTGCTTGCTCAGTTGGCGAATCCAGAAGAATGCGGCCAGCAACAGCGTCGAGAATACCGCCACCGCGGTCCAGATGGCGCGGTAGTCCACCTTGCTTTCGTAGCGCAGCGACAGCCACTTCTGTGAAATCTCGCGTTGCTCTTCTTGCGAGATGGTTTGCAGAATCCTGTCCAGCAGGCTCACCAACTCCGGCCAATCCTTGCGCACGGCGATGGAGAATCCCTTGGCTTGCAGTGCTTTTTCCAAGGGCGTGGCGAGTTTCAAATTGCCGATCTGCCGGTGGCGAATGTTGTAGACGATGGGAAAGATGTCATCCACCAGACCGGACTCGCGCCCGGTGGAAACCGCCATCAAAGCATCAAGAATGTCCGAGTAAGGCGTGACCTGGACGTTGGGATGGGCGCGCGCGACAAGTTGTTGCGCGGAATGTCCCGACACCACGGCGACGCGTTCGTCGGTGAAATCCGCCAGGCCGGTCACGAACTGGAAATCGTCGCGCGTAACGATGACGTTCACGTACTGCAAATAGGGCTTGGTAAAGCTGAGGAAGTCCTCGCGCTCCTTGGTGGGAGTCAGTGCCAGCACGATGTCCAGTTCGTGCCTTTTGAGTTTGTCTTCCACCGAGCTGAAATCCGGTAGTTGCTTGACGTCGAAGCGCACGCCGATGCTGGCGTCCAAGCGTTCCCGGATAAGTTCCAGATAATCGGCAACCACTCCGGTGAAGCGACCCCGCACGTCCTGGAATTCGTAGGGGGCATAGTTGATCTCGGCGCCGACGCGAATCACGCGATGATCCAGCAACCAGGCACGATCTTCTTGCGTGATCAGTTCGGCCTCGATTCCCTGCTCCTCTTGTTGCGACCAGGCGCTGGGTGCGAGGCTGAAAATTGCCAGGAGTACAAGCCAGCACTCGATCAATGTCGCGGCGCTTGTCTTTGATTCCTTACGGCGGCGGGCGCTGCGCTGACCCCTTACGGCGGAAGGCGCCGCGCTATCAACCTTCATGGCGAGTCCATTGCATTACGTTTGGGCCGGTCTTGAATCCTGAACTGAAAACGCAGGCCAGACCACGTGGCATCGATGGCACATACCTTGTTGTCCACCACTCCGGCCAGCAAGCCGGTGGCGCGTACGGCATTCTCCTTGAGATCGCTCACCACGCCCGAAGCCCGCTTTGGCCACGCCACCCACAGCATGGCGTCGGAATGCAGTTTTTCCACCAAGCCGGGGAGCTTGTTCTCCAATTCGTCGCGAGTGCCGCAGAACAAGATCGCCAGTCGTAGCGGTGCGCGCGCGATGCGCGTCACTTTGGCATCCTCGGGAAGCGGGGCAAGGAGGTCCTCGAAGCCGGGCGGAGCGCCGATTAGAACCAGTGTTCGACCGGGTACCAATCCTAGCTTTAGCGCCAGTGCGGATCTGGCATCGGAGGATCTGGGAAGGGAAGTCTTGGAGTGGTTAGGCATGCGCCCATTTTTGCACGCTATCTACTCGCCCAGGTCAACGACCGCCTGGTGGGTACTCAAGTAGATTTTTCCGCGGCCCAGGGTGACGGGCAAGCGCGCGCTCGCGAGGTGGTCCATGACCGGACCTTTCACCTCCGCCAGGTGTAAGGTCACGTCAGCTTCAGCCAGAGACAGAATCACTCGTTGCAGCATTCCCAGCGCGGTGAAGTCCACCGCGCTGACACTGCTCATGACCAGCACGAGGTGGCGTAGATTCGGATGGGTTCGTACTTGCTCCTCCAGCACCGATTCGATCCAAGCCGCGTTGGCGAACGTAAGGTTCTCGTCCACGCGCAGGAGTTCAACACCGCGGCGTGTTTCCACCCGATGGCGTTTGATGTTGCGAAAGTGCTCCGTGCCCGGTACGCGGCCCAATTCCGCGATATGCGGCCGCGCGCCGCGCCAGATCAATCCGGCAAAGGAGGCGACGATGCCCAACGCCAATCCGGTCTCGATGCCCAGGATCAGCACACCGGCGGCGGTCACCAGAAATGCGATGCCGTCGGAGCGGTCGTAGCGCCAGGCGGCGACGGCACCGCGCACGTCGATGAGTTGCACGACACCCACGACGATGATGGCGGCCAGAATTACTTTCGGGATGCCGGAGAGCAGCGGCGTAAATTTGGCGGCGATGATGGTCACCACCGTCGCCGCCACAATCGATGCGAAGGGCGTGCGTGCACCGGCCGCTTTATTCACCATGGTGCGCGAAAAGCCGCCGGCCACGGGCATGCCCGAGGACAGTCCGGCGGCGAGGTTGGCGGCGCCTAAAGCGATCAATTCCTGATTGGGGTCCACTCTTTCGCGCTCGCGATGGGCCAGCGACTGCGCGATGGAGACACTCTCAACGTAGCCCACCAAGCTGATGGCCAGCGCGGCCGGCGTGAGTTGGAGCAACAATTCCAACCCGGCCGGTAGGGAGAGCGTAGGAAGGCCACCTGGAATGACGCCCACCGTAGCAATCGTTGTGGCGTCCGCATTCAGGCGAGTGGCGATCAAAGCGCCCGCGACGATTGCAGCCAGAGGCGCGGTGCGCGTCAACACCGCAGCGACGCGCACCGGGAGACCGGCGGACTCCAGTACGCGTTGTAGGAGTTTTCCGGCAATCAGGAGAAAGGCGATAGCCACGCCACCCAGTAGCAAAGTCTGCGGACGGGAAAGCACTGGAGTGAACCAACTTTCTATGGTGGAAAGCGAAATCGCGCCCGCTGCGGCTCCCGTCAGTGCGGGGAGTTGGCTGACGATGATGAGGAGCGCGGCGGCCGTCGTGAAACCGGCCAGTACGGGATGACTCAATAGATTCGCCAACAGCCCGAGGCGCAGGAATCCCATCGCCAGGAGGATCACTCCGGACAGGAATGCCAATCCTAGTGTCGCGGCGAAAGGATCCGTACCGGCCGGTAACGTGTGCAGTGTCTGCGCCACCATGATGGCAGCGACCGACACCGGCCCAACAGACAATGTCCTGCTGCTGCCCAGCACGGCGTACACCAGCATCGGCAACATGCTGGCGTACAACCCCACTTGCGCGGGTAGGCCTGCCATCAGCGCGAACGCCATCCCCTGCGGGATCAGCATGACGGCCGTAACGAGACCTGCGATGACATCGCCCTGCGCGTCCGCGCCGGTGTATTGTTTCCACCAGCGGGCGAGCGGCAACCTGTATTGGCGGG
>JANNFC010000369.1:0-2106 GCA_031379405.1 Betaproteobacteria bacterium | reverse complement strand
CCTGGAGGTCAACGCGCGCCTGTTTTAACTCTCGAGCTGTCACTTCGTCGGCAATCGTGGCCAGCAATTGCCCTTTCTCGACTGGCCGCCCGATCGAGCCACGTCCGGCAGGCAGGGTTTCGGCCATTTGAATGAAGCCAGCGTTTTGTGCACGAACGGGCACAACGAGGGTCGGTTCAATTCGAACCGTGCCATAGACTGCCGAAGTCGCAGTGCCACGTCTGACCACAGTGATCTCTGCCACGGGCAAAGTCAGAAAATAGATGATGCCTACGATTAGCAACGCGGCCGCTGAGGCGAGCCAGATAGATTTCTTCGATTGCGGGAGCTTCAAGGCCAGCACCTAATGCGATTTTCCAGCGGTGTCCCGGGAAAACTGAAAATAACGACCGGTCGCGCGATCCCATTCAGCCCGGGCCACATTCTGTTGGTAGACGGTCGAAAGCAGCACGCCTTTTGTTTCGAGGAAACTACTTTCGGCATTTCGAAATTCCAATTGTGAGGATAGTCCTTCGGTCAGGGACTCTTGAATTACATTTACATTCTGCTCGGCGCCCGCAACGGCTGCACTCAATGATTTCCACCGCCGTTCGGTTGCCTGGAAGTCATTGACAATGCGCCGCAATTCGATCGAAACGTTGGATTCGAGCCGGTGCAGTGAAATCTCATTCATCTCACGGACGGATCGAGCGCGTGCCACTTGTCCGCCGACTCTCCCATTATCAATCACGCGCCAGGTGTATCCGACGCCGGCGGTTACTTGGGAGGAAATGATGTCGTCCGCTCGATTGGGTGTTCCACCGCTTGCTCGGCGGATGGTGATGGGAATGTAGGTCCCGGAGAGCGTTCCCTCGATCATCGGATAGTAGGCGGCCTCGATGATGGTTTGATCTTGTTCTGCGGCGCGGATAAGGAGCCGAGCGAGGTTGAGATCAGGGCGTCGCTTCAACGCGGCATCGATTTCGGATTGCACGTTGTAGGTGGTGGGAACAAAACCAAGTTTGCCTTCTGGTTGAGCGAGTGTGGCCGATGGGCCGATGTTGTCACCCATGATTGTGGCCAGGGCCAGGACAGCTCCTTGATAGGCTCGACGGACCTCTTCGATGCGGGGGTCGAGTTCTCGTTCGAGTACTTTTGCGCTGGTCAAGGCACCGCGATCGGTCTGCCCGGCCTGATAACGATCGTCCTGAGTGCGGACGTTGTCGGCAAGACGTTGCCGTTGAGCTTCGCCGAGTTCACGTAACGAGTTGTTGAGAAGAGCGGTGTAGAAGGCGATGCGCGCGGCGTGAAGCTGTTCGACCACAGCGACATTCAATCGTTGCTGGGCGAGCAGAATTCCTACATCACCGCGACGGTAAGAAGCGGGGATCGCAGCATCGAACAATCGTTGGGTGAAGAAACCGCGGGCCAAACCGAAAGGTTGGACGTCGGGTTCGCCGGCGCGTTTTCCGCCTTGAACACCGGCCAGACCCTGGAGTCTCACATTGGGGAGGCTGGTGGAACGGAGGACTAATCGCTGGCCTGATGCTTGTTCGAGGGCCAATTTTGCTTCCTGAATGGCGGGGTTTTTGTTGAGGGTTCGGGCAAGGACGGCGTCGAGAGTGATTGCGGGAGAGTTCGGGGCGAAGAAGGCAATTAGCGCGATGAGTGTAGCGACGCTTTGGGAGAGCCATTTTGGAGTGCGGTGGCAAGCGCAGCGCGACACCGCTTTGGGATAGCGCGGTACATATTCTAGCCGGGTGGAAACTGGTCGTGTCGCGTCATCCGCAGCAACGCGTCTCGGCCAAAGCGGCGTCGCCGCTGCGCTCTGCCGCCGCAGTCCAAAAGCGTTCATCGCGGACCTCCGAGCTTGTTTGGCGGTGCGGCCACTTCGGCGATCGGTTTTCCGGAAGTCGCTGGAGCTTTTGAGGCAAAGCCGAGTTGCTCTGGTTCGCGGGCGCACGCTCTGGCCAAGCGAGCGAGCGCGACGTTGTGAAGATAGAACGCGCCTAACCGAGTGGTCCGGGTGCGGGTCACATCGGACGCTGCTTGAAGAATATCGAGCTGTGTTCCCAGACCGGCGCTCAGATTTCCTTTGGCAATCTCAAGGGATTGATCTGCTTCTTG
>JANNFC010000365.1:0-9928 GCA_031379405.1 Betaproteobacteria bacterium | reverse complement strand
CGGCCGTACACCCCATTGGTGGCGGTAAACGGCGGATTTAAGCGCGGTTGCCCCTTCTTGCCTTCGAGGTATTCCAGCAGTGCCGTCTCTTCACCACAATTGTACGCGCCGAATCCGTGATGGGCATACAAGTCGAAATTGAAGCGACTGCCCAAGATATTCTTACCGAGCAGTCCCGCTTCGTTGGCTTCCTGCAAGGCTTCCTCGAAACGTTCGTACACGTCCCAGATTTCGCCGTGAATATAGTTGTAGCCGGTTTGAATGCCCATGGCGTAGGCGCCGATGGCCATGCCCTCGATCACGATGTGCGGGTTGTAGCGCAGAATGTCGCGGTCCTTGAAGGTGCCCGGTTCGCCTTCGTCGGAATTGCACACTAAGTATTTCTTGCCGGGCAGATTGCGCGGCATGAAACTCCACTTCAACCCCGTCGGGAAGCCCGCGCCGCCGCGCCCGCGCAACGAGGATTTCTTAATCTCAGCGATCACGCCCTCGGGCGGAATTTTTTCGTTGATGATCTTGCGCAGCGCGCTGTAGCCGCCGCGCGCTTCGTAATCCTTGAGGCGCCAATTGAGTCCGTCAATTCCCTTCAGGATGAGGGCATCGGGACCGAAGGCGTTGGGATCGAAAGGTGCGATGGAGGATTTCATTTCTTCAGTTCCACGAGCAAGGAATCGATGCGGATGGGCGTCATGCCGATCAACATCTTCTTGTTGTTATGCAAAATCACCGGTGCATCGCCACAAGCGCCGAAACACTCGCCTTCCTTGAGCGTCACGCAGCCATCGGCGGAGGTTTCGTTCCAGTCGATGCCCAGGCATCGCTTCAAGTGCGCGGCCGCTTCACGCGCACCTGAAAGCGCGCACGGAAGATTGGTGCAAAGAGTGAGCTTATTTTTGCCCAGCGGCGCCAGATCGTACATGGCGTAGAAAGTCGCCACCTCGTACACCGCAACCGGAGGCATACCGAGATAGTCCGCCACCGCATGCATGGTCTCGGTGGACAGCCAGCCTTGCTCGTCCTGCACGATGGCAAGCGCTGACATCACGGCGGACTTTTTCTGCTCCGGCGGATACTTCCTCAATTCACGGTCGATGCGTGCCAGAGATTCGTTGCTCAGCGTTGCGCTCACCGGTCAATTTCTCCGAATACGATGTCCTGCGTGCCGATGATGGCCACCACATCGGCGATCATGTGCCCCTTCGCCATCTCATCGATGGCGGCCAGATGAGGGAAGCCCGGGGCGCGGATTTTCAGACGATAGGGTTTGTTGGCGCCATCGGAGACCAGGTAGATTCCGAATTCGCCCTTGGGATGTTCCACTGCGGCATAGCACTCGCCCGGCGGCACGTGAAAACCTTCGGTGAAGAGCTTGAAGTGATGAATCAGCTCTTCCATATTGCGCTTCATGTCCACGCGGTTCGGAGGCGCGACCTTATGGTTGTCGGTGATCACGGGGCCGGGATTGTTACGCAACCAATCCACGCATTGTTTGATGATGCGATTGGATTGACGCATCTCTTCCACTCGCACCAGGTAGCGATCGTAGCAATCGCCATTGACGCCGATGGGAATATCGAAATCCATCTGGCCGTAGACTTCATAGGGTTGCTTCTTGCGCAAATCCCAGGCAACACCCGAACCGCGCAACATGGGTCCGGTAAATCCCAGGGCCTTGGCGCGCTCGGGCGTTACCACGCCCACGCCGACGGTCCGCTGTTTCCAGATACGATTGTCGGTGAGCAAAGTTTCGTACTCGTCCACGCACTTCGGAAAACGATCGGTAAAGCGCTCGATGAAATCCAGCATGGAGCCTTGCCGGTTTTCATTGAGCCGCTGGATGTCGGCGGCGCTGCGAATCTTCGAGGCCAGGTGCTGCGGCATCTGATCGGGCAGGTCGCGGTAAACGCCCCCTGGCCGGTAGTAGGCGGCATGCAAGCGCGCGCCGGAGACGGCTTCATAACAGTCCATCAAGTCTTCGCGTTCGCGGAAGCAGTAGAGGAAGACCGTCATAGCGCCGATGTCGAGACCGTGTGCGCCCAGCCACAGCAGGTGATTCAGCACTCGCGTAATTTCATCGAACATCACACGAATGTACTGGGCACGTATCGGCACGTCGATGCCCAGGAGACGCTCCATCGCCATGCAGTATGCGTGTTCATTGCACATCATGGACACGTAGTCGAGCCGGTCCATGTAGGGCAGGGATTGGATGAAGGTTTTGTGCTCCGCCAGCTTTTCGGTCGCGCGATGCAGCAGCCCGATATGCGGATCGGCGCGTTGGATGACTTCGCCGTCCAGCTCGAGTACCAGACGCAATACGCCGTGGGCCGCGGGGTGCTGCGGCCCGAAGTTCATCGTGTAGTTTCGAATTTCAGCCACTACGGCTTGCCTCCCACATCGGCATAGTTTCCTTCACGAATCACGCGCGGAACAATTTCGCGCGGCTCGATGGTCACCGGCTGATAGATCACGCGCCGTTGATCGGGGTCGTAGCGCATCTCCACATAACCGGAGAGCGGGAAGTCCTTACGGAAGGGATGACCGATGAAGCCATAGTCGGTGAGGATGCGGCGTAAATCGGGGTGACCATCGAACACGATGCCGAATAGATCGAAGGCTTCGCGCTCGTACCAATTAGCCGCTGGCCACACGTCGGTGACGGAGTCCAGGATCGGCATATCATCATCAAGCGCGAACACGCGAACTCGCAGCCGCTGATTCAAACTCACCGACAACAGATGGTAGACGGCGGCAAAGCGCGCGCCTTCCCACGCACCATCGCCGTGGTGGCTATAGTCCATGCCGCACACATCGATGAGTATTTCGAATTTCAGCGCGGCATCATCTCTGAGGGCGCGAGCCACGCAGACCAGGTCCGCAGCCTGAACCACCACGGTTACTTCATTGTGGGACTGTGTTGCGGAACTTATGCTCGAGGAAAATTTCGCTTGCAGCGTTTGAATCAATGCGTCGAGGCGTTCGCTCATGTTCGCAGGTTAGCCGCGTGAGATAGTGTTGGTGCGCTTGATCTTGTTCTGCAACTGAATGATTCCGTACAGCAACGCCTCCGCCGTCGGAGGACATCCCGGCACATAGACGTCGACGGGCACTATGCGATCGCAGCCGCGCACGACGGAATAGGAATAGTGGTAGTACCCGCCGCCGTTGGCGCACGATCCCATGGAGATCACCCAACGCGGTTCGGCCATCTGATCGTAGACTTTGCGCAGCGCAGGGGCCATCTTGTTGCACAACGTCCCAGCCACGATCATGACATCGGATTGTCGAGGGCTCGGGCGGAAAAGGATGCCGAAGCGGTCCAAGTCGTAGCGGGCCGCGCCGGCGTGCATCATCTCGACTGCGCAGCAGGCCAGCCCGAAAGTCATGGGCCAAAGCGATCCCGTGCGTGTCCAATTTATGACGTTGTCAAGGCTGGTGGTAACAAAACCCCGTTCAAGGACGCCTTCGATGCTCACGCGATTAACCTCTCTTGGAGAATAGGAGTTGGAGCGCGCAGATGACCACGCAGGTGAGCCCGTAGTTGTTCAATACTATTCCCACTCCAGCGCACCCTTCTTCCATTCGTAGACGAAGCCCACAACGAGGATGGCGAGGAACAGCATCATGGAGATGAAACCAAAGATTCCGATCTCACGCATCACCACCGCCCATGGAAACAGGAATGCGATTTCCAGGTCGAACAGAATGAACAGGATGGCGATGAGGTAGTAGCGCACGTCGAACTTCATGCGCGCGTCTTCGAAGGCCTCGAAGCCGCATTCATACGGAGAGAGCTTTTCGCTATCGGGTTTGTGGGTCCCGGTAAGCCGGCTCAAGCCTCCGGCCAACACAATGGGCACCACGCCGACCCCAAGGCCGACCAGTATAAATAGCAGGATAGGAAAGTACTGCTCTAACAACTTTTAGTCCTTGCCCCGGCCGCAAAGATAGCAGGGGCCTAAATAAAGTCACGCGCGACGGACCTGCCGCCACAACAGCCTCCGGGACCTCCTCAGCGCCGAGCGTGCGCACACGCTCGGTTATTTTTATGGTGCCGATGGGGAGACTCGAACTCCCACAGCTTTCGCCACCGCCCCCTCAAGACGGCGTGTCTACCAATTTCACCACATCGGCAAGTCTAAACACGACGGCCCGGACGCGGTTTTCCACGCCCGGGCGTTGCCCCGAGGACTACTTCGGGATGTCTTTGACTCGCGAGCTATCGCTCGGCTGATTCTGCGGAGTCGACGGAGCGGTTGCCGGCTTGGCCGGAACCGTTTCGGTGCTTTGCGGCACGTCCGTAACACTGGTGGGCCGCTGCTTGTGGGTCGACAAATACGTTAACCCCAAACTCGTCACAAAAAACACTGCCGCCACGACGGCGGTAAACCGGCTTAGGAAGTTGGCGGACCCGGAGGCTCCGAACAAGCTTCCCGACGATCCACTGCCAAAGGCCGCTCCCATGTCGGCGCCTTTTCCGTGCTGAAGTAGCACCAAGCCGATCACACTAGCCGCCGCGATTACGTGAAATGTCAGAACTATGGCTTGCAACATCGTCAACTCGCTACCTTAGCTTTAGGCCTTGCGGCCAAACAAATACTTAAAAATTCATCCCACTGCAGGGACGCACCCCCCACCAAGCCGCCGTCGATGTCCATTTGAGCGAATAAAGTCTCGGCATTCGAGGCCTTGACGCTGCCTCCGTATAGGATGCGCAGGCCATTGGCCACGTCCACATCCGCTGCCGCTACTTTGCCTCGCAGAAACTTGTGCACCGCCTGCGCTTGCGCTGGCGACGCGGTCTTTCCCGTCCCGATGGCCCACACCGGTTCGTAGGCTAACACGCCCTTCGATAACCCCGCCGGTCCGACGGTCAACAAGACGGCATCCAACTGCTCAGCGACCACGGCTTCGGTGTGCCCTGCTTCGCGTTGCGCGAGCGTTTCCCCGACACACAGGATCGG
Source organism: Betaproteobacteria bacterium (assembly GCA_031379405.1). GTDB lineage: Bacteria > Pseudomonadota > Gammaproteobacteria > Burkholderiales > SHXO01 > SHXO01. Next base: position 4,964 of record JANNFC010000365.1, on the reverse strand, counting down.
TTCCAACCCATGCGACAACGCTGCCGCGTACTTTGCCGCCACCGCATCATTGGTTTCGCCATAGAGCTGGCGCCGCTCCGAGTGCCCGACGATCACGTACTTACACCCGAAGTCGCGCAACATCGAGCCCGAAACTTCGCCAGTGAAAGCGCCTTGCCCTTCTGCGTTCAGACTCTGCGCGCCCCATCGAACGTCACTGGAACCCAGTAGAGCTTGCGCTTGAAACAGATAGGGATAGGGAGCACACACCACGCAATCCGCCTGTTTGCTGCTCGGCCAACCCTCGGCCAACGCCGCCAGCAGCTTGGCGTTCGCCGCCAAGTTTCCATGCATCTTCCAATTACCGACCACCAGGGGTTTGCGCATCACGTCGTCGTCAACAGTCAAGCCAAAAAGCGGCGGGATGTTACCGTGCTGCGCTGCCGCAGGTCAATGAAACTTAGGCGCCGATCGCGTGGCAATTACGCTTCCGCCATGGCGGAACGCACGACATAGCCACCGGACTTATCGTCTCGCTCCAAATCCAGCAGACCGCGAGCATGCGCCTCTTCCAGCAACCCACTGAAACTCTTGAAGCCGTAATAGGTTTCGTTGAAACCTGGTTTGCGCCGCTTCAATGCCTGCTTGATCATCGAACCCCAGATCTTGTCGCCCTCGCCGCGCTCGGTCACCAGGGCCTCGAATGTGTCCACAACCAGATCGAGGGCTTGCTGGGTTTTGTCTTCCGGCTCCGCGAGTGCCTGTTTGGGTGCGGCGGACTTGGCGTTCGCAGTGGTCGTCGAGCGCTTGCGGCCGCGCTTGGCACCTTTGTCTTCTCGCACCAGATCGTCGTAGTAAATGAACTCGTCACAATTGGAGATGAGCAAATCGGACGTGGATTGCTTGACGCCCACGCCGATGACCTCTTTGTTGTTCTCGCGTAGCTTGCTGACCAGTGGCGAAAAATCCGAATCGCCACTGATGATGACGAAGGTGTCCAGGTGCGCCTTGGTGTAGCACAGGTCCAGCGCGTCCACCACCAGGCGAATATCCGCCGAGTTCTTGCCCGACTGCCGCACATGCGGAATCTCGATCAGTTCGAAGGCGGCCTCGTGCATGGCCGCCTTGTGAGCCTTATAGCGCTCCCAGTCGCAATAGGCTTTCTTCACCACGATGCTGCCTTTGACCAGCAGCTTCTCGAGAATCTTGCTGATGTCGAATTTGTCGTACTTGGCGTCCTGAGCCCCGAGCGCGATGTTCTCGAAATCGCAGAACAGCGCCATGTTTCGGGTTTCGCCGTTTCCTGCGCGATTATCCATGCTGGATGTCAATTAGGTTCGAATCAGCGCCCTGCATGCATGTCCGATGACTTCTTGGCGAACGCGCGGGTCACCACGATTTCCACCCTACGGTCAGGCGCCATGCACGCACGGCGCGCCGTGGTCGAAAGCCCTTCGCACTGCCGAGGTTCCGTTATGGGTTCGTCGGCGCCGCGGCCATCGATCACAATGCGGTCCGGCTCCACTCCCTTGACCACGAGATACTCCTTCACCGCCTTGGCCCTGCGTATGGAGAGCTTCTTGTTACGCGCCGGGACGCCGATCCTGTCGGTGTGTCCCACCACGCGAATGCCTTGATAGTCCCCATCGGAAAGTTTCTCGGCCACCGAATCCAACTGCTGCTTACCGCCATAGAGCAGTTTTGAGCTCTTGAATCCAAAAAGCGCCTCCGCGGACATGCTCAGTGGCTTATCGACGCCCTGAGCAACTTTGTGCGACGCCTTGCCTTTCATGTCCTTCTTGGGTGCGGCGGTGGCGTTGGATTTGGCGTCGGATTGCTTGCCGGTCTTGCCTGCCGTCTGAGCCGCAGCGGAGTCTTCAGTCTTCTTCGGCGAGGTGTCCACCGCCGCGTCTGGTCGCGCTTCGGCCTCCATTCGCATGCTTTCGAACTGATCGCTCTCCGATAACGGCTTGTGCTGAATCTCGCGCTCGGGCGCCAAAGCCGACACCACCACCGGATTGGCCTCGACCGCCGGGCGCGGAGGCACGCTCTGGGCGGTGGATTGGGCCGGGGCCGGTTTGTGCGCAGCCATCTCGGGAGCGGGATCCGTCTTCGGTACGGCAGCTTCGGTAGCCGGCTGTTGCCGATCCGCTACGACGCGGCCGCAATCGGCAGCCGCTCCGGAGGACTCCCACATACCGGTTTTTAAACAAGTGCCCATGCCACTGCGAATAATCTTCGATGGGCTATCGAAGGCGTAGCCATCGGAGGACTTAGCAGGTTCGGCAACGCTCTCGGCGGCCACGGGCTCAGAAGGCGCCATGACCGGCTGCGCGCGGTTGGAGAACCAAGTCCAGGGCTTCCACCATACGACCTTCTTCGCAGGCGGGGCGTCCAGTGCATCCGGACCTGGCAACGTTGCTTCGGCCTTGACGCTTGCCGGCGCGGGCTTGGCGGTCACCACGGCGGAAGCCGGAACGCCGCTCGGGGAATCCACCACGCGCACCTGGGTAGAGGGTTGATCCATGCGGGGTTGATCCGTGCGGGGTTCATCGAAGAGGCTTGGCGGAGGAAGGACCGGACCAGGCCTTCCCTCCTCGGCAGAAGTTGCGGCAATGACTCCGGCAATGGAAAGACCTATGGTCAGCGTGGTCACGGCGGCCGCGGACACCCAGTTTCGTCGCATGAAGAGCCTCTTGGAAGAATGAAAGGAGCATAACCCGCCTGCGCAGGTTAACCTCGATTATAGGCGCACTATGCGGCGGTCTGCTCTCAGGGGCCAGGGAATTTTCAGTGGGTGGTCTGCACCACGCCCCGGGTAAAACTCGCTTTCACAGCGCTGATAACCCGATCCATATCGGCTTGGCTGACGTCAAGATGCGTCACTAAACGAACGGTCGCGCCACTGCCGATGAGAATCCCTTGCTCCGCGAGCTGTTTCTTGAGCCCCGCTGCCCGCTCCGCTGCCAGGCGCAAAAACACCATGTTGGTGTGCGCGGACCAGGGATCGACGCTCACTTCGTCGACGCCCTCCAAACCTTTAGCCAGCCTGTGGGCATTGGCATGGTCTTCGGCGAGGCGCTCGACGTGCCGGGTCAAAGCATAGATGCCCGCCGCCGCCAGTACGCCTGCCTGACGCATCCCGCCCCCAAGTACTTTGCGCCAACGCCGTGCCTTGGCGATGAGATCCTTGCGCCCGCACAGGAGCGAGCCCACCGGGGCGCCCAGCCCCTTCGACAGGCAGATCGAGATGGTGTCGAAGGGCTGGGCGATCTCACCTGCGGAAATACCGAGCTTTACGCTGGCGTTGAACAAACGCGCCCCGTCCAAGTGCATCCCCAGAGCGGCGCCGCGCGCGAACGCCTCGGCACGCCCAAGGTATTCCATCGGCAACACCTTTCCGCCTTGCGTGTTCTCCAAACACAGCAAGCGTGTGCGTGCGAAATGCGGATCGTCGTGAGGTTTGATGGCTTGCGCCAGCTTGCTCAGATCCAACGAGCCGTCCGGCTCATTGTCCAAAGGCTGCGGCTGAATGCTGCCCAATACCGCGGCACCGCCTCCTTCGTACTTGTAGGTGTGGGCTTGCTGCCCCACCAGGTATTCATCCCCGCGTTCGCAGTGGGCCATGACACCGAGCAGATTGCTCTGCGTACCGCTACACACGAACAAGGCAGCTTCCTTACCGAGGAGTTCGGCCGCCAGCGCTTCCAGCCGGTTAACCGTGGGATCCTCGCCGTAGACGTCATCCCCCACGTCCGCCGCCGCCATGGCGGCGCGCATTCCCGCCGTGGGTTTGGTCACCGTGTCGCTTCTCAGATCAATGGTTCCCACGCTGCTCTCCGTCAATGTAATGGAGGGGATGTTACCCCAGCGCATCGATCTACCGCTGACTCGGCTGTGGCACTATGGCCCATCGAACCCACGGATCCTGCAATGAATCGTCGCAACTTTCGCCCCGTTATCGTGATGTGCCTTGCTGCCCTAGTGGCACGAGCCAACGCTTCCGATAACTTCGAACTGCTAGAGATCGCGGCCGGTGTATTCGTACACACCGGCAAAATCGAGGAACGCGGGCCCAGCAACATGGGCGATCAAGCCAATATCGGATTCATCCAAGGCTCCCGCTGCGTAGCGGTGATCGATACCGGCGGCAGCAGTATCGTCGGGGAGCGCTTGCGGGTAGCCATCAAACAGCGCACCCATCTCCCCGTGTGCTACGTCATCAACACCCACGTACACCCCGATCACGTGTTCGGCAACGTGGCCTTCAAGCAAGACGGCGCCGCCTTTGTTGGGCATACACGATTGCCCAAGGCGATGGCGGTGCGCGCGCAAAATTTCACGCGCTCGTTGGTGCGAGATTTAGGCGAGTCCGTGGCAACCAGCGCGATGATTCCGCCAAACATTCTGGTCACTGACACGATGACATTGGATCTGGGCGATCGCAAACTAGCGCTGCGCGCCTATCCCGTGGGCCACTCCGATAGCGACATCACCGTATGGGACGAACAAACCGGCACCCTGTGGCTGTCCGATCTACTGTTCCTGGACCACACACCAGCCATCGACGGCAGCGTGCTCGGATGGCTCGCCGTGATCGACCAACTCAAAAAGATCTCCGCTAAACGCGTGGTTCCAGGCCACGGCCCCGCATCCGTGGAATGGCCCACAGCAATGCAAGCCCAGGAAGCTTATCTACGCCTAATCGTTCGCGACGTTCGCGCCGCGCTCAAGAATCGTAGAACCATCGAGCAAGCGGTGGAGGAAGTGGGATTCTCGGAGGAAAGTAAGTGGCAAGAATTCGAGAACTTCCATCGCCGCAACGTCACCACGAGCTACGTGGAGTTGGAGTGGGAGGACTGATGTTGAGATGCTGCCTTAAGAAAGTTAAGAAAGGGGTCAGGTCTATAATTAGTAGTACTAAGTATAGACCTGACCCCTTTCTTTTGTGTAGACCTGACCCCATTCTTTTGTGTGTCTGGCTC
>JANNFC010000278.1:0-2751 GCA_031379405.1 Betaproteobacteria bacterium | reverse complement strand
CTCGCCCGCGACGATGCGACCACGCTGTTGGAACCAGTAGTAAACAAGTTGCGTAGTCTCGCCCTTTTGTATGACTGCACGGTTAATGATTAATGTCCGCTTGTTTACCTCGACACCGGGTAGTTCGTACTTTCCCAGACTCTTGATTTCCCAGCCGTCTCCGGGAATGCAGTCACGCGGCGAATGCGCCGAATTGCCTTTGCTCTGCGTGTCGTAGTACGACGCGTACAGATTCACCAACTCGCCGCCAGCCCCGGCATAGGTTGCCAACAGGTAGTCTGTGAGCTGAAGCTGCTCAAGATAGAGGCGATCGAGTGCCTCCGAGCGCCCTTTCCATTCGCCCATGACCATCGGAAACTCCGCGAGCGCCGTACGCTTCGGAATGACGTGGTAGGTCGCAGGCACGAATTGAGCGAACGTTGCCGTAAAAACCAATGCGGCGAGTGCAACCAGGTAGGGACGTGCGACAGGTCGATACCGAATCTTCGCATCGACCGGGGTAGGTGCCGGGAAGTCCAGACTGAAAACTTCCCGCAAAGGCTTTCCGCGCTTCGTCAGTTTGCTCAGTAGCCAGATTTCCGTCAAAAGTAGCGCCATGCTGAGCATGAATATCACCCAGCCTTCGAAATCATGCAGCACGCCTTCGGCCATCGCCCTGCCCCACCGATCCACCGTGATGCCGATCAGACCAATGCGCAGGCTGTTCATGAACACACTGATGGGAATGGTAGAGAGAAATACCAGCGCCCGTTTCCAGGTGCTGTCTTTGTAGAAATATGCGGCCATGAATCCCAAAGTCATGAGCGGAAACAAGTAGCGCAAACCATCGCACGCCTCCACCACCTGAAGCTTCATGGCCCCCAGGTCAATCACGTTGCCTTCGAGATAGACGCTTACGCCGCACAAGCGAATGAAGCTCACACCAAGCCGAGAGGACAACAGTTGCAGCGCACCGGAAAGCTCTCGGAGCAGATAGTTCGGCAACGGCACCATGAACAACAACATGATCAGCGGGACCGCGAGCCAGCGCATGCCCCGCGTCCCTACATAGGCCAGAGCCAACCCCGCCAACATCAGGACAAACGCGTAGTGTGCCAAGGTATCGAGGGTACTCAGCCGTCCCAGTCCCCAGAGTACTAATCCTGCGGCGACAGCAAGCACCCCCCACCACGAACCTGAGAACACCAGCCGTTCAAGTTCGGCCTTGCGTTGCCACACCAAGAAAACACTGATGAAGGGGATGAGATAGCCGAAGCTGTACTCCGGCTGGGTCTCCCATAGATGAGCCAGGCGCCCTAAGGACTCGCCAAATATGAGTAGTACCAGACCCACCGTGACGCACAGGCAGCCCCATCCGCGCCAATCGTGACGGTGCACGGTATTCGAAAGGGAGGTCAGGGCAGTTTGCATTGTGGGTGGGCGTGGATCCCGGCTGGTCGGGCGCCAAGCGCTTCACGGTGCCGTGCGACCGGGGATTGCGGAGGGGTCTTGTTTAACCGAGGACACGATACGCAAGCGTTGTTGCCCCGCAACTTGCAATGGCTAGTCCGAACGCACTAGTCTGCGGCTTCTGCGCGAGCGCCAACCGTAACATGACTCACCTTCACCAAGTCGCAACATTCATCAGGCATGCTCCGAAGATGAAAATACTGCATGCCATTCAGAGCACGGACCCCAGTCGCGGCGGTCCGGTGGAGGGAATTACGCAGATCGCTTTGGCAACCCGAGGACGTCTTGAGCACGAGGTCCTTAGCTTGGACCCTCCAAACGCACCCTATCTGCAACTCACACAATTGCCGGTCAGCGCTTTGGGACCGGGATCGGTACTGGGCTATTCACCGGCGCTAGTCCCCTGGCTGCGCCAAAATCTGGATCGCTTCGATCTGGTCGTGATTCACGGGCTGTGGCGCTACATCAGCTTTGGTACGTGGCGCGTCATGCGTGGAAGCAGCACACCCTATCTGGTCATGCCGCACGGCATGCTCGATCCCTGGTTTAAGGAGCGCTATCCCTACAAACACGTCAAGAAGTGGATGTTCTGGCCCTGGACGGAATATCGGGTGCTGCGCGATGCCAAAGCCGTCGTATTCACCTGCGACGAAGAGCGCCGGTTGGCGCGCAAATCCTTCTGGCTTTATCGCTGCAACGAGCGCGTGGGGACCGTGGGAATCAGCGGTCCCAACGTCGATCTGGCTCAGGCCCGCGAGTGCTTCCTCGCCACCTATCCCTCGCTACGCGACAAAAGGATTTTGCTGTTCCTCGGCCGCATTCACGAAAAGAAGGGGTGCGATTTGCTGATTCAGGCTTTCGCGGAGGTGGCGGAGCGGGATAGCAAACTTCAGCTTGTGATGGTGGGCCCGTGCCATGATGGGCTCGATCATGATTTGCGCGCGCTTGCTTCCCACTTCGACATCTCCCGGCAAGTGGCGTGGCCGGGCATGCTCTCCGGAGAGATGAAATGGGGAGCGTTTGCTGCCGCCGAAGCCTTTGTCTTGCCATCGCACCAGGAAAATTTTGGTATCGCGGTAGCCGAGGCGCTGTCGTGTTCGCTACCTGTGCTCATTTCCAACAAAGTGCAAATCTGGCGCGAGATCGAGCAAGATCGCGCCGGTCTGATTGGCGATGATACCTTCACCGGCACCAAGGACGTGCTGTCTCGCTGGCTCGATCATGATTTGCGCGCGCTTGCTTCCCACTTCGACATCTCCCGGCAAGTGGCGTGGCCGGGCATGCTCTCTGGAGAGATGAAAT
>JANNFC010000215.1:0-1931 GCA_031379405.1 Betaproteobacteria bacterium | reverse complement strand
GGGAGCAAACCATGTCAGGGCAACTTGCGGTCGCGGATAAATTCCTTGCCTTTCTTCCGCATCGCTGTAAACCGCTGGCGGGCGCATCGGTGGCCGTGGATGCAACGTCGATGAATCCGGGATTCTTCACTCCGACCGGCGTGAAGCGTGATGACCCGTTGCAGAAGATCGTGAATAGACGGGTTCTTGAAGACGGAGTGGCGACGCCGCAGCATCCCGAGCTTCGCCAACTTCGTTTTGCACTGGTGGATTTGACGGGGCCGGACAAACTGAAGAACCCTAAGTTCGCCGGTCATAATGAAACCGATCAAGGCGGGCTCGGCAGCCTAGCCAAGACGGCGTGCATGTATGCGGCGTTTCAACTGAAGTTCGATCTCGAGGAGTTAGCACGTCAGAAGAGTCTCACAACGCAGAAAGCGTTGTTCGACGCCGCGAGAGATCTCTGGAACGACACGCAGAAACGAGATGCGGCCAACACTACGTCAATTTTCCCCAACGGTCCGAAGATCGATCTGCTAGGAAAGCTCGTCGAAATCGATGGCAAAAAGATCCCCCTGCCTCGCGCCTTGTCAGCGCCGGATCTCGAAAGGATGTTCACGGTCACTCCTAACGGATCGGGAGGCGTATTCGTGAGATTCAGGGGGAGCGACCTTATTCTTGTCGATCCGGCAGTACCGGGTTCCAAGCCTCACATTACGAAGGCGGTTCAGGATTATGTTGCCACCGGGGGTGAGTCCCTTACTGAGGTGCGCAAATTGACCTTCGCGGAACGCCTCTTCTTGATGATCGACGAGTCGGATAACGCGGCATCGCACTCTTGCATCGAGAACGTCAGTTTCCTCTATATTGCATCGTCCCTTTGGCAATGCGATATGTACCGGCCAGAACGGGGGGGCGGGCTTTGGGAAGCATCCACCCACGATACCGGTGGCGTGCGCTGGATACTGCCGCCGGTTCCTAGAGGAAAAAAGGGGACCGACTTTGTAAGCGCCACTGCGGCTTCCGTGGCAAGCCTGTTCACGCTAATGGAGCAGGGCAGACTGGTGAATTCAGACGCATGCGCAGCCATGAAACATTTGACCAGCAAACAAAAGGCCTTTCCCGGCGAATCGCTCACAAGGAGCTTTTTCGAGGAGGGATTGCGATCGATCAAGTTCGACCGTCTGCATTCAAAACTCGGGATCGGCGACTTCAACAACGACGGCGCGATCATCGAGCGAACCATCTCTCCGGTACCAGGCGATCCTTCGAAGAACAAGCAGATTCGCTATGTGGCCGCTGGATTCGACGAACCAAAAAGGGAAGACGGCGCACGACTCCAGAAACTGATTCTTCAACTGGACAAGTGCATTCAGGAGAACAATGGGTTAATTTCACTGGCCACACCGTGACTAGCCATCGCTATAAATACCTTCACATGGTGGGCGAACACCCATCCATCTGTACAAGGTGGAGAATTTCTCTTGGACCTAAAGATATTCTGCGTCCGCTTGTGATCTACCATACCTCTTTTGTGGGTCAGCGGTAAATGCGACGGTTACTTCTCATAGCGACACACACCCCGCTTCAGATTCATTCCTCGTTGGAAACACGTACCCCAGTTCAGACTCATACCATATTGGATAAGACTGCGGCTTATCAACTCGCATCAGGAAGAGTATCGTATTGCTGGGGCGCGTCGCCAAGGTATTGTTTTATGCAACGCCTGACCCTTCGAATGACCGCGGTGCGTGCGTACCCGTGGGTGCGATAACGAACAATCCATCAAGAGTGCTTTAACCTCTATCAATGCCAATCAACTTCGTCGCCACTAAATACAACGAACTCGCTCTGCGGGAGCCGATCGCCATGAAATTCGGGCCCGAGGGTGGGACCATCGGGCGCGGCGTGGACAACGATCTTGTATTGCCGGATCCCAGCAAGCACGTGTC
>JANNFC010000191.1:0-1896 GCA_031379405.1 Betaproteobacteria bacterium | reverse complement strand
TCGGCTTCGCCATGCAAGCCGGAGACATTGAGGTGCGTGGCCACAGCGGACATTTCACCGGCTGCGAAATGGCTGGCGGTAGCATTCGCGTAACCGGCAACGTGGGCGATTTTCTTGGCGCATCCTTGCCTGGCAATAAGCAGGGAATGCGCGGCGGGCTCATTCACGTGCAAGGCAGCGCCGGCGATCGTAGCGCCGACCGAATGCGCCGCGGGCTCATTTTTATCGAAGGTGATGCAGGCGCCTACCTGGGAGCCCGCATGCTGGCGGGAACCGTATTCGTGCGTGGCGAAGTGGGCGCGATGCCGGGCCTGGCGCTCAAACGCGGCTCCCTCATCCTATCTCGATCTCCGCCGTCGATGCCCGCCTATTTCAACGATTGCGGCACACATACCCTGCCCTTCCTTGCGCTGATCGAAGGCGATATGCGAGGGCAAGGCGCACTGGCGGCGTTTCTTCCTGTCTCGCAGCGCGTGCGGCGATGGTGCGGCGATTTAAGCGTGGGAGCGACTGGAGAAATATTAGTCGCTGGGTGATAACGACGTAGCGCGGAAGGGGTAAAAAGAAGCTGATTTACCCGATAGATTTACCCGATAGATACGGGGCCACCCCATCACTGCCCTAATGAAGTCCCCGACCACGGTCGTTAATGTGGGAGTTGCACCCACCTTAGCGAAAACCTCCCATGAAGCTCTGCGTGCGGCAAAAAGCCCTGGGCACGCGGGCGTTGCGTCCGGAAACACTGATGACCCGCTACGGCTACGACCCTTTCCTGTCCGAGGGATCGGTGAAACCACCGGTGTTTTTGACCTCCACCTTCGCCTTCCGCTCGGCGGAAGACGGCAAGGATCTCTTCGACGATGCCTCGGGCCGGCGCGGAGGCGCGCGCACTCAATTTCGCCGGACCCCAGCCGATACTACTCCCCTGAGGGAAAGGATCCTCATCAACGACCTCGTGTAGATGCCCGCTCAAGACGCCACTATCGCTTCTCATTCCTCCACGCAGGCCACCCGGCGCCAGTTCGGCCGCTATCGCATCGTGAAAGAGTTGGGGCGCGGGGCCATGGGGGTAGTGCATCTCGCCGAAGATCCAGCTCTGGGGCGACAGGTCGCTATCAAGACCATCACCCTTCCCGCAGAGGCTAGCGAGCGCGCCGAATACGAAGCGCGCTTCATCCAAGAAGCGCGGGCCGCGGGCGGTCTCAATCATCCGAACATCATCACCATCCACGACGTGGGCCGAGAGAATGACATGGCCTTTATGGCGATGGAACTCCTCGACGGCGTGGAACTGGGGCGCTTGATGTCACAGCGGCGCATGCCCTTGCCCATCATGCTCGACATCGGCGCGCAGATCGCCGAAGGACTGGCGTTTGCCCATCGGGCTGGCGTGATTCACCGCGATATCAAACCCGCCAACATCATGCTGGTGCGTGGCAGCCAGGTAAAGATCATGGACTTCGGCATCGCCCGTATGCGCCAATCCCAAGTCAAAACGCAGACGGGATTGATGCTGGGTTCGCCGAAATACATGTCGCCCGAACAAGTTTCCGGCGTGCCTATCGACCATCGCTCCGATATCTTCACGCTCGGCGTGCTGCTCTACGAGATGGCATCGGGCGTCGCGCCCTTCAGCGGCGCGGATTTCATTCAACTGATTTACAACATCGCGTCCGAACCCGCCAAGCCGCTCAATCGAGTGATCCCCGGATTGCCGGATCGCCTAACCGCCGTTGTGGACCGTGCGATGGCCAAGGAACCCGGCGAGCGCTATCAGGATGCGGACCAGTTGGCCGCCGATCTGCGCGCCCTAAAAACCCAGCTCGACGTTGCGCAGACATCAGGATCGCGTCTGCCGCCAGTCGCGCCGGCTCGACTGGATACGGCCGCAACGGC
>JANNFC010000148.1:0-1842 GCA_031379405.1 Betaproteobacteria bacterium | reverse complement strand
AATCCGCCAACGGTGAACCGAAGGCAAGCTCGAAATCGCGATCATGAACGGCATCGTCGCGAAGTTAGCCTTCATATTCATGATGCGTTATGTCGTTCCAGAGATGCTTGCAGAAAGCACACTGATGAAGATTTAGCCGCCTTTCCCGAACGACGTGAATCTGTTCGAGTCGTTCGACGCTTCCCGTTTGTTGCCCACTATTATTTCTGACCGTATCGACCCTTGCAATCGTTGAATAACCTCCCTCTCGATCCATGACCACGCTGTTCACGTGCCAGGGCCAGCTGCAACTAACCCGTTATTCCTGTAAGGACTTCCAGCAGGAACTCGTCGCTCCAGCCGCAACCTCGGCGTTTCATGGCGACGCTGTCCTTCTCCGGATGTTGCTTCAGAAGCGACAGCGCGAGTCGGTTGAGCCAGGCAAAGTTCTCCCGCATGTGTTTGTCGCGGATGCGCGATTCGTCTTCCCGGAAGGTCATATCGAGCGTCCAATGGCAACCATTTTCGATCCCCCAATGGCTCCGCGCCGCGTGAGCGAACTGCTTCACCCCAACGGGAAGACTACTGATATAGTACCGCGTCTCGATCGTCTCCTTGCCATCGCGAATGCACGCCGACACCACCATGCCGATCGATTTCAATCCCTTCCACAGCTCTAAATCTCGCAGCGTGTCGGGCACGGCCATGTGAAAGTAGTTCCGCACTTCCTCGCGGCCGTGAGCGTAATCGGTCGTCGTCAATCGACGAACCGCAATGTCGGCGAAGTCGTTTTCGCTGTGCGTGTCGATGAATTCGATGACTTCGTTATGCAGCGTTTCTTGGTTGCCTTTCAGCGCCAACAGATAGTCGGCTTTTTGGTCGACGATCTGCGCCGCGATGGCCTTTTGCGTCCCCATGGCGTCGATGGTGATGATCGCCCCCTCGATGTCGACCAGCTTGAGCAGCACGGGAATCGCAGTGATTTCGTTCGATTTCTCGGCGCACGCCACTTGCCCCAGCGACAGCCCGTATTCGCTAGCCCAGACGGTGACCGAGTGCAAAGCTCCCAGGTCATTCTTCTTGTCGTGGCTGCGCCGCGCCGTCTTGCCGTCGACCGCGAACGTCGGCCGTTCGACCGCGCACGTGCTGGCCGCCTTCTGACGCAGCGACAGAAGCCACTCGGCGAAGCACGCCTGAAAGCCTTCGGGCTTGAGCAAACTCAGGACGCGACGAAAAACATCTTTGCGTGGCACGCCGTTGGGAAGATCGAGAACGCCCTCGAGAAACTCCTTCTTGAACTTGGCCCACCTCGCGATCGCCGTCGGTCCGCTCGAACCTGCCAACACGGCCATGATGGCGATGACGATCACGCTGCGGAGCGGATGCTTTTGGTTGATCGAACAGCGTGGATCTTCGAGCTCGGAAAAGTATCCAGAGATTTCCTCGACGCCAACGCGAACGTCCGCCATGACTCACCCTCCGAGCGAAAAAACATAGTCGCCACGGAAGACAGATATACCCGAACCGCCCGAAAAGCGCAAGCCCCTATTTCGCCAAAATTGCCCAGTGTGCGCGCTGGCCCTGGGCAGGCTCCTTCTTAATTCCGCCGTGTCTTTCACCTGCGTACCTCTCAGGTCAAGTGTCGTCAAGTTCGTGAGCCCAGTAAGCTCGATCAGCCCTACGTCCGTCACCTTCGAGCCAACGAGAGATAGTGTGGTGACTTCGTCCAGCTTACTCGGGTGTCCACCGTTTTCATTCGCGGCGTTAGGTAGCACATGCAAAAGGTCAATTTCACGCAATACCTTTAGTCTCGCATCCGTCACCGGCGCGTCGCCGAGGTCCAGAATGAATAGGTTTTTGAGA
>JANNFC010000613.1:0-1954 GCA_031379405.1 Betaproteobacteria bacterium | reverse complement strand
CGCGGTTTTCAGTTGCAGTGCTTCCGATTCCTCAATGAGGGGGCACACCCAATAGGCCTGCCCGCCTTGCATACAAGCGTCGAGAATACGTTGCTCCACTTCCTCTCGCCGGGTATCGGCTAGCAGTTTGGTTACGACGGGTGTGCGGCCGGGCGGCAACTCATCGATTACCGACACGTCCAGATCCGCATAGAAGCTCATGGCCAATGTGCGCGGGATCGGTGTGGCGCTCATCATGAGTTGGTGAGGTTCGCTTTCCGCGTCCTGCCCGGTGCCCTTTCGGCGTAGGGCCAGGCGCTGTTGCACGCCGAAGCGATGCTGCTCGTCGACGATGCACAACCCCAAACGCGCGAACTCCACTTCGGATTGAAATAGTGCGTGGGTGCCCACTGCCACTCCGGCCTCGCCCGAGGCGACTTTCGCGACCGCTTCTCGACGCTGCGCTTTGGTTTGTGTACCTGCCAACCACACGACCGAGACATCGAGGGGACTAAGCCACGCGCGAAATTTGTTGAAGTTCTGCTCCGCGAGAATTTCCGTTGGCGCCATGACGGCCACTTGCGCACCGCTTTCGATGGCCTGCAGCGCGGCCAGAGCAGCGACAATCGTTTTTCCGCAGCCAACATCCCCTTGCAGCAAGCGCTGCATGGGATGCGGACGGGCGAGATCATCCCGAATCTCGCTCCATGCGCGTTGCTGCGCGCCGGTCAGATGGAAAGGCAGCGCCGCCAGCAAGCGGGAGGAAAGCGCTTCGTAGTGCGGCAAGGCCTCGGCGCGCACGCTATCGCGCCGCTGACGGTGCTTGCGCATGGAGAGCTGTTGCGCCAGTAATTCTTCAAACTTGATGCGTCGCCATGCTGGGTGGGATCGATCTTCCAGCGCGTTGCTGGGGATTCTCGGATCGGGTGTGTGAAGAAGTCGCACACTGCTTGCAAGCGGAGGCAGTTTGAGCGCCAGGGTGATCACATCTGGAACGGTGTCGCTCAGATCCGTATCTCGTAAGGCGCGCTCTATGAGTTGTGTGAGGGTGCGTTGCGCCAGGCCCGCTGTGGTGGGATAGACGGGCGTAAGTCCAGCAGGCAATGCCTCGTCATCGCGCACGACGCGGTAGCGTGGATGCGGCATTTCCGCACCGAAGATTCCTCGCCGTACCTCGCCCAGTACGCGAATACGCGTGCCAACGCTCAGTTGCTTCAATTGGCTTGGATAGAAATTGAAGAAACGTAGCTGCAGCGGCTCCCCCCTCACATCGACGGTGCAAAGCAGCATACGACGGGGCCTGGGTTGAATCTTGGTCTCGGTCACCACACCCTCCACCTGGACGGTTTGGCCAAGCGGGGCCTCGCGCAACGAATAAAGGCGCGTCTGGTCCTCGTAGCGCAGGGGCAGGTGAAGGACCAAGTCCTGGGAAGTCTGGATGCCTAACTTGGCCAGCTTGTCGCGCACACCCGGGCTGACCCAGGACAACGGGGCGTCTAGATCTGATAGAGGCTCGATGCGTGTCACTGCGTTCGAATTACGCTGGACTCGATGCACAGGCCGGCAGAACGAAAGGCTTGGTCGATGGGCGGGAGATTGCGGTTCATGGCGAACTTTGTGAGCGATGGCCGCAATGGTAAGGACAAAGGACGTCGTCCGAAAGTCGGACAAGGTGGGGGATCAGAAGGCAAACACGGGTTCGGTGCTATGATGCGCCGCCGCATGACCCCACTCTGCCCTTGGATCAATGCATGACGCAAGCTAATGACAACCACAACGGCCAGAAAGCCGGTGTTTTTTCGCTGACGGTAGGCGCAGTGGGCGTCGTTTTCGGCGATATCGGCACCAGTCCTCTGTACGCCTTCCGTGAAGCCATGCACGCCGCTCATTCGCGCGGGCTATCGACCGGCGAGGCTGTTATCGGCGTGCTGTCGCTGATCGTGTGGGTGCTGATCCTCATTGTCACGATGAAGTA
>JANNFC010000061.1:0-2169 GCA_031379405.1 Betaproteobacteria bacterium | reverse complement strand
AGCGCGCGGGCAATGCGAGTTCAAGCGAACAGACGCTAAGCCGATATTGGCGATAAGACTCAAACTCACGCGCGCTCCACCGCTCGGCAATGACGCAGCAACCAAACCTGAAGATCGGCCGCTTTCCCATCCTCAAGCCCCTGGGACGAGGCACTCAGGGCGCCGTTTATCTGGGACGCGATCTCGATCTCGATCGCCTTATCGCCATCAAACTGGTGAGCGAATCATCAGGGCTATCCGTCAACGATGATCAAGGCTGGCCGCAGGCGCGCAATCTCGCGCAACTTCGACACCCCAATATCATTGCACTTTACGAGCTCGGCAAGTTTCATAGCTTCAACTATCTGGTGTTCGAGTATCTGGAAGGCACCCCGCTGCGTAAAGAGATCGTCTCAACGGGCGCCCTGGCCATGCCCGCGGCCTACAGCGCGATGTTGCAGATCGTCGATGCCATGGCGTACGCCCACGCCAAGGGTATCCTGCACCTAGATTTGAATCCCAACAACATCATGCGCGATGAGGAGGGCAAGCTGCGCATTATGGATTTCGACCTGTCACGCCGCGTCGACGCCAAGCACGAGTCCAAGCTCATCACCGGCACCCTGCCCTACATGGCACCGGAACACTTTAAAACCCGCCAACTCGACACGCGCACTGACGTCTACGCCCTGGGCCAGATCTTCTATGAACTACTCACCGGCAAACTAGCGGTACCGCTGGGAGAGGATACGGATATGATCGCGCAAATCTGCGACGGTGATGCGGACTTCGAGCCGCTGCTGTGCGCCGATCCTGCCGGGCATTTCACAACGGTGATTCGAAGGGCAACGCTGAAGAATCCCTCGGAGCGTTATCCCCACGCCCGTGCCATGCAAGATGCGTTGGTGCAAGCCTGGGAGAACACGCACTCAACGGTGGATACGAAGGATACAAAGGATACGGCGTACCACGGTACGGTTGCCTTTGTGATGAAACGTATCGAGCGCCGCGGCGATTTCCCGGCGGTATCCAAGACGTTAGCGGAAATCAACCAACTCACCTGTGGAGATAGCCAGTCTCCGATCTCTCGGCTAAGTGCGGTGGTATTGCGCGACTATGCGCTGACCAATCGGCTGCTAAAACTCGCAAACTCCTCCTCCTACTACGCGCGCACTACCGGCAAGGTTAAGACCGTGAGCGACGCCATCAACTTACTGGGCATCGAACAAGTGCGTCTGACCTGCAATGGTCTTGCCTGTTTCGGTCATTTCGCCGGGCGCAAGCAAGACACGCGTTTGCGCGAACAGTCCATGGCGTCCTTCATCGCCGGACTGGTGTCGCGTCACCTCGCAGCTCAGATGAACTCCAAGCAAACGGAGGAAGCTTTTCTTGCAGGCATGCTGTTCAACCTCGGAACAATGTTGGCGTTGTTCTACTTTGCCGAAGACTATGCCGAGATCGAAGATTTGGTGGCGCGCGGCGCCACACCGGATGAAGCCGCGTGCTCGGTACTCGGGATTAGTTTGTCCGAGATGGGACGTGCGGTAGGCAAAGTGTGGGGGCTGCCGCCCATCGTGCTCGAATGCATGATCGAGTCGGGGGATTCCGATGAGGTTGCGATATTGCGGACCAGCGTGCGCTTCGCCAATGTACTGGTCGCCGCCGATCCCGATAGGGATCCCACCGGTTCAGGTATAGCGGAGCACATTGCCGACTTACAGTCGCACTTCAACTTGACTCCGACCAGCACGCACGCACTGCTCGCCGCGGCCATGGAGAAATTTAAACTGTTCGCGCCCGCCCTCGAAGTGGATCTCGCCAGGAGCACAGGCGTACGGCGTATCGAACGCTGGCTGCAGGTCGTCGGCGATCACCTGCAGGTCAGCGCCGAGCAATCTGTTCCCAAAACCTCCTGATCGGTTCATCCGGGATACCGGGATCAACTGATTTCCCCACCATGACGATGATGCATAGGATGCGTGCGCTCACCGTGAGTCTACCCATGCGGCACAATAGCGCCCTTTTGAGTGGCCCTACTTAGTCTACTTCGTCTACTTCGTCGTGCGAATTTATCTTCCCTTCGCCTTTGCCTACTTTCTGTCGTACCTGCTGCGCACTGTCAATGCCGTCGTTTCGCCGGAACTCACCCGTGAGCTAAATCTTGGGCCTGCGGCACTGGGGTTATTGACG
>JANNFC010000060.1:0-7950 GCA_031379405.1 Betaproteobacteria bacterium | reverse complement strand
GACGGCGAAGTGCGGACACAGCTGAAGCCGTGACATTGGGTATCAAGTATCGCATCGGTGAATCGGACCGGCGTCACACCAACGCCGGCCGATCGCTCGAAGCCCACGGCGCCAACACCGGCTTTGTAGGCCGGCGGGCAGACCCGCAATGAATCGATGGGTATACGGAACACAATATAGGTGGGGGCGTATTGCAATCGTCGTGCTATACGCTGCCACTGGTGGCGTTAACGCCAATGCTGTAGATGCCGGTCTATCCGCGTCGTTGCAAGCCAAGTACGTAACCTTACAAGACCAACTCACCCACAATCAGTTCCAAAAGCCGCTCTACCTGGAGTCCAATGAGACCAGGGACGCGGTAATGGGGGACATTTACGCGCTTGTGGACTATCGGTTTGCCATGGTGACGGCGGCACTGAATAGCCCCAAGAATTGGTGCGACATTCTGATTCTGCACATCAATACTAAGCACTGCCGCGTGTCGAGTGCCGGCCAAGGGGACGTGCTCAATGTACGTATCGGCAAGAAATATGACCAACCCCTGGATGAGGCCTACGCAGTGACCTTTGCATATCGTGTCACCGCAGAAACCTCGACCTACTTACAAGTGAGGCTGAATGCCGCAGAGGGACCACTGAGCACGCGCAATTACCGCATCATACTCGCGGCAGTCCCGTTGCAAAACGGACAGACCTTCATCCACCTTTCGTACTCCTATGCCTATGGCCTTACAGGATGGCTTGCGATGAAAGTCTATCTCGGCACAATCGGGAAGAATAAGATCGGATTCACCGTTGCCGGTACGCATCCTGATGGTCAACCGCGCTACATCCGCGGAATACGTGGTGTAGTGGAACGCAATAGCATGCGCTACTACATGGCCATCGAAGCATTTCTCAGTGGGCTGTCAGAGCCCGTGCAAACGCGGGTAGACAAACGTCTTAATTCCTGGTTCGCGGCCATCGAGCGCTATCCCCGGCAATTGCACGAATTGGAGCAAAGTGAATACCTTGAAATGAAACGCAAAGAGCATCGACGGCAACAGGCCGGATAAGGATGCCTCTAGCAGGCGCCCGCCTTGTTGACCACGACGCCTCGTTGCGCTTGAGAATCCTTCGCGAGACAGGCGACATAGTTGCTGAACTTAGGTTGCGCATGTACCCGGAGTAACCTGATCCAAGGCTCAGTGGATAGCAACCTTCAGATAATGCGTCCCTAGGTGATGCGGGGCCAGTTAGACGAGTCCCCGTGCACTGAGGTTACGCATCAATCCGGAGAGGCCGAAACTCCATTCAGGGATTTGGTCGCAATGATTCACGCGATTGACCAAGGCGCCTAAGCGTGGCGATCGAATCGTCACCACGTCTCCCACCTTGTGTGTGAAGCCTTTTCCCGGTTCGCCGCGATCTTGCGTGGGGGCGAACGCGGTACCGAGGAATAAGGCTATTCCATCGGGATACTGATGATTTCGATTGATGGCTTGCGCAGCGAGGTCGGTGAGGTCGCGGCTAATCTGCGATACGCTGTAGCTTCCCTCCACCCGAAAACCATCCGGCCCGGTGACTTCGATATCGATGCGTGTGCGTCGCATGTCATCGAGAGAATACGATTCGTCGAGCAACCGGATGAAAGGCCCGATGGCGCAACTGCCATTGTTATCCTTCGCGCGGCCAAGCAAGAGCGCGCTGCGGCCTTCCCAATCGCGTAAGTTCACGTCGTTCCCCAGAGTGCCGCCAACAATCTGACCACGCTGATTGATGATCAGCACCAACTCCGGTTCCGGATTGTTCCAAGTAGAGTTGGTGAGCACGCCAATCTCGGCACCTACACCCACAGCCGACATCGGCTGCGCTTTGTTGAACACTTCGGCATCCGGTCCGATTCCTACCTCGAGATACGGTGACCAGAGCTTGCGCTTGATGAGCGATTCCTTCACGCGCAGCGCCGCGGGCGATCCCGGTTTGATGTTCTTTAGTTCGACGCCAATCTCTTCGTCAATCGCGTGGCGCAACGCCTCCGCTTGCTGTGGATCCCCCTTGGCTTGCTCTTCGACCACTCGTTCCAGCATGCTCGCCACGTAGGTCACGCCGCAGGCACGCACTGCTTGCAGATCGACGGGTGCAAGAAAGTGTGGGCGATTGGGATTCACGCGCTCGGCAACGGAGTTGTGTAGCGCCTCTTCCAGCGATACGATAGCCGTAGCTGAACCGTCCTTCAGTGCGGTGCGCACGCGCGCTGCAGGATTGTCCACGTTCATCAAGTCCGCGCATGTTGGCGTGGCATGTCCAAGATCGAACACTTGTCCGTCCTTGATGCACACGGGGCTGGGCCCGGGGGTAGGGCCTGGCGACCACAGACGTCCGATCAGTAGTGCCTGGTTTGCATCATCGGGAAGTATGCTGCGCGGCTCGAGTCTCATGGCGGCGCTCCGTTCAGTCGAAGGGCGTTACGATAAATGACATGTGGGCCTCGCATTCAGGCGCACACACCAGTCCCCAGATCTCCGGCTTCCCCTCGTGCTGCATCAGGTATATTTGAAAAGCGTTCTTCTGATTATTCGTACTCACGATTTCCCAGGCTAGCTTGGGCGCATCCGGAACCTGATTGGTGTTGACATCAGCGATTCGGTCCGCGTATACGGTCACCCTTTTCATCAATTGCTGATGTCGGGTACGCGCTTCCCCAGCCGGAAGTTCTCGAACATCGATGTGGGTAAAGTAGCGAGGCCGTGAGTCTTGTTCATCCGCGCCGGTGCGCGCAGGCAGCAGGACTTTATCCACCCAACTGCCAGGATAGCGCCACTGCACATCGGCCGACTGACTGAGAATCTGACCGGAGGGCAAACAAACTATTCTCGCCCAGCGCGATAGGGGCTCTGGCAGCTTCTTAAGCGCATCGGCGGGGGGATGCTCGCAATCCATGAAAGCGAAATCCGGCTCTGGCGCCGAGTCTTCCTGATGTGCGTTGCCTACTAGCGGTAGCCACAGGGCAAGCACTGCCAACCCACGTCCAATCGAATCCATGCAAACCTCCCTCAATTCTTCATCCTGGTGATGCATCGATTATAGAGGTGGACACCCTTTCCGGAGGGATACGTGCACGTTGGCCAGCGCACAAATAAAAACCCCGGGTCGTGGGACCCGGGGTTAGCTTCTCTGTCATCGCGGCTTTGGGGGAGGAGGAGACCAGATACCCCGACGACGAGAATGGCACAACAGGAGGGCACTGCCGGTGACAGCGACCGATACAAATTGTGAGGCGGCCGCGCAGATGTCCAGGACAATGCTAAACAGGTGTCGGGCAATTGTCAAGTTTTTCTCCTACAGGCTAAGTCGGACACGATTTAGAACGACGGTTCATCCCCTTCTCTATCTCATTGACCCACCTATATATTGTTCGGTGAGCTTGTTGGTGAGAACACAGCCGATGAAGGTTCGTCAACGGTCTATCGGTTGAGGAATCGCACTTAACCACATGGAACATAACCGTGATTGATGCAGTCGGCCGTGGCGCCCAGCCATCGGGAATAGTTCACGCTTATGGGACATCAGTGAACGTTTTGTCCAGGACAGTGGTGACGGCTTTGCGTGGACGTAGGGAGGGAAGATGCGGTCGCGAATTTCAGCCAACTGGTACAAACTAGCGATAAGCCGTCGGCTTAGCGCCACATCATCCATCACACCCATCATGTCCCGCACTCACCAATCTATCCCACTCGAACCACCTCCTTGCTACTCGTACCGGTCGGCTTCCTACCGGGTGTTCCGTTACGTTTTGATGCTTTTGCTTGCCGGCGGCCTGCAGGCGCGCGCGTTGGCTAGCGAAGCCGTCCCCTGCGTAGCTCCGGGAACGTGGACCAGCACCGAGGACGTTCCTGCGCCGATCTCAAGTCCAGAACTAATACAACGCCTGTCAAACTATCGCGCGGTTCTACTGGGCGAAGAGCACGACAATGCCCAGCACCATGCATGGCAACTTCACACGCTGGCCGCCATCCATTCCAGACAACCCGACATGATGATTGGATTCGAAGGGTTTCCACGCCAGGTGCAGCCGGCGCTGGATCGATGGGTGGATGGGCAACTGAGCGAGGCGCAGTTCTTGAAGGAGGTTGAATGGGATCGCAACTGGGGCATCGATCCCAAACTCTACATGCCGCTATTTCACTTCGCGCGCATGCACCGTGTCCCACTGCTGGCACTGAACATCGACCGAGAATTGCTCCAGCGCGTGCGCGCGTTGGGCTGGCGCAATGTCCCCCTACACGAGCGCCATGGCATCGGAGATCCGGCGCCCGCACCCCGAGCCTACGTTGAGATATTGCGGCAAGCGTTTCGCGCACACCCAGGCGCCTCGGGCGCCGCGGACGAAGCAAATTTTGGGAAGTTCGTCGACAGCATGCTTCTCTGGGATCGAGCCATGGCTGAGGCTATACTCAGTGCATTGCAATCGAAACGGACTCGGCTCGTCGTTGGCATCGTGGGCAGAGGGCATATCGAGTTTCGCCATGGCATTCCTCACCAATTGGCATCGCTCGGAATGGGTAGTTCGGCCGTGCTGTTACCCTGGGACATTGAGGCAGGATGTCGTGCGCCCGAAAAGGGGATTGCCGATGCCGTGTTTGGAATGAATGCAGGGGCGCTGAATGTGGATAGCTCTCGGCTCGGCATTGAACTCGGCGCAGCAGGCGGCAATACCAACGAGCGAATACGAGTGCACAGGGTGTTGGACAATAGTATCGCTGCAGCAGCCGGTTTGCGTGCGGGAGACGTTATCGAGACGGTAGCAGGAATGGATGTCACGAGTACCCAAACACTCATCTCCGCGGTCAAGCGGCAAGCACCGGGAACGTGGCTGCCGATAACCGTAAAACGCGAGGGTGGTACGGTCGAGATCGTCGCAAAATTTCCACCCGCGCCATGAACGTTGTCGGATTTGGCATTCTCCTTATGGCAATGCTGGCGTCCAATCCCGCTACCGCGACGAATTCGATGCCGCACTTGGACCTGGACGTATCGCTGGATCCGCGCACTCGCTTGCTCGACGTCAAAGCCAAGGTGACTGTAGGCGCCAGCGCTGATCCGGTTGAGTTTGAGCTAACAGAGGCAGCGAACATCGCCCCTGAGCACCTCGTGCTCCCGGGGGCATCGCAAGCGCGCTCGATGGAATTGCGTTATCGCTTGCCGCTGTCTGCGCTGAGCGCCCTTGATCATCGCGACACATTGACCGACCAAGTGGCCACCGGCGATCCGCACGGTAGTTTCGTTCCAGCTTCGAGCCGGTGGCACCCATCACCCAAGCGCGGAATGTTCACCTACCGACTCAAACTCACTACACCGGCGGATCAGCGAGGCATCGCTCCAGGCCGGCTGGAGAGCGAATCGCTAAACGCTCGATCTTATTCCGCTACCTTTGTATTCGATGCTCCGTCACAAGCTATCGATCTCATGGCTGGGCCGTACGTCATCGAGGAGCGGATTCTCGCGACGCCATCGAGTATTCGAGTACGGACATACTTTCACGCCGAGATCAATCATCTTGCCAAGGACTACCGCGATTCCGCCGCGCGCTACATCGAGATGTACAGTCAACAGATTGGTGCCTATCCCTATTCCGAGTTCAGCATCGTGTCCAGCCCCACGCCAACCGGTTTCGGCATGCCCACCCTCACCTATCTCGGCATTGACGTACTGCGCCTGCCGTTCATTCGGCATACCTCTTTGGCGCATGAAGTGCTTCACAACTGGTGGGGCAATGGGGTGTATGTGGATTACGAATCGGGTAATTGGTGCGAAGGCCTCACCGCCTTCATGGCCGACTACGCGTTTAAGGAGAAGGAAGGTGCATCGGCCGCGCGTGCGCAGCGATTGGGTTGGTTGCGGGATCTATCCTCGCTGCCCGAGAATGGTGATCAATCATTACGTTCGTTCCGTTCACGCACACACGGCGCTTCGCAGATCGTCGGATACAACAAGGCCTCTATGTTGTTCTACATGTTGCGCGAATACATCGGGCGCGAGCGATTCAGCGAAAGTCTGCGTCAATTTTGGATCCGTCATCGCTTCAAGTTGGCCAATTGGCAAGATCTACAAGCGAGCTTCGAAGCAACTTCCGGCCAACCCCTAGGCAATTTCTTCACGCAATCGCTCGATCGGACGGACCTGCCCGTGCTGCGCATCGTAGAGGCCAAAGTTGACACGCCCGAGACCCTGCGTATCACCCTTCAGCAGCGCTCAACACCATTCGATGTGCGGGTACCTATCACCGTTGACACGGACAAAGCTTCCATTACATGGATGCTTTCGATGACGCGCGTGGAGCAAACTTTTCGTATTCCCTTTTCTGGCAAGGCGGCGCGCATCGTCTTGGACAGCGAACTACAGCTCATGCGCAAGCTGGATGCTTCCGAACTGCCACCCATACTTCGGCAAGTGATGATCGGTGCGGACGTTAAACTCGTAGTACCTGATGGGGACAGCGGTGTTGGAGAGATCGCCCGGGCACTGGCGGACAAGCTCCTGGACAATGCGCCGGTGGCGGCGTCCGCGCCGCTTGGCGATACCGCGTCCATTCTCGTGATTGGCACCCACGCTCGGATCGATCAGGTGCTTGCGGCGCTGGGGCTGCGGCGGCCGGATTCGTTGAGAGGGAAAGGCAGCAGCCAAGTGTGGGCGACGAGAACTTCAAGGGGCGGCATCGCGCTCGTCGTTTCGGCCAAGGACGGGCCGGCACTGCAGGCCTTGCTGCGCCCTCTGCCGCACTATGGGGGGCAGAGCTATCTGGTGTTCGACGGCAACAAGGCGATCGAGAAAGGTGTTTGGCCGAGTACACCTCTTGAGTTTGTGCTGAATGAGTGAGGTGGCTAGTGTCTGGCTAAGAATGCCTCTAGCGCCTTGTTGAATGCCTCGGGTTGTTCCAAGTTCGATAGGTGTGAGGCATTTGGCAAGATCACCAATTCCGAACCCGGTGCGGCTTCGTGAATGGCGCGCGACATTGCCACGGGTGTGCCTGCATCCTGCTCTCCGACGATGATTTGTATCGGCGTTTTGATCTCTTGCAAGCGATGTGTCAGGTTGATCTGCGGAATCGCATGGCAACAGCCCGCGTAACCCGCGATCGGTGTTTGCAGAATCATCTCTGTCACCCTATCGAGAACCGGATTGCGTGTGGCGAGATAGGATTCCGTGAACCAGCGCTTGAGTGTGCCTTCGAGCAAGGGTTGCATGCCACGCTCCAGCGCCGACTTGATGCGATCCTCCCACAGTGCCATGGCTTCCGGTGCAATGCGGCTCGATGTGTCGCATAGCACCAGGGTACGCAATGTGCCGGGATACTTGAGGGCGTAGGTCATGCCGATCATTCCGCCCATCGACAGCCCGACGTAGTGCGGATTGTTGATCTTCAAGGCAACCAGCAGGCCGTGCAGATCATCTGCCATTTGGTCCAACGTATAGGCGCCGCTGGGTGCGTCACTGTTGCCGTGACCGCGAGTGTCGAATCGCACACAGGTGTAGCGATCCTTGAAAGCGACGATCTGTTCATTCCACATGGCCGTGGTGCAAGCCAGCGAATGGCTGAACACCAGCCATGGACCCTTTCCTTCGACCTCGTAGTTGATCTGAATTCCGTTGCTGTTGATTTTCATGGAAAGCCTCCTTGTGGCGAAAGTATAGGGCACCTCCGGTTCGGTTCATCCAGGATACCGGGATCAACTGATTTCCCCACCATGACGATGATGCATAGGATGCGTGCGCTCACCGTGAATCCACCCATGCGGCACAATAGCGCCCTTTTGAGTGGCCCTACTTAGTCTACTTCGTCGTGCGAATTTATCTTCCCTTCGCCTTTGCCTACTTTCTGTCGTACCTGCTGCGCACTGTCAATGCCGTCGTTTCGCCGGAACTCACCCGTGAGCTAAATCTTGGGCCTGCGGCACTGGGGTTATTGACG
>JANNFC010000032.1:0-2397 GCA_031379405.1 Betaproteobacteria bacterium | reverse complement strand
TGCAAAAAATTTCCAACTCGATATTCCCATACTTCGAATGCCCCCTCTCTTCCGGCTAAAGCGGTCACGTAGTTAGGGGGATCTATGAGGTAGGTGACTTGTTCAGGCGTATTTCCAGGCTGAATACGCTGCATCTTCATGCTCGCGCGCATCCCTTTCTGGTTCAGCGGCCAGAGGATAAGGCGGACCGCAATTCCAAAGATGATCAGCACCCACCCGTAACTGATCTTGAGATTCTCCCGCATCCACAGGAGAATCTTCATAACGATCGTTGCGAATGGCTGCACAACGGGCTGAAGAAACCCGCCATATGGGTTCGAGTTTTGGAACTCCCGGCCGAGAGCCGAAAGACGACGCCACTGCTGTGGACCGGCGTAGACCTCGAACTTGAACCCTCCGTCGGTCAGGCGGTTCACGACTGTTCCCCGTGCGTGAGTTACCGTGCTCGAGGTCTTTGCTCCGCCAATTGCAGAGAATTCAGCGAACGTTGGATTTGCCTCATCCGATAGAAGACCCACAAGGAAGTACTTACTTTTTGCCACCACCCACAGGAGTGGCCCACTGACAAGCTCCCTTTCCCCGGGATCAAGGCTGCCAAATGGCAGACTCTTGGCGCCATCGGTCTTGCTAGAGTAGGCGAACGCCAGATGCTTTTGGTCATCTACCGTATCTGCCTCGAACGAACGAAGTGTCTCCGGCAAGTCGATCAGGAGAAACCGTTGCTCACCTAAAGAGTCGCTCCTGCTGATGGTCCCGGAAACGCGTGTTAGAAAGCTATCGGGGCTCGTTGAATAGCGGATCACTATTTGTGCCTCACGCACTACCGCGTGATATGACACGGTCCGGTCATCTTCACGTGTCACCGCGAAGGCGATATCACTCAGGCTGATCGTATCCTTGCTAGTCACTAGACGATACGACAGAACAGGTGTCAGACCAGCTGAGAGCTCGAGCGTTGATCCGTTCTTCTTGGACAGATCACGGAACCCTGCCAGAGATACCTGTTCCAAGACTGCGCCAATGTTGCTAAATCCAAACCTGGCAACAGAGTCTCCAAGAACGAGCTTCTCTTCTGTCGATATTGCCGTCGTCAATGGCTTCTCAAGCGCTTTTGTTACAGCCGTTGCTGGTGCGATCGAAGGCGTGTCTTTCACTAAGCCTGTTGGCAATTGCGTAGTGCTCGAGTCTGCTGTAACCACAGGTAAAAGAGCCCGATTGCCAGGGAATAGCTTGGGCGTCAGTATGATCACCAGCGCCACGAGCGCTAGAGCTAGGACAGTACGCTTCTCCATGAATGGATCAGATGTCAGGGAACCGGGTCGTAACCACCCGGACGAAATGGGTGGCATCGCGCGATGCGACGCGCTGCTAGGGAAACTCCTCGAACTACACCATGACGTTCCACCGCTTCAATTGCATACGAAGAACATGACGGGTAGTACCGGCACGCGGATGGCAATAGCGGCGAGAGAAAGAGCTGGTAGGCTCGAATCACAAGTACTGCCATATGCCTAATCACAGGGTCTTATCCCCCTCTACAATCGTAGCAACCCGACCAATTTCGCTACGCAGTTCCTCAAATGTCTTGAGGTACGCGTCTCTGTTTGCCAACACAATCACATCTAGCTTCACGTCCGCGTCTAGGAGATATATTCTGACTAGATCGCGAAGTCTTCGCTTGAGTTGGTTTCGTGCTATTGCGGTATGGGAATGGCGCGGCACAACAATCCCCACTCGCAGGTGCGACAAAGGGGAAGCACACAGTCGAATTGCAAGCGATCCAGTTCGACGTGCCTTCCCCTCTCGAAAGACGCGCTCAATATCCTTCCGCTGCGTCAGTCGATAGTCGCGTGGAAACCGATATCCCTTACGCGGCGGCGTACTTCGACGGCAGCTGAACGGTAAGGCGCTTTCGGCCCTTCTTTCGACGCCGACTTAAGACATCTCGCCCCCAGCGTGTAGCCATGCGCGCACGGAAACCGTGCGTTCGAATGCGACGCTTGTTACGAGGGCGGTAGGTTGGCTTGCCCATATGAACTCCAAAATACTCGTGAAAACGTTGGGATCGAGCCCACGAAGATATGGCGTTACTTCAATCACGTCAATGTGTTAGCAGACAACAAGTAATTCCTGGTTGACTTTCCCACAGGGCGCGCATAGGTTCGCGCCCCCACAAGTTTTCCACAGAACATACATGAGCCTTACTGCTGACGCTGCTTGGTCAAGACTCCTCTCGTGTGCCAAGCGTGAAGTGCCGGAACAAACGTTTCGGATGTGGCTGGAACCTATTGTTCCCGTTGCGTTTACCGGACCACTCCTTTCACTTGCCGCCCCTGATCAGTTTAGTGTCGAGTGGCTTTCCTCGAAGTATGCTGATGTGTTATCCGCTTACTCCCC
>JANNFC010000004.1:0-8291 GCA_031379405.1 Betaproteobacteria bacterium | reverse complement strand
ACCGTGCGCATCGCCCTGATCTCGACGAGCCACGAGGCACCCAACAACGCGGCGATGCATACCAGATGCGCGACGCGATGCTGCAGTCGTCGTCCCCAAGATGGCAGCCAGGCATCAATCAAATCGAACACGACGTGCTCGCCGCGCAACGAAGTTAGCGGCAATCCGAGAAAGATGGTGAGCAGCATCAACAGCTCGGTAAGTTCGGTGGCACCGATGATGGAATTGCCGATCAACTTGCGCGCAATGACATCGCAGAAAGTCAGTGCCATCATGATGAACAACGCCACAGCGCTGCCCACACCGAGGATCGGCTCTATTCTTTGCATGGCGGCCTCGTGAGATCTGCGGCTAATGCGCCTTGGCGACCTCGGCTCGCAACTCCTCAAGTACCTGCGCCGGATTCGCCAATCCCTTGGCCTTCGCGTCCGTGAACCACTTGTCATCCACCAAGGACGTCTTGGCCTTCACCGCCGCCACCATTTCCTTGCTGGCCGTGACCGCTTGCACCTTGGCGACCAGCATCGCATCCTTGCCGCGCTTGTCGGCTTCGTCCCAACCGCGCCCGAACAGTCGTGCCGCGTGTTCGCCCGAGAGCTTCGCCACAATATCTTGGTCAGCTTTGGGAATACGCTTCCAGGTGTCCCCATTCATCACCAAAGCGAAGCTGGTGTTGTACAGACCGCCCGGGAAGAGGGTGGCGTACTTGACGACTTTGTCCAGCCTCAGGGACGCGATGGTTTCCGCCGGGAAGAACACACCGTCCATGACACCGGTGGAGAGCAACTCGTAGGATTCCGTCGCCGGCTTCACCGTCACGTTCGCCCCCAGCGCCTTGCCGATTTCGTTGACGATGCCGCCGCCGACTCGGAACTTGAGTCCCTGCAAGTCCGCAATGGTATTGATGGGATGCTTGATGTTGTAGACATTGCCCGCACCATGCGTGAAAACCGCGATGACTTTGAGCCCCTTGTGCTCATTGAACTTGGCGAAGTGGCGATCGTGAATGCGTTGATACGCCACCGACATGGATTCGGCCGAGTCCCCCGAGAACGGTAATTCGGCAATCTGGGGGAACACAAAGCGTCCGGGCGTGTATCCGGGCACGCCGAAGGAAATGTCGGCGAGCCCGTCGCGAATCGAATCGAAGGTCGCCGGGGGTGCCGAGACAGGCTTGGGCAGCATGCTGCATTTGACCCGCGCGGCCGTCGCCTTGGCCACTTCGTCGCACCACATCCCTAATCGTACGGACAGTGTATGCGTGGGCGGCACCCAGGTGGACGCGGTCAAGGTGACGTCCGCGCCGGCTTGCCATGCGGCCAACGTCATTCCCAGCATGACCGCCGCCAGCAACATTCGATTCATTTCAGGCTCCTTGTCGTGATAGTTCGAAGATCCATCTACGTGCATCTACATCACTTCGCCGCCGGATATAGAGATGGATTGCCCGGTCACCGACTCCGAACCCGGCAAACATAACCACATCACGGCGTTCGCCACTTCTTCCGGTTGTACCAAGCGGCCTTGCGGATTATTGGCGGTGATCGCGTCGCGGGCTTCCTGTTCGCTGCGCCCGGTCTTGCGCTGAATGGTGGACACGGCCTGCCGCACCATGTCGGTATCCGTATAGCCCGGACAAACGGCGTTTACCGTAATGGGTTGAGTGGCGAGTTCCTTCGCCAGCGCGCGCGTTAATCCAATCACACCGTGTTTCGACGCGCAATAGGCGGCGACGTAGGCGTATCCCACCAGACCTGCGCTGCTCGCAATGTTTATCACCCTTCCCCAACCGCTGGTGAGCATGTCAGGCAACACCCTCTGTGTGCAGTGAAATACACCCGAGAGATTCACATCCAAGGTGCGCTGCCAGGTTTCCTCATCGGTTTTGCCGAAAGGCTGGCTGCTCACCTGACCGGCGTTGTTGATCAGGATATCGATCGCACCACGCCGCTGCTTCGCCAGCGCGAAACCGTCCTTTACCGATTGGGGCTGCGCCACATCCATGGGCACCGCACACGCCTCCGCGCCCAGGCTGTTTGCCGCGCCATCCAGCATGAATTGATCACGTCCGGCGATCGTGACGCGCGCACCGTGAGCGAGCAGCGCGTGGGCAACGGCGTAACCGATGCCGCGGCTGCCGCCGGTGACCAGAGCGTGTTTACCTGAAAGTGACGCCAAATTCACCGACGAATCCCCCATGTACCGCGTTATGCACTCTCACACCTCCAACAACTTCGTGGCGATTTCCTGCGGTGTCAATCCGATGCTGGCGGCAGCGATTTGACGCTGGCGTTCCAAGTTGCGCTCGAGTTGCTGCTTGCCGGCTAGATACTGCTTGGGCCACGACACATCCTCGTAACCCAGGCGCGCCACTTCGTTCAAGGTCCACGCCGGATTGGCCAGATGCGGTCGTGCCACGGCGCACAAATCGGCGCGACCGGCGGCGATGATGCCGTTGACGTGGTCCGCCTCGAAGATGGCACCCACCGCGAGGGTGGCGATGCCGACTTCATTGCGAATGCGATCGGCGAAAGGCGTTTGATACATGCGACCATAGAGCGGCTTGGCGATGCGCGTGGTCTGACCCGATGAAACATCCATCATGTCGCAGCCGGCTGCCTTGAACAACCGAGCGATCTGCACCGCGTCGTCCGGCGTGTTGCCTCCCGGTGTCCAATCATGCGCGGAGATACGTACCGACATGGGCCGCTCATCAGGCCAGACGGCACGCATGGCCTGGAATACTTCCAGCGGGTAGCGGCAGCGATCGGCGAGGCTGCCGCCATATTCGTCTTCACGCAGATTGCTCAGCGGACAAATGAACGCGGACAAAAGGTAGCCGTGGGCGCAATGCAACTCTAGCCAATCGAAGCCCGCATACGCCGCGCGCAGTGTGGCGGTGACGAACTCATCTTTTACTTGAGCCATGTCCTGCTTCGTCATGCTGTGCGGGATTTGATTCTGCGGACCATAGGGCACCGGAGAAGGCCCCAGCACCGGCCAATTGCCCTCAGGCAAAGGCTCATCCATTTGCTCCCAACCCAGCTGCGTCGAACCCTTCGGTCCGGAATGGCCGATCTGCATGGCGATGGCGGCATCCGTATCGGCATGCACGAAATCGACGATGCGCTTCCACGCATTGCGCTGCGTATCGTTCCACAAGCCGGGACATCCGAGCGTGATCCTACCCTCAGGTGAAGGACAAGTCATTTCCGCGAACACCATCCCCGCACCGCCCAACGCGCGCGCACCCAGATGCACCAGATGAAAATCGCCAGGCACACCATGCTTGCAGGAGTACTGCGCCATGGGAGAGACGACGATTCGATTCTTGAGCGTGACGCCGCGTAAATGGTACGGCACCAGCATCGGAGGCGGCGGGCGGCGTCCGCGGGACGGCGCCCCCATGCGCTCGGCGGTCCACGCCTCGAAGCGCTCCACATAGTTTTTGTCGCGCAAGCGCAAGTTTTCGTGAGAAATGCGCTGCGAGCGCGTGAGCAGTGAATAGGCGAACTGTTCTGCTTGCATAGCGGTGTAGCGCTTCACGTTCTCGAACCACTCGGTGCTATTGCGCGCGGCGCTTTGGATCTTTAATACTTCCAGCGTGCGTGCGCGGCCATAGCGCTCCAACACAGCGAGAATATCGACCTTGCCTGTTGCGGGCATGCTGCGCGCCAATTCGATGGCGTCTTCCAGCGCCAGCTTGGTGCCCGAGCCGATGGAGAAGTGCGCCGTATGCGCGGCATCGCCCATCAACACCACCGGTACGTAGCGTCCTTGAACTAGATTGATGTGCACCCAGGAGTGGCACACTACACGCGGAAACTTGATCCAGATGGCGGAGCCGCGCAGATGGGCGGCATTGCTCATCAACGAATGACCCTCCAAGTACTGGCCGAACAGCTGCTCGCAAAACGCGATGCCATCTTCTTGCGACAAGCTGTCGATCCCAGCCTTGAGCCAAACTTCTTCGGGGGTTTCGACGATGAAAGTGGACGTGTCATCGTCGTACTGATAGGCGTGCGCCTGAAACCAACCGTGTTCCGTTTCTTCGAAAGCGAAGGTGAAAGCGTCGAATTTCTGCTTCGTGCCCAGCCAGACAAAGCGGCATTTGCGCGTGTCCACGTCCGGCATATAAGTTTCGGCATAGCGCGCTCGAATGCGGCTGTTGATCCCGTCGCAGGCCACCACCAGATCGGCCTGATATTCCTCGGCGATTTTCTGATCGTCGCTGACATCACATTCGAACGCCAACCGCACGCCCAGTTCCCGGCAACGATTCTGCAGGATGTTGAGCAGGCGCCTGCGGCCGATGCCGCAAAAACCGTGACCGCCTGAAGTAATTACCCGGCCCTTGAAGTGGACGTCGATATCGTCCCAGTGATTGAAGCTGCTCAGGATGGTGCGCGCACTGGTCTCATCGGCCTGCACCAGATTACCCAAGGTCTGATCGGAGAACACCACGCCCCAGCCAAAGGTGTCGTCGGGGCGATTGCGTTCGATGACAGTGACTTCATGAGCGGGATCGCGATTTTTCATCAGGAGGGCAAAGTAGAGGCCGGCCGGGCCACCTCCGATACACACGATCCGCATTCAGATTCCTGTCTTGAAGACGGCCGCCACCTTAGTCCGGGATAATTTAGTTGTCAATGGTTTAAGGCGGGGTTTAAGGCGGGGATGTCGCAATAAGGACGGCGCGCGGGATTCCATCCGCTGCGAAAGCCGTCGAGGGCGCGCTTACCGCAACTCGGACAGCGCGCGGCAGCGTTTAACTTGAAGGCCAACACCGCGCTCGCGCCGCAAGCTCTAGCGCATCACTTGTCACCAACGCCAACACACGCAACGGACTGCCACTTCCCTTCTGTATCTTGAGCGGTGGACAGATGAGTAGCGCACCCGTCGGCGGCAGCCGATCGAGGTTGGTTAGGCATTGCAGCCCATAGCGCCCGGCGCCATGCATGTAGTAGTGACAGGGGTAGGGTGGTCGCAGGTGGTAGCCCTGCCCCGCATCGGTACCGATAGCCTCGGAGCCGAATCCCAACACGTCGCGTTCGTCAATCAGAAACTTCACCACGTCCGCATCCGGCCCGGGCGTGTGTTGGCCGGTCGCATCGAAGTTCTGATAGGCAACGGGATCGGTGCGCTTGGACCAATCGGTGCGCATCAACACCCACGCTTTCGGTGCAATGCGACCGTGCCGCGATTCCCAGTCCTGCACGAATGCCACAGTAAGCAAGAAATCGGGATCGGCGCTTGCTTCGCGCGAGCAATCGATCACACAGGCTGGCGCGACAAAGTTCTGCGCGGGAATGGTATCCACGGAATTGTTGGGCAGGTCGCGGCCCGAGATCCAATGGATGGGCGCATCGAAATGAGTGCCCGTGTGTTCGCCGCAGGAGAAGTTGTTCCAGTACCATCCCGGACCGCGCTCGTCGTAGCGGGAGACTTCTTCGATGCGAAAGGGCCAACACTGACCGAACTCGGGAGGCAGTGTGATCTGGGGAAACTCGGGCGTCAGGGTTTGGGTGAGGTCCACCACTTTGATGCGGCCACTCATCAATTCCTCCGCCAACGCCTGCAGCATACTGCTCATGGTTGCCCCGCCAATTCTCGTTCGAGGACCTTTGGATTCTCACGCCAGCGTTCCAACCATTCTTGCGCGACATCGCCGGGAAACACATCTTCGATACCGTCGCGCAAGGCTCTTACCATCGCGCTGGCCAGGGATTGTGCAGAGACCTTAGGTGGCGGCAGGAGTTGATTCCATTCGTCGTCAATCGGACCGGGAAAAATATTGATGACCCGAATGCCGCCAGATCGCATCTCTGCTCGCAAATTTTGCGTGAGTGAGTACGCCGCCGCCTTGGACGCCGAGAAAGTTCCATGCGCCGGAAAATTTGCCAGCGCGTAGATGGATAGGAGATTGACCCAGGCGCATGCGCTGGACTTCCCATCCGCCCCACGCGCACGCAGCGCCGGTCCGAATTCCTGAGCCAGGCGCAGTAATCCGAAATAGTTCACGTCCATCTCCGCCCGTGCCACATCGGTGCCGCGCCTGGCGGAGATGCCATAGGTGCGATGCACTTCGGCGTTGTTGATCAGAATGTCGACTTTGCCGCCCAACTCTCCCGCCAGCTCGGAAACGGAGCGCTCGTTGGTGAGATCCAGTGGTACGGGTGTGACTTGGGATAGTTTCACGATGGCATCGTAACCTGGCAGTTGTTTCCACGGTTCGGCGAATCCCGCCCACACGATATCGGCGCCGGCGTCCACCAGTGCCTTGATCATGGCTTGCCCCACGGCGGTCTTGCCGTCCGTCACCAATACCTTGCGATAGCGAGGATCGCACGTCATTTCCCGCAACTGCGCGTCGTCCGCCATGTGAAGGGTCTCCCTCGGTGGAAAAGCAATGAGGACCGCCTGCCCGGCTCGATCCAAGCGCGCGCTTACTCGTACACGCGCGGACGCGATCGATACGTCAGCATGCAGATGAACCATGAGTGTAGGGCCGGCGTCGAGTTTCACCAGACCCAGGCGCCACGGCAGTCGCTCGCGAAAGAACAAATCGTTGCTGTGATGCAGTTTGGTTTCCGACAACAACTCGCCGACACCGGTCTGCTGCTTCCATTTCAGATTCACCGAGAGGCAGAATCGGCAAACTTCCTGGGGAGGATACTGCACGGCGCCACAATCGCCGCATACCTGAAGTTCGAAACGTCCCAGCGCGGCGGCTGCGGTTAAGCCTTGCGCAACGCGCGAGCGCGACCATGGGGGTAACGTGGGGAGTCTTGTACGCAGGATCGGGTTCTTGCGCTTGGGACGCATGAGGGGCATTGACATTATCTTGTTACTCCAGAAACGGCGTTACCCAGCTCGTAGGGCGCATAAGGCGGTGCTTGCGCAGCTTTTCCGCCCTACGTGTATCTGCTTAATCCTATTCACTAAGGCTTAGCCAAAATTACTGCGCCGGTGCACAAGCAGCGATCATAGGTCACCATGCCGAAGCCGCTCACCAACCCTATCTTCGCATCTTGTACCGCGCGCTTGCCCGCTTGACCGGTCAATTGCCGGACGGCTTCCACCAGACCGAGGTAACCGCCCGCCGCGCCGGCCTGACCGACGGATAGCTGCCCCCCGGAGGTGTTGTTGGGAAAACTCCCATCGTGTGTGAAAGTGTGGCTGCGCACGAACTGCGGTCCCTCTCCCTTCTCGCAAAATCCGAGATCCTCGAACTGCATCATGACGATGACTGGGTAGTCGTCGTAAGTCTGCACGAAATCGATGTCCGTCGGTTGCACACCCGCTTGGGTATAGAGGTCAGCACGATCGAGAATCCATCCGCCGCGAAAGAAAATCGGGTCTTCGGAAAAAGCATTGTGGCGCTCTATGGCGCCCAACACCCGAACGTGTTCGAGCCCGAGGTCGCGCGCGCGCGCTTCGCTCATCACCAAGAACGCATCGGCGCCAGCGCATGGCATGACGCAGTCGAACAAATGCAGCGGGTCGGCGATTTCGCGTGCCCTCATGTACTCATCCAAGCCAAGCGGCTTCTTGAACAAGGCGCCGGGATAGTTGAGCGCATTCGCCCGTTGCGCCACGGCTAGTTTTCCGAAGTCCTCGCGCGCTGCACCGTAGATTCGCATGTAGTGCGACGTGATGAAGGCGAACATTGCATTCGGTCCGCCGGAGCCATAAGGATAGGTGGCATCGCGCGCGAATTGGCTGAAGCTTCCCAACATTAAACGGAAAGAATCGACTTGATTGGTATCGGCACCGATACAGGCCACGATTTGCGCGTCGCCCGCCTGCACCGCTCTCGCCGCCCGTCGCAGCGCTACCACGCCCGAGGCCCCTCCCATTGGGAGGTGATCGAGCCAGCGCGGTGACACCCCAAGATATTGCGTCACGCCCACGGCGGTATCCGGTGTGAGCGAAAAGCTGGAGATCGATAGTCCATCGACGTCCGTCTTAGTCAGACCGGACGCGGTGAGCAACTCGGCGAATGCCCGGCCGATAAACCAATGCGCGCTGCGAGTGGAGTAGCGCACATAGGGGACCGTCACCGGAACCGCTACGGCGACGCCTTCATAGCCTCGGCGAGTCATGTTGCGTTCTGGCGCTTCTTCATGGCACGCATATCGTACACGCCGGGCTGGCCGGGCAGCTGCGCGGCGAGCTTCTTCAATTCGGCGCGTTGAACTTTTTGTGATGCCGTGAGCGGAAGGCGATCCACGAAGGCCACCCAGCCCGGTACCTTGAAGTAGGCCAGTTGTGCCAGGCAATGATTGACC
>JANNFC010000700.1:0-3216 GCA_031379405.1 Betaproteobacteria bacterium | reverse complement strand
ACACTTGAAAGTAGGGGATACCCTGGACCCTATGCGTGCGTTATGGGCGGACGTTTGTTTCGTGAAGCGCACCGACCAAGTGAAGGGTCCTTGGTGTTGCCTGCTGATCGCATCACACCAATGTTGGGTGGCGCCATTTTGAGGTCGGGAAGTATGCTCGAGGACTATGGCGTTGTCGCGTCGGCCTCTGGCGAATCTATCGATTTGGTAGTGGCAACCCCTCCTAAAGTCCAGTTTTTGCAGGTGGGCACTGATGCAAAATATCTGTTCCGCGTTCACGAGCGATTCGTTCTGAGAATTAAGGATACGAACGCCGTGGTTCCAATCGTGCTGGAGAACTAAGAACAAGGAAAAGGGGGCTGAGACTCGCGCGAGCAGCACGTAGATACCGAGCGTGGCGAATAAAGTCATCATCTTGGGCGGCGGCATCGGCGGCCTAAGTGCCGCCCACGAACTAATCGAGCGCGGCTTCGACGTCGAGGTCTACGAGGCCCAAGCTATCCCGGGCGGCAAGGCGCGCAGCATTCCGGTACCCGGCAGCGGTAAGGACGGGCGCAAAGATCTACCTGGCGAGCATGGCTTCCGTTTCTTCCCGCGCTTCTACAAGCACGTGGTGGACATCATGCGGCGCATCCCAAATGGGCACGGCGCCACAGTGGCGGACAATCTGGTGGATACGACGCGCATCCAGCTGTGCCGCTTCGGCCGGCATCCCATCGAAGTGCCGGCGCGCTTCGTTCGCACCATCAATGATGTGCGAGTGATACTCGACGATCTGGGGCGATTTCTTGGCGGCGATCTGGGCATTTCCCACGACGAACTGGCATTCTTCACCTCGCGTGTATGGCAGGTAGTGACTTCCTGTGGTGAGCGCCGCATGAACGAGTACGAGAAGATCGGCTGGTGGGAGTTCATTGGCGCCGAGTCGCGCTCGCTGGCCTATCAGAAATTACTCGGCCATGGCATCACACGGTCATTGGTGGCGGCGAAGGCCAACGAAGCCAGTACCAAGACCATCGGCGATATTTTCGTGCAGCTGCTATTCGACATGGTCACGCCCGGACCCAGCACAGATCGCGTGCTCAACGGCCCCACCAACGAAGTTTGGATCGGCCCCTGGCTCGACTATCTGCAGAGCAAGGGTGTGCGTTACCACCTGGGCAGCAAGGTGAAGTCGGTGACTTTGGAGAACGGTCGTATCCGCGACATCCAGGTGGAAAACCACGGCGCATCGCGTAAGGTCGAGGGCGACTACTTCGTTTTTGCCGTCCCCGTCGAGGACATCGTCGATCTGTTGACCCCACCGATGCTGCAGACTGAACCGGCGCTGGCGTCGCTCTACCGGTTGGATGACATCACTGAATGGATGAACGGTATCCAGATCTACCTGAAAGAGGACGTCAAGATCGCCCACGGCCACTCCATCTACGTCGACTCGCCCTGGGCCTTGACCTCTATCTCGCAGGCGCAGTTCTGGGGCGGTGTGGATCTATCCCAGTATGGCGACGGCAATGTACGCGGCATCATTTCCGTGGATATTTCCGAGTGGGAGCACAAGGGACTGAACGGCAAGACCGCCAAGGAATGCACGCCCGAGGAACTCAAGGCGGAGGTGTGGGACCAGCTCAAGCGCAGCCTGAACTATGGCGATCAAATCGTGCTG
The DNA here is from genome assembly GCA_031379405.1 of Betaproteobacteria bacterium. Taxonomy (GTDB): domain Bacteria; phylum Pseudomonadota; class Gammaproteobacteria; order Burkholderiales; family SHXO01; genus SHXO01. The sequence continues at coordinate 1,553 of JANNFC010000700.1, read as the reverse complement.
CACGACGATCAGCTGCATGACTGGTTCCTCGATCCCGGAGTATTACTACGCGAGGGCGACTCCGATACGAATGAAGAACCCTTGCTGGTCAATCTCGTGGATACTTGGAAGTTGCGTCCCGAGGCCGTCACCCGCATTGCGAACATGTTCCTGGCGTCCGACTACGTGCGAACGTTTACCGATCTCGCCACCATGGAGGCCGCCAACGAGGCCGCGCGCCGCGCGGTCAACGGAATTCTAGATGCGAGCGGATCAGATCGCCCACGCTGCCCGGTGTGGGCATTGCACGAACTGGAAATCTTCGTGCCATGGCGCGAGTTGGATCGGATTCGATACCAGCAGGGATTACCCTGGGACGATACCCTGGTCGACGTCGGCCTGTCGCTGATTAAGCTGGTCGACCGCACCATTCTGGCGCTGGAGCGCGGGTCCGAGCGTAACCAGATCTTTTCCGGGCAAGGCGTCGACCTGCGCGCTTTGCAGAAGGAAGCATCGGCGATCATCGAACGCGATTCTGAGAATCAGGTGGTGTCGGAACTGCGGCGCGATGGCATGGCGCTAATCGAACGCCTTGTGCAGGTGTTTGCGTTGCGCCTTGCCGAGGGGCGCGCATCGGGCCTGCCCCCAACGCCCCTCGATTCGGCTTCGTCCCTGACCGGTGCCACGTCTCGTACTCAGGGCAGGGTACGGATCCTTCCGCAGTAAGGCATTGTTTGTATCACCCCGCGCAAACCATCCTGTCCATGACCCAAACCGATAGTAATTGGCAAAGCGCGCTGCTAGAGGAGTTGTCGGTCCACCGCGAGACAACGATGGGCGGTCTGCTCGCCGCGGTTCCAAAGCGCGAGCCCCGTCGCTACCTGTACGACCCGTTGTCCGAGCACCTATCGCGCGCAGGCAAAAGCATTCGTCCCGCATTGTGCGTGGCGACCTGTCGCGCCTACGGCGGTGAGGGCGCGCGCGCCTCCAACTCGGCCAGCGCGCTGGAGATGCTGCACAACGCTTTTCTCGTGCACGACGATATCGAGGACGAAAGTGAATACCGTCGCGGCCTGCCGACCCTGCACAAAGAGCACGGTGTGCCCCTGGCGATCAACGCCGGGGATATGATGAACGCGCTCAGCCTGCGTATGCTGAGGCGCAACGCGCCGATACTGGGCGAGGAACTGAGCTGGCGCATTTTCGAAGAATTCGACCACATGCTGGTCGAGTCTCTCGAAGGTCAGGCCATGGAGTTGGGCTGGATTCGGGACAATCGCGACGACGTCACGGAAGACGACTACCTGCGCATGGCGCTCAAGAAGACTTGCTGGTATAGCTTCATCCATCCGTTTCGCATCGGCGCGCTCATCGCTCGGCCCGGCCATTCGGAACTGGACCGATTCAACCGATTTGGCTTTTACTTGGGGATAGCGTTCCAGATCCAGGATGATTTGCTCAACCTCACGGGCGAGCGTGACAAGTACGGCAAGGAGATCGCTGGAGATTTGCTCGAAGGCAAGCGCACCTTGATGCTCATCCACCTGATACGCCACCTGAACGACAACGACAAG
>JANNFC010000671.1:0-16333 GCA_031379405.1 Betaproteobacteria bacterium | reverse complement strand
CCGAAGAAGCCGGGACGGCCTTCGCATACGTACCATACCTATCAGATGGCGGGGTTGCGTTTGATGCTAATTGGGTGTTAGCGCCACGGCTTGCGTATGCTGCGTCTTGGGCAAAAGGATGATGATGAGCGCACCAACCAGCGCCAGCGCCGCCAATGCGAAGAACGCCGCCCCGGTCGCGCCGCCCGCCGCGGTCCGAAGGCTGCCGATCAGATCCGGGCCGAAGTAGCCGCCGAGATTGCCTACTGAATTGATCCAGGCGATGCCAGCAGCGGCAGCGGTTCCGGATAGAAAAGCAGTAGGTAGCGACCAGAACGTCACCACGCAGCCCGCCCATCCCACGGTAATGAGCGTAAGCGCGACAATCGACACCACAGGCGACTTGTGCGCAACCGCGAGCACCAAGAGACCGATCATCGTGACTAGCATGCCGCCCGCGCAATGCCATCGGCGTTCGCCGGTGCGATCCGAGTGGCTGCCCCAATAGATCATCGACACGATGCTTGCGCCCCAGGGAATCATGCTGATCAAGCCGACCTTGAGAAGATCCTTCTTGTCGATGCCCAGTTCCTGGATGATGGTCGGCATCCAGAATCCTACTGCGTAGAAGCACGTGGCCAGCGCGAAGTACACCGCCGCCAACGCCCACACGCGACCATCCCTGAATGCGCCAGAGAGGCTGTGCTTTCCGCCCAGGTCTCCCTTGCTGGAGTTATCCTGCTCGACCCGCTGCACAAGAAGGTCACGCTCTTCCGCCGCAAGCCACTTGGCGGTTTTTGGCCCGTTGGGCAGGATCGCGAGCACCAAGGCACCGATGATGACTGAGGGGATCCCCTCCAGAAGGAACAACCACTGCCAGCCACGCCAGCCGTGCACCCCGTCCATGAACTGCATGATTGCACCGGAGACCGGCGAACCAATCAGCTGAGCCATTCCGATGGCGGTCATGAACAAGGCAACCATCCTGGCGCGCCGCGCGCCAGGAAACCAGTACGTGAGATAGAGGATGACGCCCGGGAAGAAACCCGCCTCCGCCACGCCGAGCCAGAAGCGCAGGAAGTAGAAACTGAACTGGGCGTCCGTACAATGGAAGTACGTTGCGATCGCCCCCCAGTGGATATCGCCGGTGAACATGAAGGCCGAGGAAATGAGGCCCCATGTAATCATGATGCGGGCGATCCACACGCGCGCCCCGACGCGCTCCAGGATCACGTTGCTCGGCACTTCGAAGATGAAGTAGCCGATGAAGAAGATGCCCGCGCCGAACCCGTAGATCGCATCGGTGAACTGCAGGTCGCTCGCCATCTGTAACTTGGCGAATCCCACGTTGACGCGATCCAGGAATGCGACGATGTAGCACAGGAACAAAAAGGGAATCAGACGTGAGGCGGCCTTCTTGTACGTGGCCTCCTCGAACTGCGGCGTGATGGATGTCGACACGTGGGGCTTCTCCCTGGTTCATGAATCGTTGTGACCCTGGCGCGGGCGGTCTCTTGTGGGAACATCTAGGCTTGCTGTTAGTGCATTGTATTGGACCCGGGGCTTGAGCACATGCGAATGCGGTTACGGGCGGTCGCGATAAGGGGCCCGCATCCCGTAACGAAGGCGGATAGTCACAGACCCTACCACGCGTGCCGGCAGGACTCAAGCCGAAGCGGGGGAGTCATCCCAGTGGGCCATGAGCCGCCTATAGATAGTCCAACCGTCGCGTCATTGCCAAAGTTAAGCATGGTCGAAGGTTGTTGGCGTGACTGCAACACGAAGTCAGGAAGCGCACGCACAATGACTAGGATATCGTGCTCCAATCGATCGACTGGAGTGCACGACAACGGACAGTGGTGCGCGACAGTGCGGGGTCGTGGACGGCCGGTCGAGCCGGATCGGCTCTGATGGGTCAACCCAGTCTCCCGCAGGTTGAGCACCAGGGCTGAAGAGCTGCCTCTCTGATGTACGGATTTGAAGGATGGATTTATTCAAGATCCGGTATTTCGACCAGTGCGAAACTTCCGGGCGCGGCCATCTCGACGGTGGCAACCGCTTTGGGCATCACTGGCTGGATGAGGCGCCGCCTTGCTTTACCCAATACGACAATGGCAATTCTATGGCCCGCGAGATTCTGCTGGTAACGTAGATTTTGATCGGTGATCAGGAGCAAATCGACCCCGCTTCCTCGGCCGCATTCAGAAGCTCACCGTTGGTTAACGTGTCCCAACCCTGTGCTCGGGCCTCTTTGACCGAGGGTCGTGGGAGGGATCGGGCAATGCCCCGAGGTGTGCCGTGGTCAAACAGGATCCGCATCGGCACGCAACGGGCTGCGTGCGACAACCGAATTGTCCAAGCTGCGAGCGGCGAATTGAAGCACCGCCTTGACTTGTTCCCGTGTTACATCAAACTGCTCCATCACTTCTTCAAGGGTCAAACCGTCTTCGAGGTTTTAGAACACGGTGCTCACCGGCATACGCGTGCCACGAAAGACCCATGCACCAGTCACTTTGCCTGGAATGCTTTCCACGGCTGAGCATTGCGACCAGTCCAACGTTGCCATGATCAAATCGGGACACTTCCTGGCGTCCAATCTTGCTTCCTCTATAGCCGACGGCCGTCATCGGCAGCTCTGGGTCGGGTACTAACCTTAAGGTTATGGCTTTGCGTGAGCAAAATCCACCATTTTTAAGTGACCTTTAGATCAGTTTAAAGGAACGGTAGAGAACAGGCGATTTCAGGAAAGACGTGATTGAGGGTTCGCCGGATCTGAAACACGCCACGGTGTCTTGCGCGCCGGCCGCTAGAACCCAACCGCCTGTCCGTCGCGCCTGGGTTCAGAGCCCGCGACGTAGCCGCCATCTACTTTGCGGATGAGTTGGGCACTACCGTATTCCATGCTGCCGGGTTCTGTAACGACCACGCGATGTCCACGGGTGCGCAGTCCCTGCGCCACGCTCGATGGCACGCTCGCTTCGAGCAATATCTCTCCGGTCTTTGCCACTTTCCAACGCGGGCCGTCGGCTGTGGCTTGCGGATTTTGCTTGTAGTCGAGGGTGCGCAGGGTCATTTGCAGATGACCTTGCGGTTGCATGTCCGCGCCCATGACGCCATAGCCCATCACTGGTTTGCCGTCACGCGTCATGAAGCAGGGGATGATGGTGTGGAAGGGTCGCTTGCCGCCGGCCACTACGTTGGGATGGCCGGGTTGCAAGCTGAATCCCATACCGCGATCCTGCAGACTGATACCCGTGCCGGGCACCACCACGCCTGAGCCGAAGCCGGCGTAGTTGGATTGAATGTAGGACACCATGTTGCCCTCCGCGTCCGCAGCGCTAAGGTACACGGTGTCGGAGGTTTTCGGGGAGCCAGGGCCGAAATCGCCAGCGCGTTTGGGGTCGATAAGTCGTGCGCGTTGTTTGAGATAGTCTGCGTTGAGCAGATCGTCGGGGCCTACCGTCATCGCGCGCGGGTCGGATACGTAACGATAGGTATCGACGAATGCGAGTTTCATGGCTTCGATCTGCAGATGGAAGCTATCCACCGAATCCACCGCATGCTGGGCCAGGTTCCACTCACGCACGATACCCAGTGCCATCAAGGCCGCGATGCCCTGACCATTGGGAGGGATCTCGTGAATGTGATGATCGGCGTAAGCGAGCTTGATGGGTTCGACCCAATCGGGCTGATGTGCCGCCAAATCTGCCGTGGTCATCACGCCGCCTTCCGCAGCGCTGTGACGAGCGATTTTCTCGGCGAGATCACCACGATAGAAACTTTCGCCCTTGGTTTCGGCGATATGCCCTAAGGTCTTCGCCTGATCGGGAAAACGGAACACTTCACCCGTGCGCGGTGCGCGTCCGTTGGGCATGAAGGCTTCGCGGAAGCCGGGTTGGTTGTGCAGACGCTCGATGGAGCCTGCCCATTGCGCGGCGATGATGGGCGTGACCAGAAAGCCATTGTTGGCGTAGTCGATGGCAGGTTCGAACAAGTCGGCAAACGCCAATCGCCCGAAGCGTTGCGAGAGCGCCACCCACGCCGACACGGCGCCGGGTACCGTTACCGAATCCCATCCTTCAGAGGGAATGGCTTGCAGTCCCGCGAAGCGCGCGGGCGACCATGCGGCCGGAGCGCGACCCGAAGCATTCAATCCGTGCAACTTGTCCTGGTTCCATACCAAGGCGAAGGCGTCGCTGCCGATGCCGTTCATGGTCGGTTCCACCACGGTTAAGGTGATAGCACTGGCGACGATGGCGTCCACGGCGTTACCGCCCTTGAGCAACATGCGCAGGCCCGCTTGCGCCGCCAGTGGCTGTGACGCCGAGACGATGTTGCGCGCAAGCACGGGGCTGCGCCGGGAAGGGTATGGAAGGTCAAAAGAAAAACTCACAGGCCTAAGCCTCCTTGAATGCTTCTTCGCGTTTACGGCGCAGAGCCGGTGTGACGGCGAGAATCAGTAGTAGGGCCGCCACGGCGAGCAAGCTCGCGCTCAGCGGACGGGTAACGAAAACACTCGGATCGCCACGCGAGATCAACATGGCCCGGCGTAAATTCTCTTCCATCATCGGACCCAGAACGAAGCCGAGCAATAGCGGCGCGGGTTCGCACTCGAGCTTGATGAAGATATACCCCAGAAACCCGAACAGCACGGCGAGTCCCACATCGAAGGCACTGTTCTGTAGGCTGTAGATCCCAATGCAGCACAGCACCAGGATGGAAGGAAACAAAAAGCGGTAAGGCACGGAGAGCAGCTTTACCCACATGCCGATCAGCGGCAAATTCAAGATGACCAATACCAAATTGCCGATCCACATGCTGGCGATGGTGCCCCAGAACAGCTCCGGGCGCTCGGTCATCACCTGTGGCCCTGGCGTAATGCCATGGATGGTGAGGGCGCCGACCATCAGCGCCATCACGGCATTGGAAGGTATGCCCAAAGTGAGCAACGGAATGAAGGAAGTCTGTGCCCCGGCGTTGTTGGCGGCTTCGGGTGCGGCCACGCCTTCGATAGCGCCTTTGCCAAAGCGTGACGGATCATCGGACAGCTTCTTCTCCAACGTGTAAGCCGCAAAGGCACCCAGCACCGCGCCGCCTCCGGGCAATATGCCCAGCACAGAACCCACTCCGGTTCCGCGCAAGATAGCTTTCCATGATCGCGAAATGTCTTCCTTGGAGGGCATCATGCCGCGAATTTGCGTGACGAACACTTCGCGTTGGACGCCACGCTCCAAGTTGGCGATGATCTCCCCGAATCCGAAGATACCCATGGCGACCACCACAAAGCCGATGCCATCAGTGAGATTGGGAATGTCGAAGGTGTAGCGCATCATGCCGGTGTTGACATCGGCGCCGATGATCCCCAACAGCAAACCGAGAATGATCATCGCCATCGCTTTGAGCAGAGAGCCGCGCGCGAGGATCACCGCCGCCATCAGACCCAACACCATCAGCGAGAAATACTCCGCCGGACCGAACTTGAAGGCGACTTCGGCGAGCGGAGGTGCGAACATGGCGAGTATCAGTGTGGCGACGCAGCCGGCAAAGAAGCTGCCGATGGCGGCCACCGCCAGCGCGGGTCCCGCACGGCCTTGCCGAGCCATTTGGTAACCATCCAATGCGGTGACCACCGAGGAGGCCTCGCCAGGCAAGTTCACCAGGATGGCCGTCGTCGAGCCGCCGTATTGCGCGCCGTAGTAGATGCCCGCCAGCATGATGAGGGCAGACACCGGAGGCAGTGCAAATGTCGCCGGCAATAGCATGGCGATGGTGGCCACCGGACCAATCCCAGGAAGGACCCCGACCAGTGTGCCCAAGGCAACGCCGGCGAAGCAGTAGAGCAAGTTGATGGGCGACAGCGCTACACCGAAACCCATGCTGAGGTTTGCTAACAGATCCATGGGATTAGCCTGGCCAGAGTTTGAAAGGAAGCGAAAGCGCGTAACCGAACAACCCCACGGACAGGGCCAGCATGGCGACGAGAAGACCCGCGAACTCCAAGGGTTTGAATGGCTGGTTGGCGAGCGAACTAATTAACACCACGGCCGAGACCGATACGACCAGCCCAAGCCAGTCCACCATGCCGGCAAAGAACGATACGGCACCGAGCACCAGAACCATGGCTTTCACCGCCACGCCGCCGATGGGTTCGCCCTTTGTAACGAGGCCGCGAAATACCAGCACGCCGCCCATCACAATGAGTATTGCGCCTAGGATGGTCGGAAAATAGCCCGGACCCATGCGCACCGCAGTGCCCATGGGATAGTCCCTTCCAATGATGGCGGCCGCGAGACCAAATGCCATGAACAGTAGACCCGAATAAAAATCCTTCGGGTTCTTGAGTGCCGATGCCATGCTCCCCCCAACGTTGTTATCAAGCGCGGCTATTGTTCCATAGCCTGACGCCAATTCCTATTCGCCGATCTGCAGCAACGAACCGCGCTGCCTGGCGCCGCGAAACGCCAGCAGGAATACCGCAATGCCAACGGCAATATAAACGACGTTGAGTCCTAACGCGGCGAGCGCCAAGTCCACGCGAAAGCGATGGGTCAGCGTCCATGCCCGCATGCCCTCGAACACATGGCTGGAGGGCAGGCATCGGGCGACCGGTTGCAACCAAGCCGGCAACACGTCCAGTGGATAGTACACGCCGCTTACCGGCGCTACGGCAAAGATCAATGCCCACGCCAAGTTCTCCGCGCCTAAGCCAAATCGCAGCACCAAGCCCGCAACCATCAGCCCGATGGACCAGCCCATGACCAGCAGATTGACGAAAAATAGCAGCAGCGGCCAGCCCAGATCGAACACGGAGTAGTGGTGCAGAGGAATGGCGAGCAACGCGGCGCCGCCCACCCCGACCAGGGTGCGTATCAGACTGGTGGTGAGCATGGCGGCGACGAACTCCAGCGGTCGTAGCGGCGTCACGAACAGTTGCGCCAGGTTGCGTGCATACATCTCCTCGAAAAAGCTCAACGCCACGCCCAACTGGCCTCGAAACAGGATGTCCCACAACAGCACCGCCGCGATGAGTAGTCCCGGCGCTTGCGCCACAAAGCTGCTGTGCGCGCTCATGTACTTTGCGATGAACCCCCATAGAATCATTTGCACCGAAGGCCAGTACACCAATTCGAGTAAGCGTGGCCAGGATTTGCGCAGGAGGTAGGCGTGACGCAGCACCATGGCCAGTACGCGCCCCAGCGCACCTCCGGCGACGACTGTGCTCATGAAGTTTGCGCCAGGGTTTCCTGGCCGCGCGCGATATCCAGAAAAACTTGTTCCAAGGTGTCGCGGCCATAGCGTGCAATCAGGACCGAAGGGGGGCCGCGGTCGACGATCTTGCCCTGACGCATGATCAAGCACTCATCGCACATGCGCTCCACCTCGACCATGTTGTGGCTTGCCAAAAGTAAGGTTGCGCCTGTGCGGCGCTGGTAGTCCATCAAGATGTGGCGGACGCGGTCCGTCACGTCCGGGTCGAGAGAAGCGGTGGGCTCATCCAGAATCAACAAATCCGGTTCGTTGAGCAGCGACTTGGCGAGCGCGACTCGCGTGCGTTGTCCGGCGGACAGCGTGCCATAGGGGCGATCGATGAACTCTTCCAACTCGAGTTGTTGCGCCAGCGCCTCGATTCGGCTACGGGCGGGCGTGCAGCCATACAAGCGTGCATAAACGTTTAAGTTTTCGCGCACGGTGAGCCGCTTGGGTAGGTCCACATAGGGCGAGGTAAAGTTCATGCGCGCCAATACGCGATAGCGATGACGCAAGATGTCCTCGCCCAACACCGTGACCTGGCCACGGGTAGGCAACAACAAGCCAAGCAAGATGGACAAAGTGGTGGTCTTGCCGGCGCCGTTGCCACCCAGCAAAGCGCACGTAGATCCCGCTGGGATACTGAAAGAAATACCGTCGACGGCGCGCACGCCGTTGAAGGTTTTGGTCAGATCGTGAACGCGGATAACCGCGTCCGATGAGCTCGCGGCGGACATAGGGTTACCAGTCGCGTCACCAGTCGGAGAAGGCTGGATTCTAAACGCTGGCCATCGAACGTAGGGTGCGTGGAACGCACCTATGGCACCAAACAGCGCTCCGTGGCGGCAACCTGCAATACCGTGCCGCTAACTCGATCTTGCGTGAAAATGGCGACCCCCAAGGCATTGACCCGGGCATCGGCTGGCAGCGTGATCTTGTGCTCCAGGGTGGCAACGCCTTGCGGGTTGAAGGCAATGGGGCCCACCAGTGCGCGCACAACAAAGTCGTGTTGCAGCGTCTTCCCGCCGTTCTCGCCGGCGGCAACTTTGCTAATGATGCCGTTCTCGTAGAGCGCGATATAGGTTTCGGCGGTACCGGAGCCGTGCGCTAGCGCGGCAGTGCCACGGACTTCAATTTCCCGCGATGGACCTAGGCTTGCCTGCGCAACGATGTTGGCACGCGAGGGTTCCTTGTTGATCGGCGCCAAGTACGGGGTCAGCCCATCGCCGCTGCGGGTGGGGCGCACGTCTTTGCCGTCCAGCAGGAACTGGGGCGTATAGATGAATTCCGCGCGATTGCGACCGGAGGCTTGCTGTTGACGCTGCGTGTAGAGGCGATGAGAGTAGCGATCGGGCCACCCGAGTTGATTCCAGTAGTCCACGTGAAAAGCCAGCGGAACGACCTGCTGGTCGGAATAGGCGGGGCGCAGCCGGCTTAGCCAGCGGTCGGCGGGCGGGCAGCTGCTGCAGCCCTCCGAGGTATACAGTTCCAGCAATCCTAACCGATGTGGTGGGCTTCGCAACTCGCATGGCGTGGCGGCTTGCGAAGGCAGGGCAACGCTCGTCATGACCCCGATCGCGGCCAGGGCCGGCAACTGCATCAGTGCGCGCATGGGCTTGGATGTCCTTTCGATGTCACGGGCATGGCGAACCTTTCTGCTAACATCGCGCCCTTTGCATCGGGGGCCCAAGGTTGCCTCGTATGCACCCTGATACGCCGCAAAGTAGGGTTCGGATGCATGCATTCTCGCGCATGGCTTTGCCGAGTATCTTGGGAGAAATTGTCGGTCGTCATGGCGCAGTACTTTGCTATCCATCCAAAGAATCCGCAAGGCAGGCTCATTCAGCAGGCCGCGCATATCGTGCGCGGCGGCGGAATCATCGTCTATCCGACTGATTCGAGCTATGCGCTCGGTTGTCACATCGGCGATAAGGAGGCCGTGGAGCGGCTGCGGCGCATCCGTGGGGTCGACGAAGATCACCATCTGACGCTGGTATGCAAGGACCTTTCCGAAATCGCCCGTTACGCTCAAGTGGAAAACAGAATTTATCGCATGCTGCGCGCCGCCACGCCGGGCAGCTACACCTTTATTCTGCGCGCCAGCAAGGAAGTGCCCAAACGCTTGCAGCATCCCAAGCGACGCACCATCGGTATTCGTGTGCCGGACCATCTGGTCGTCCGTGAACTGCTCGATGCGCTGGACGAGCCGCTGTTGAGTACCACCTTGATGCTGCCGGGCGATGATTTGCCTTTGCATGATATGGACGAAATTCAGGAGCGCGTGGGGAGCCGGGTGGATTGCATTATCGACAGCGGTCCATGCGGCGTACAGCCCACCACGGTTGTGGATCTATCCGCTGAGTGGCCCGTGCTGGTGCGGCAAGGCAAGGGCGATCCGGCTGTGTTTGGAGCGCGCGCGTGAGCAGCATCGGCCCCATCATTCAGATGATCGCGCTGTACGCGATTCCTATTATTTTCGCCATCACCTTTCACGAAGCCGCGCACGGGTACGCCGCCAAGTACTTCGGCGACAACACGGCGGATCGCGAAGGGCGCATCAGTCTGAATCCCTTGCGGCATATCGACCTCATCGGGACCATTGCAGTACCGCTTGGAATAATCGTCGTAGGCAAGCTTTTCGGGGCTAGTCTTCCGATGTTCGGCTGGGCCAAACCAGTGCCAGTCAATTTCAACAACTTGCGCAACCCGAAACGCAATATGCTGTGGGTGGCTGCGGCTGGCCCGGCAGCGAATCTGCTAATGGCGATGGGGTGGGCTGCCGTGATGGTGTTTGCACAGTTTGTTCCGCCCAACATCTACTCTGTGCCTATGTTCGGCATGGCGATTATGGGCCTCACCTTCAATGTGATACTCATGGTGTTAAACCTGCTGCCCATCCCACCACTGGATGGGGGGCGCATTGCCATCAGCTTACTTCCCATGGCCATGGCGCGCCGATTCATCGCGCTTGAGCGCTACGGCGTGATCATTCTCATGTTCTTGATTTTCGCGCCGTCCGCGTTGAATATTCCGCCTGTCTTCGCGCGCGTCCTTAACGCCGTATCGGAGACCGTGACCAGGTTGATACTTTCCATTTTTGTTATTCGCTAAGGGTTATTCATGTTTCCTGACCGGGTGTTGTCCGGCATGCGCCCAACGGGCAGCCTGCATCTGGGGCATTATCACGGTGTGCTCAAAAACTGGATAAAACTTCAGAATGAGCACCCGTGCCTGTTCTTTGTCGCCGATTGGCACGCGCTGACCACGCACTATGATTCGCCACAAGTGATCGAATCCAACACCTGGGACATGGTGATCGATTGGCTGGCCTCGGGCGTGGATCCCAAGCAAGCCATCCTGTTCGTGCAATCGCGCGTAATGGAGCATGCGGAGCTGCACCTGCTGCTGTCGATGATCACGCCGCTGGGCTGGCTGGAACGGGTGCCGACTTACAAGGATCAGCAAGAGAAGCTCACCGACAAGGATTTGAGCACCTACGGGTTTCTGGGATATCCGCTGCTGCAAAGCGCCGATATTCTGATCTATCGCGCCACCAAGGTACCAGTGGGCGAGGATCAGGTGCCGCACATCGAGTTCACGCGCGAGATCGGACGGCGCTTCAACCACATCTACGGCAAAGAGCCGGATTATGCGGCGAAGGCTGAAGCGGCCATCAAGAAACTCGGTGGACAGCGCGCCAAGCAGTACAAAGAACTTCGAAGCAAGTATCAAGAGCAAGGCGACACGCAGGCGTTGGAAGCGGGCCGCACATTGCTGGCTGAGTCGCACAATATCGGCGCATCCGATCGTGAGCGATTGTTCGGCTATCTGGACGGTGGAGGCAAGATGATCCTCTCCGAGCCGGCGGCGTTGTTGACCGAGGCTCCCAAGATGCCCGGACTGGATGGCCAGAAGATGTCGAAGTCGTACAACAACACCATCACCATGCGCGAAGATGCCGACAGCGTAAGGCGGAAGGTGCGCACGATGCCGACGGACCCCGCGCGCGTCCGGCGCAGCGATCCCGGCGATCCGGAGAAGTGCCCGGTGTGGCAGTTTCATCTGGTTTACTCTGACGACAAGACCAAGGATTGGGTTAAACAGGGCTGCAAGAGCGCGAGCATCGGTTGTCTGGAATGCAAGCAACCGGTGATCGACGCTGTCCTGCGCGAACAGGAGCCGATGCGGCAACGGGCTCAGACTTACATCGATGACCCCAAGCTGGTGCGGGCCATCATCGACGATGGCTGCGATCGAGCACGCAAGCTGGCGGGAGAAACGATGCGCGACGTACGAGACGTGATGGGTTTGCGCTACGCCTAGGCTTTTTGTTTTTCGCGCATCAGGCGTTGCTTGTCGCGCTGCCAGTCTCGTTCCTTTTCAGCCTCGCGCTTGTCGTATTGTTTTTTGCCTTTGGCGAGTCCGATTTCGAGTTTGATCCAGCTGCGCTTGAGGTGCAGATCCAAAGGAACCAGCGCATACCCGGCGCGCTCTACCTTGCCGATAAGTTTTTCTAACTCTTCCGCGCGCAACAGCAGTTTTCGGGTGCGTGTGGGGTCAGGTTGAACATGAGTGGATGCGGTTTGCAGCGCGGTGATGTGGCAGCCGATCAGGTACGCGGCGCCGCTTTTCAAGACGACGTAAGCTTCGCCGATTTGCACCTGGCCCGCGCGGATGGATTTCACTTCCCAACCTTCCAGCGCAAGACCGGCTTCGAAGCGGTCTTCGATAAAATAGTTGTGGAAGGCTTTCTTGTTTTGTGCGAGGGACATGAAGAAGGACGGCGCGCGGATTCGATGGGCAAGCCCACATTGTATCGACAACGATAGCGGGAGCCCTATGTATGGCTGATGTAAACAAATCCGCCCTCGTGCATTTCTCGGCTGAGAAGATGTACGCGCTGGTGGATCAAGTCGAACACTACCCTGAGTTCCTGCCGTGGTGCGGCGGGTCCAGCGTCGAACGGCGCTCCGAGAGCAGCACGCGCGCGGAGATTCGCATCGACTATCACGGCATCAAGCAAGCCTTCAAGACGGAGAATTTCAACACCCCGCCTGCGCTGATCGACATTCGTTTGGTGAGTGGGCCGTTTCGTCATCTGGATGGGCATTGGCGCTTCGTAGCGTTGGCCGATGATGCCTGCAAGATTGAGTTTCGTCTGCACTACGAATTCTCCAGCCGCATTCTGGAGAAGCTGGTGGGGCCGGTGTTCAACTACATCGCCAATAGTTTCGTCGATGCGTTTCTGGCACGCGCCGAGAAGATTTACGCTAAGAAGTAGCCTATGCGAATCGAGGTGGTGTACGCGCTGCCGTTGGATCAGCAACTCGTGACATTGGAGTTGCCGGAGGGCGCAACGGTAGGCGATGCAATGAGGTGCTCAGGGCTGCTGGAGCGCTACCCCGAGATCACGGGTGCGGCCTTGCCAGTGGGTATTTGGGGGCGCCTCGTAAGCGTCGACGCCATGCTACGGGATCAGGATCGGGTGGAAATCTACCGCGCGCTTACGGCGGATCCGAAGGAGGTCAGGCGTCGGCGGGCCGCCCGGAAAACTTAGCGTTGGTGAAAGCGCGTTAGCCCTTGCACCATTGCTCCAGTTGTTTGCTGGCTTCGTCCTTTGCGGCGTCGATCTCTTTGTCTTCCAGATAGATCTGTTCTCCATCGGGGCCGGTTTTGGTGAATCGTCCTCCGTTTTGCAGGTTCTTGGCGTGATTGCGAGCACGCTCGCAGTTTTTCTGTTTCTCGGCGGCTTCCGCCAATTCCTTCCTCTGCTTGGCTTCGGCTTCTTCTTTCTCAACACGCCGTTTCTTGAAATCGGCTTCCATCTCGGTGTATGACTTTTGTTTGTCGGGCGCGGCGGATATTCCCGGCGCAGCCGCTGTGGGGGCGGCATTCGCAGTACTCCGATACTTTCTCACGGTGACCGATTGTTTGGCGTCGTGCGGGGGAGATTGATCGGAGTAGTGCTTTTTCCCATCTTTGTCGACCCACTCAAATATATCGGCGCACGCATGCCCAGCGAACAATGTAAAGCACAGTAGGAGGGTGGATCGGATCATAGCAACCTCAGTATCGTAGGGGTGGGTAACCTTGCTGCGCGATGCCCATGCGCGCTTGCTCGGCGGCGGTTTTGGCGTGCCGCACCGCTGTCGGAAAGTCTCCGTTGGCATGGGCGCGCTGTGCCATCACATAGGCCTCTCGGGCGGTGGTCCAGAGGGCACCTAGCCGCGTCGCTTCCGCGATCGCCGATTCGGCTTCGGCGAGGTGTTTTGTCGCCTGCTCCCGACCCGATGCACTCGCCGCGGCCGATGGTGCCCCCGACAGAACTACCGTCACGAGGCAAAAAGCAACAAGCGTTCCTCTGATTCCGCCCGGGATTTCTCGACGATGGGCGGGTGTGTTGGCGTGGGTGCGAATCATGGCGGTGGACCTTTGGAAAAAGTTGCCGGCCGTATCGCGGCCGGGAAGATGAGCTCCCGTATAATATTGTTTTTGCGTAGGAACATCACTATGCGAGTGCTTCAAAAGGCCCTCACCTTCGACGACGTCTCCCTGATTCCGGCCCATTCCCTCGTTCTACCCAAGGACGTCAGTCTCAAAACGCGGCTCACCAGGGAAATCGAACTCAATATTCCGCTGCTTTCCGCCGCCATGGACACCGTCACCGAAGCGCCCCTAGCCATCACATTGGCGCAAGAGGGCGGTATTGGCATCGTGCACAAGAATATGACCCCCAGGCAGCAAGCGGCCGAAGTCGCCAAGGTCAAGCGCTTCGAAAGCGGCGTGGTGAAAGATCCGATCACCATCCACCAGAACATGACAGTGCGCGAAGTGCTGAATCTGATTCGACAGCACAAGATTTCGGGACTGCCCGTGGTCGAAGGCGATCAAGTGGTGGGGATCGTTACGAACCGGGATCTGCGGTTTGAAACCAATTTGGATCAGTTCGTACGCAACATCATGACGCCGCGCGAGCGCCTCGTTACCGTGCGCGAGGGTGCCACCCTGGAAGAGGCCAAGGCACTCATGCACAAGCATCGACTGGAACGCGTGCTGGTCGTCAACGGCGATTTCAAGCTGCGCGGACTGATCACAGTCAAAGACATATTGAAGTCATCCGAGCACCCGCTTGCTTGCAAAGACGAACTTGGTCGCTTGCGAGTGGGAGCCGCCATCGGTGTCGGTGAAGGCACTGACGAGCGCGCGGATCTCCTGGTGGAAGCGGGCGTGGATGTATTGGTGGTGGATACGGCCCACGGACATTCTCAAGGCGTGCTGGATCGCGTGCAATGGGTCAAGCGGCGCTTTCCGAAATTGCAGGTCATCGGCGGCAATATCGCCACGGCGGACGCCGCCAAGGCATTGCGCGACGTCGGGGCCGACTGCGTTAAAGTGGGTATCGGCCCGGGCTCCATCTGCACCACGCGCATCGTGGCAGGTGTGGGCGTGCCGCAGATTTCCGCTATTCAGAATGTGGTGGCGGGATTGGACGGAAGCGGCATACCGGCCATTGCCGATGGCGGCATTCGATACTCCGGCGATATCGCGAAGGCCATCGCTGCTGGCGCTGGTTGTGTCATGCTGGGTGGCCTGTTTGCCGGAACGGAAGAAGCACCCGGCGAAATCGAGCTATATCAAGGTCGCTCCTACAAAACCTATCGTGGTATGGGTTCGCTGGGCGCCATGCAACAAGGTTCGAGCGACCGCTACTTTCAGGACGATGAGGACAAAGCCGACAAACTCGTGCCCGAAGGGGTGGAGGGGCGTGTGCCATACAAGGGCAGCGTGATCAGCGTGATCCATCAGTTGATGGGCGGATTGCGTTCCAGCATGGGATATGTGGGGTGCAGTTCCATAGCGCAGATGGGTCAACGCGCCGAGTTCGTCGAGATCACCGCCGCCGGCGTGCGCGAATCCCACGTGCATGACGTGCAGATCGTCAAGGAAGCACCCAACTACCGCGTGGAGTGAGATTGGATTCGCGCTGGGTGAATCGATCTTCCCTTACCCACTCCTCACGATTCACACCTAGCCTCCCATGCACCAAAAAATTCTAATCCTAGATTTCGGCGCCCAATACACTCAACTCATCGCTCGCCGTGTGCGCGAAAGCGGTGTCTATTGCGAGATCCATCCCTTCGATGTGAGCGATGAATTCGTGCGCGAGTACGCGGCGGCGGGCATCATCCTCTCCGGCGGTCCGGCATCGGTGCATGAAGAGAAGACACCGCGTGCACCGACTGCCGTGTTCTCCGCCGGCGTGCCCGTACTCGGAATTTGCTACGGGATGCAGACCATGGCCGCACAACTAGGCGGCAAAGTGGAAACGGGCACAGTGCGCGAATTCGGTTACGCCGAGGTGCGCGCCCGTGGACACTGCGCATTGTTCAAGGACATTCAAGACCGTGCCAATAGCGAAGGCCATGGTTTGCTAGAGGTGTGGATGAGTCACGGCGACAAAGTGACCGAGTTGCCGTCCGGGTTCAAGATCATCGCCAGCAACGCCACCACACCCATCGCCGGAATGGCGGATGAAACGCGGCGCTTCTACGCGGTGCAATTCCATCCCGAAGTCACCCACACCCGCCAAGGCAAGGCGATGTTTGCGCGCTTTCTGCATGCTATCTGCGGACTGGGTAACGATTGGAACATGCCCGACTACGTGTCGGAGGCGGTGGAAGGCATCCGCTCCCAAGTGGGATCGGACGTCGTTATTTTGGGCCTTTCCGGCGGTGTGGATTCTTCCGTTGCCGCCGCGCTGATCCAGCGTGCGATCGGCAAACAGCTCATCTGTGTGTTCGTCGATACCGGACTGCTTCGGCTCGATGAAGCGCAGCAAGTGATGGACACTTTCGGCAAGAATCTCGGTGTGCGTGTGATACACGTCGATGCCTCGGCCGAGTTTCTTGGCGCCTTGACCGGTGTGAGCGATCCGGAGCACAAACGAAAGATCATCGGCCGCGAATTCGTGGAAGTGTTTCAGCGCGAGGCCGCGAAGCTCACAACAGCGAAGTGGCTCGCACAAGGCACTATCTACCCCGATGTGATCGAATCGGCTGGCGCGAAAACGAAGCAAGCCGTCAATATCAAATCGCACCACAACGTG
>JANNFC010000666.1:0-6252 GCA_031379405.1 Betaproteobacteria bacterium | reverse complement strand
TACATCTCACGGACCTGTCAACTCGTATTCCCCGCGCGCTTGGCGCGGGGGCAAACTTCGAGGTTTCCAAAGGGGGAGAAGTGATTGGTACGTAGCCCCCTTTTGGTCAGGGGCGGGGTCAATGCCCCGCCCGCGAAGTCCTTTTTTCGGCCAGTACTACGAAGCGCAATGCAAGCCGCCACGGCAAGGAGGATTCAATGAACACCGTCATCTCACTGTTCGCACAGAAGGTGCATCATTCGACCGAAGAAATCGCGTCGGCAAACACCGATCGCTGCGCCCACTGCCCGAGCAATGCCCAGTGCTGGTCAGCCGCAGGCGGGAAAATTGCCGAGTATCGCTTTGCCCGCCGACGCATCAAACGCGGGCATCCGTTGTATCGCATGGGAGAGCTCTTTCACAGCCTCTATAGTGTGCGCAGCGGAACCCTTAAATCCCTAACGTTGTTAGAGGATGGGCGCGATCAGGTGACGGCGTTCCACATGAATGGCGATCTGTTGGGGGTCGATGGCATCGGGTCACAGCACTATCAAACCGAGTGCATCGCGCTGGAGGACAGTGAAGTATGTATCTTCCCTTACGAGCAAGTGCTATCGATGGCGCAATCTCAGCCTCGAATGATGTCCGATTTGTATTGCACCATGAGCCGGGAAATCGTCCGCGAGCAGAACCTATTGGCTCTATTAGGAAGCATGCGAGCTGATGAGAGAGTGGTCGCCTTCCTGTGGAATTTATCCGCCCGATTACTGGACCGGGGGTTCTCCCCTTCGCGCTTTCTGCTCCGCATGACGCGCGAGGAGATCGGCAGCTATCTCGGATTGAAACTAGAAACCGTTAGCCGAGTCTTCAGCCGGCTGCAAACTTCTGGCCACATCAAGGTGGAAGGCAATCGGCAGATTACGCTACTCAGTACGCCCCATGTTGGTATTGGCACGGCAGGCCGGCACGCCACTCCAGCTTATGGATAGTTTCTTCCGTATGTCTGAGCTGCACCGCGCGATCTGAGTCGCCGTGCTGAAACTGAACACACACGACATCTCCCTCCCCTCTAAGGCCGGATTGCGCACTGCGCTGCCCTGGGTGATGTTGCTAGTGTCAATCGCATGCACGTTGAGCGCCTGGCATTTTCTGCGCGAAGATACGGCCGCTCAGTCTCAGTCCGCTTTCCAGATTCGCGCGCAGCGAATTGCCGAGTCGATCGTTGACCGCCTGAATACCTTTAAGCAGATTCTGGGCGGCGGGGTTGCGCTGTTCGCTGTGCAAGGCACGTTGGACCGGCTCGTTTGGCGTGAGTATGTCAATGCCTTGGATCTCGAGCATTCCTTCCCCGAAATTCTAGCCATGGGTTACGCGCCGAGGATTTCTGAACGCGATCGGGCGAATACAGAAAACGCCGTACGTGCTGAGGGGATCGCGGAATTCTCCATCACGCCGCTCGGGGATCGACCACTGCTGACGCCGATACTTTTCATCGAACCGTTCAATCCGTTCAATCGCAAAGCGCTGGGCTTCGATATGTACTCCGAGGCGATTCGACGCGCCGCCATGCTGCGGGCACACGAATCCGGAGCAGCGAGCATGACTTCACGGGTCGACCTCGTTCAAAACGCCGATCAGCCTCGGCACGGTGCCGGACTGCTGCTCTATTTGCCCGTCTATCAGCGCGACAAACCTCTGACGCGCTCCACGCAGCGAGAGTTGGCGCTTAGGGGCTATGTATACGCGGCGTTCCACGCCAAAGACTTTTTTTCCACTGCCATCGCGCCATACTATGCCGCAATCGATGTCGAGATATTCGACGGCGAGCATCCCTCTTCGAGTTCCCTTCTATTCGACCGCGATAGCCAGTTGCGTACGTTACAGGCGAGTCGTACCGAAAGTTTCCGCAAACTCATCCCCCTGCAAGTGCATGGCCGAACTTGGTCCGTCTCAGCCATAGCGAACCCTGACTTCGCCAAGGAGTTCGATAGCGCAAAGTCCTTCTACCTGTTGGCTGGAGGGGGCCTCATTAGCGCACTGATGTTTCTGGTGGGTTGGTTCAGCGCATCGGCTCAGCGGCGCACCCGGGAACTTGCTGAGGAGATGACTCAAGCCCACAAGTTTAGCAATGCCAAGTTGCATGGAATCATTCAAACCGCGAGAGACGCCATCATCACCATTGATGAATCGCAATCGATCGTCCTGTTCAATGCCGCCGCCGAGAGGATATTTGGCTTAACTAGCGATCAGGTGGTCGGCACGCCGTTGGACCGATTGCTTCCCGCGCGCTATCGCAATCGACATCGAGCGCACGTCAGGCATTTCGGCAGCACAGGGGAAACCATGCGCGCCATGGGGGCGGACCTGCCCTTGTCTGGCCTGCGGGCCAACGGTGAGGAGTTTCCACTTGACGCGTCGATCTCGCAGCTAACCGAAGGTGAGCATGCGCTCTATACCGTGATCTTGCGCGACATCACCCGACGCAAACAAGCCGAGGACGCGCTCAAACAGGCTCAGGATAGACTGGCCGAATCCTCTCGCCTCAGTAGAGAGATCTTGAGTAGCGCCAATGAACGGCTGCGACAGTTGTCCAATCATATCGAAGTCGCCCGGGAATCCGAGCGCACTCGCATTGCACGTGAAGTCCATGATGATCTTGCCGCGACGTTAACCGGCATCAAGATGGATTTGAGCGTTGCTAAAACCATGACAACCCAAGATCCAGTGAATGCCGAGAAGCGTTTGGATGCGTCCTTGAAGCTCATCGATGGCGCGGTGCAAACCACCAGGCGCATCATCAATGATCTGCGGCCCAGTATCCTGGACAACCTGGGCGTGTGGGCAGCCATCGATTGGCAAGCCCGTGAGACGGCAAAGCGAGCGGGCCTTCAATGCGAGGTGGAGATGGGCGAAGACGTGGAGAGCACAAACCTGTCGAGCGCGAATGCCACTGCTCTGTTCCGGGTTGTGCAGGAATCCCTCAACAACGTGTGGCGTCACGCCGGCGCCTCGCGCGTGTCGGTACGTGCCAGCCGCGACAATGGCGTTATCCAGGTTCAGATTACCGATGATGGACGAGGTTTTGATGAGGCGCAATTACAAACCGCCGGACACTGGGGGGTCATGGGTATGTACGAAAGAGTCCGCTCTCATGGTGGCAAGCTTGAATTCACCACAGCACCGGGCCACGGTACTCAAGTGAGAGTGTCGCTGCCTATTGGTGCATGACTTGAACTGGATCCAATCAAGACACCTAGCGTGTGCGTAGATTGGCATCAACGGAAAGGAATGCATGAATCCTTGACTTCAACTCGTATTCCCCGCGCTCTTGGCGCGGGGAATACGAGTTCAACCGCGGCGCGCGGGAAAGAGGTATATTGGAACTCGTATCAATTCCTCACTATAGGAGAGAATCGAATGACCGATGCCACCGAGAAACTCAAGAATGACTTGCAAGATATCGCAACGGATATCGAGGAGTTATTGAAGGCAACAGCCGGACATGGAGGCGAAAGAGTGGCCGCCGCCCGCGATCGAATCGAATCCACATTGAGACAAGCGCGGGCGGCTGCGCGAGATGTCGGCGCTGAAGTTACCGAACGTGCAAAGCGAGCTGCTCGCGACGCCGATCATTACGTGCACGATCATCCATGGACTACTGTAGGTGCCGCGACCGGGGTTGGATTCCTGATTGGCTACCTGATGGGACGTCGCTAGCCTACGAAACCCTTCGCCTCTTATCTTCTGTGGAAGAGCAACGGCCGGGGCCAGCGCTGCGCCTGATGGATTCACTCAAGTCAGCCTGCGCGGCGCTTATCTCGATTGCACAGACCCGCTTGGAACTTCTCGGCGTGGAAGTGCAGGAGCATCTCTACGACAGTGTTCGATTTCTACTGTGTGGCATGGTGGCGATTGCGCTCGCCGTGCTGGGCGTCGCCATGCTCTCAGTCGGTTTGTTGATCGCATTCTGGGACGAACATCGTCTGCTCGTGGCTATGCTGCTAGGAGCGGGATTTCTGGTGGCATCGATGGCGACCGTCTTGGTTTTGCGCCAATCTCTCGCACGCAAAATGAACCCCTTTCACGCAACGCTGAATGAACTCACCAAAGATCAGGCTGAGTTACGCACACCGTCATGAAGAGCCGCCTATCTCGCCGTCGCGAGGCGCTGATTGCGCAGGCAGCCGATCAGCGAAGGCAAATGGGCCATGCCTTTGCAGGCATTGTTTCCCGGTTGGGACTCCTTGACCAGGGGCTTGATTGGATACTGCGCATTAAGCGCACCACATTGTTGGCGGCAGCGGCCGCACTCGTTATTGCCATAAGCAGGCACGGAAAACTCGCGAAGACTATTGGCCTTGCTATGGTCGCGCTGCGCGCGCTGCGAATCTGGCGCAAGCTGCATTACCTACTGCAGCCCTCCGCTCGAACGCAACGTTCACCCAACCCTTAGACGTGGCGATGCGGGCCGATGCGGTGGCACCGGACAAAGTGTTGACGAGGGTCAACGAATCCGATAGCGACCTGTTCCCACAATTCCCCTAACAAAATGTAGGGCGGAAAAGCGTAGCGCCTTCCCCCATGAGGACTCCGAAGCTACCTCCCAATCGTGATTGGATGATCGGGTCTGGGTTGCAATATCTGTTTGGAAACCATAGCGTTTCTCCTGGGTGGGATGACTTGATCGAGTTGGCGGTTGCCGGAAATGCGGCCGCAATCGTCACGCGAAAGAATCTAATGCCCCCGAAGCAAGTCACCGAATTGCACCCAGTTCTTACCATCGAATCGAACAAAGTATGCTTGGCGCACTGTTGCATAGTCGGACGGCGTCGTATTGATGAAAATGCCGTCCCGATACATAGGGATCCGTAAGTCTTTCAGGTTGGAAGCGACGTGCATGATGTTCTCGCGGGTCAAGTCATCTCCGGCCCGTCTCAAGACCTCTTCCATGGTTTTTCCCAGGGCGTATCCGTATATGTTGTAACCATCTTCGGGATTGCCTTCCGGGTTGTATCGCTTCATGAACGCCAAGTACTCTCGGATTGCAGGATCGGATTGAGTCTCCGGACTCAGGGTCTTGATTGCCGCTGTGGCGACAATCCCCATCGCTTTGTCGAAACCCGCTGGTTTGAGAACCGCCTCAGGATGCACGCACCCAGA
The DNA here is from genome assembly GCA_031379405.1 of Betaproteobacteria bacterium. GTDB lineage: Bacteria > Pseudomonadota > Gammaproteobacteria > Burkholderiales > SHXO01 > SHXO01. Next base: position 1,113 of record JANNFC010000666.1, on the reverse strand, counting down.
GAATAGCAGTCTTATGGGGCGCCATCCGATGTCGTATGCCTTACGTATAGCCTGCGCGCATGCCTTCGGCGTAATGCTATAGATAAATAGCGCATCGGCCCCACTTGATTGCAGCGTAACAATCTGCGAATCCACCGTCGGATCGCTGACTTCAAAGGACACCTCGGATGCGATTTTCGCACCGCTGACCGCGAGTTCATCTTTGAGACCGCGAAGCAGATCTTTGCCTCCATCATCGTTTTGATACAAGACGCCTATCTTCGCGTTCGGCTTCTCTTTCAACACATACCGTGCGTGAAACCGTGCCTCATGATAGTAGTTGGGTCCCCAGGTAAGGCTCATCGACCAAGGATAATTCTTCGGATCATTCCACTTGGACGCGGCACTTATCAGGAACAATTGCGGCACTTTCTTCGCGTTCAGATACTTCTGCGTGGCCGTGTTCGTTGCCGTCCCCAACGGGGCGAACATGAAGGCAACTTGATCTTGCTCGACGAGGCGCCGCGTCTGCTCTACAGCCTTCGGAGGGCTAAAGCCATCGTCCAAACTTATGAAATTGACCTTGCGTCCGTTGATGCCCCCGCCTTCATTCATTCTCTTGAAGTAGGCGTTGAGCGTGTGGCCGATGGCGCCGATGGCGGATGCCGGCCCACTGTATGGCATGGTATTTCCGATCTTGATTTCGGTATCAGAAACGCCAGGACCATATTTCTTGTCCGCACCGACGGCTAGATTCGAGATCGAAGCTGTGACCGCCGCTAAGACGATGCTCCTCCAGTCTATTCGTACCATGTTGTTTTCTCCTGTCAGGATTACTGCCGGCACACCCCGAGAGGACTATACCTCAAGACTTCGCGTCGTAGATGTGAACATGATCAGGCATCAGGTGCCCTTCTTCTATCGGGCTCTCCTTCTGCCTTGCCAACTCTCGAAACACCTCTCCCAGGTGCGTGCGCAACTGACCCTACAACGTCTTGTGCCGATACTTCGGTATGAACACCACATGGTATTTGCGCTCCCACTTCCTATGATTTAGGCTTTCGTACTTGTCCATCGCGAGACTCCTCTTCGTGTGCTTTGGCGGTTCACGTCTTAGAGTTTCCTCCGATGGAC
>JANNFC010000644.1:0-2262 GCA_031379405.1 Betaproteobacteria bacterium | reverse complement strand
GTTTTCCGCGGCAGCGAGGCCTCGGCCTCAGTGAAGCCACGGACAGGAAGTGGAGGACTCTGGAATACTCTCCGTTTTCCGAGGCAGCGATGCCTCGGCCTCATCGAAGCTTTGCAGAGCAACGTGCGCGATCGGTTCTTGGTTTTCTGAGGTGCAATTACTCACGTCAGATTCCATTTTTTTACTCCATCTGTTTCCCAAGTCGCGGGACCCAACCTTTCACTTCTGATAATTCGACAGGGTTGATTGGAGTTCTAACCTTATGGCTTCCCTCAAACCTGCTGGCGCAACAACCTCGACGTTAGAGCCGTGTCTAAGAACATCCATGACGAGTTCCCTGTGGTCGCGATAGGGAATGCGCAGCTCATAGCGCCCATCTTCTATTAGGAATTGCCCCTTCTGTTCCGGATGCCAGCGTTCATCTGCAACCCATCTGGCTCGCTCAACGCTAAATAAGAGGACGGCGACTTTATTCGCCTTTCCGGAGAAAATACCATAGCTACTGGCAAGATGATCGTCCAGCGCTGAATGGCTGATATCCACGGCCCGATTATCTACCTCGACGCAGTGCGTGACGCGATCCGTGGCGAATGTACGAAGGGCCTTGCGTTTGTGATCCCAGGCGTCCAAGTACCAGACGTCTCGATAGTGCGTGATGCGCTGCGGGGATATGACGCGTTCGGTTATCTCATCCTTGGTTCGGGAGTGATAAGTAATGTTCAGTTGACGTCGACTTAGGGTGGCGCCTGCCAACTTCCGAAAGTGCTGACCGGAAGGGCGGCTTACCATGCTGAGTACGCGAATGCGATGAAACGCCTCGTTTAAGTTGAGGTGCCGGTGTTCAAGGAGGTGCTGTAAACGTTTTTCCAATGGGGCGAGGTGATCTTTTAATAACCCCGGCTCAAGATTCTCAACCAGTCGCTGGAAGGTTAGCAGCGCCTGCAATTCGTCCGCCGTAAACCACAGACCGGGAAGCTCGTACGCCCCCTTGGCATGAGGGTCGTAACGGATCCCGAGTTCATCTTTTAGGATTGGGGCGTAGAGCTTGTCCTCGAGAGCCGAGATTAATCGATAGACGGAGGCGCGGGAACAACCAAGCGCCTCCTGAAGATCCGGGACCCCGATCCTGGTGCGCCTTCCTGCGAGAATGTGGTGGAGCTGAAAGATGCGATCGAATTTGTCCATCGGTGTGCTGTGGAACTATCTGAATGCGAAGGCTTCGATATGTCGATTATGGCCCTTAGCGCCAGACCAAATTTCGGATTAGTTGCGGCAGACTGAAGGATTGACCCTATCTGTTCTGACGCGATCGACGCTAATCTAGGCTAGGATCGGGGAGCATCTATAGCTTGGGGTTGGTGCACCAGAATCGTAACCCAGTATCTTGGTGGCATCGATTAAACGGTGGGTTACGACGCAAGGTGCCGCGCCTTACCCACCCTAAGAATTGCGCTGGAATAAAAGGGTGATGCTTAGTGTGGTGCCACCGGCTTCTGGCGTGGGAAGTATTGCGGGGTTTTATCGTCCTTGCAACACTTCGTTCCGCCTCGTGAGGTAGGGCAAATGGCTGGGCGCTCACCGACGAGTGATACACTCTCCGATTCTGAAAATGCCTCAAGCAACCATGAACGAAGACATCAACACGCTACGACGCATCCTGCGCGAGAGTAAAACGCTTGCAGTCGTCGGCCTGTCCGCCAACTGGTGGCGTCCGAGCTATTTCGCGGCGAAGTACATGATCGATCACGGTTACAAAGTGATCCCGGTGAATCCGCAGTATCAGGAAGTATTGGGGCAGAAGTGTTATGCCAGCTTGCGCGATATCCCGGAGAAGGTGGATATCGTGGACTGCTTCCGCAAGAGCGAGGACATCGGTCCGATTGGCGATGAGGCCATTGCGATCGGTGCCAAGGTGTTATGGATGCAGATTGGCGTGATCAACATGGCTGCTGCTGAGAAGGCACACGCTGCCGGTCTGGAAGTCGTCATGGACCGCTGTGTAAAGATCGAGCACGCGCGCTTGTTCGGCGGATTGAATTGGGCAGGCGTGAATACCAAGATCATCTCTTCCAAGCGTCCGAATTATCTACCGTACTAAACTTTGGTCCGCATCTCCTCATCCTTGACTAGAAATGGCCGACCATAAATTCTCCTTTGGCACCTTGTGCCTGCACGCCGGACAAATTCCGGATCCCACGACCGGGTCGCGAGCGGTACCGATTTATCAAACGACTTCCTACGTGTTCGATTCCGCCGATCATG
>JANNFC010000640.1:0-12117 GCA_031379405.1 Betaproteobacteria bacterium | reverse complement strand
CCACTTGGCATGTAGTTCAGTACTAGCCCGTCCCTGCAGTCTGCGCCAATGCCACAGATTTTTGGCTCGGCATGGTCCGCAATTTCGTGGTCAGCGTGCGTCGCAGGCGCTGATAGGTCGCCAACGCATCGGCCTGGCGTCCCAAACCCATCTGGCAACGCATCATGCCCTGGTACATGGCCTCGACCAGATCGTCAGCTTCGAGGCCACGCGTGTACCAACGCAGCGCTTCGGGATACGCCCGCTGCGATTCGAGATGTTCGGCCCGGGCGCAGAGCAGTCGATTGAAACCGTCACGCAATTTCTCTCGATACGACACCGACCACACGGCGTCCATATCCTCCGGCAATAGGGTGCCGAGATAGATCGCCGCGGCCTCGTCGACTGACTCGGATGCGTCGCACGGAAGACCGGAGATGGACTCGAATGCCCAGGCATCGACCCACACCGTTTCCCGGTCCAATCTGATTCGTCCATCGCCGACGCACACGCACTCGGCTCTTCCCAACAGGATGCGCAGACGATGTACCGAAATGTCGAGAGACTTGCGCGCCGCGTCGGCTTCGCTATCGGGCCATAACCAATCGATCAACTGCGTGTTTGGCACCCATTCGCCCCCGGCGCAAGCAAGGGCCTTCAGCAGGGCCAGCAACTTCTTGGGAGGTTTGCGCGAGGACTCAAGCGGTACGTCGTCAAGCCAGGCCCTGAATCCGCCGAACAGGCAGATCCTGACCGGCCAGGGCCAGGTGGCACTCGCGTCAGGTGGTGGGTGCAACGCTAGCTTGCGAATCATATCCCGTACCTGCGCAGTCTCGATACCACGCTTTAGGGCATGCGCTAGTACGCTCGGGAGGATGCGCTGGTCCACGTACCAGAGGCAGGCATGCATCTCCGTGCAATTCAGAAGTGCAAGCGCGGCCCGCACATGCCGATCAAAATCATCCATCGCATGCTGCGCCAACGCCAACCACCCTGCCATCAAGTCGACGTCCGCCAAGTTCCGAGATACGGATGAATCCACCAGCACCGCCCGTGATTCTTGAATGGCTTGATGCGCGGCCTGATACCGCTTCTGCCCGATCAAACCTGCCGCATGATGAAGATGGGCAAAGTACAGATGAAACACCGCGCCACTTCGTGCCAGGATATCCAGCTCTTGCTCGGCGTATCGAACCGTGCCGTCCCAGTCATCGCGCATCGCGGCGACGATACTGCGAATCCAGTTCGCCCATCCATGCCCCAGCGAGCGTTTTGGGCTCATATGAAATTCCATCTTCTCCAAGTGTTGCTGTGCAGCACCGAGATCGCGCGCTTGGAATGCATTCGCCGCGAGAAGCATGTGTGTGTAGATGTAACGCGCCGGTCCACTGATGGCGTGCGCCACGCAGATGGCCTCGGCTTCTTTGCATGCGTCTGCGGCCGCACCACAGTCACCGCGAGAAGTTTCGGTCCAGGCGAGGACTTGGTGCCAATAGGCCCGGTCTCCTGGGCTCACAGCGCTCGACGCCATTTGTGGATGCAGTAACGAGATGATTCGATCACAATCTGCGAAATGTCCCGTTTCACGCAGCGCGTGCAGTACGAAACAGGCTGGGAGCACTTTGTCGTTAGCTGCTATTTCATCTGACGTCAAGAGCTCTACGGCGCGCCGCAGGGCCGGTTCGTAGTAGTCCGCCCGCGGTCGGCAAAGGTGGCAGAAATAAACCAGTGCAGCGTTGCTATGTAGTTGCCCCAATAGCGGTTGCGGCTCTGGCGTATTGCGCAGCAACGCAATGAGTCGGTCGACCCACTCCGGCAAAGGCTGGAAATCGTTCAAATTCGATAGGTGGGCCAGTATGATTGCCGTGCAGCAGGTGATCTGTCCCGAGCCATGACCGTCTCGCTCGAACACCTCGTTCGCCCGTGCCAGGTGGTTGATGGCTTGGTCCGGCGCGGAAGCAAGCAGCGAAATGCCCTGCCAGTAACTCAGCCAAGGTGTCTTCGCCGCGTGCCCGACAGGAAGCGCGGCGATCCATTGCCGCAGAGTCTCGCGACGCCCTTGAGCGATCAATGTCTGAGCCTGAGCGAGCGTCAACTGGGTCACGGATTGCCAATCGCCCGCGCTGCGGTACAAGGTGAATGCATCGTCGTGGCGATGCGCTGCCTCCAGGATGGCGCCGGCGTTGCGGCGCAGGTCATCCACTTCGGCTGACGGCCTCGAATGGACAAGCTGATCCAGCAGGAATGCGCGAAACAAGTCGTGGTATTGGTAGTTGAAGGGTTGCTCTCCTCGCCGATCGGTAAACAGCCGCCGCCGATAGAAATACTCCAGCAACCGTCCGGCCTGTGCATTGCCGCTGATTTGCTGGGCCATGTCGGCGGTGGTGCGCGGAAACAACGCAGTACGCACCAGGAATTCACGCACTTCTGGATCGGCAGTCTTGAGAATCTGTCCAGAAAAATAGTTGAACACCAATTCCAATGCATCGCCTTGCAGATTGCGGGCTTGGCCGTTTGTCCGCTTCATCTGCTCCAACGCGAGCGTGAGTCCTGCAGCCCAACCATTGGAAACGTCGTACAGGGCTCTTAGCGTGGTCGCATCCAGACTGAATCTGAGTGCGGCGATGGCGGTGGCCTCCGCCAATGTGAGCTTCAGATCGTTCCATTCGATGCGAGCCAATCGATCGAGCGCATCGAGTCGACCGTATTCGGCAGGTGGATCTTCGCGGCTGATGATCACCAGGGCAATGCCTTCGGGCGACTCCATTGCTGCTTGCTCTAGTACGCCATGCAGCGCGGAGTGTCCCGGAATCTCTTGATAATTGTCGAAGGCCAACACGGCCGGGGGCTTCATCCGGCCGAAGAACTCGCGGAAGTAATAGCGCGTGAACGCCGGCACATCCGCAAGATGTTCGGCTGTGATCACTGGCAGTGGAGCGTGCCGCGACGACGCGTCCAGCGTCTGCGATAGGTAGTGGAAGAAGGTAGCCAGGTCGTGGTCGCCGCTATCCAGGTGATACCAGACATTGTCGATCCTGCTGTCATCCAGGTAACTCGCAGCCAGGGCCGTCTTTCCACTTCCAGGCGGACCGACTACCCATGTGAGCGCACGCTCGCGCCCGGCGTCGAGTTGCGCGAACAGGCGATGTCGCGCAAGGACGTTATGGAGTTTTGGGCGGGTGAGCTTTGCGAGTTTGGGCGCTTTCTTCGGCACAACCTTGCCTCCCTTACTGTGTAGAAGTCACGATCTAATCTGACAGTCCACGTTTTGTTGAGATGCCGCTGTCAGATCAATTCAAAGCGTGCACTTTCTGTTGGTAGATGTCCTGTCCAGCAATCATAGTCTGCATGAGCGTGCGACCGCAACACATTTTGCCTTGGTGCGTTTGGGGGCGTCATAACGTAGGCGCTGGGGATCGATCTGGCGCAGGTGCTCGAGCGCGAAGGCGGCGCATATCCCTCGCCCCTTGCAAGAGAAGGCGATCAGGAAATCGTGGCCACCGGCATCGCAGTCAAGCACGGGCAACGCCGTGGGCGAGAGTGCGCGCCAAATAGACCTCAGCGATGCGTAGGATGGGATGAGCGCGGGCGAATCCCATCAGCCGTGCGCCGATTCGTCTGCGTCGCGGCCTAAGCAAGCGCAACGGGGTGCGCGCGAAGTGCGCTCAAAACCACAGTGTCGTACGCCGCAAGTCCAAATCCGTAAGCAGGGGTTGTGCGGGCCCGACGTGTGACACCCGTCCCCGGTCCAGAACCACCACACGATCGGCCAAGGACAACACCGTGTCCAGATGATGTTCGATGATCAGAATGGATACTTCCTGGCTGAGTTGTTCGATGCACTTGAACACTTCTTCCGCCATGAGCGGACTCAGTCCCTCGAACGGCTCGTCCAGAAGTAATAGCTTGACGTTGCCGGACAACGCACGCGCGATGGCAACCATCTGCTGTTCGCCACCGGAGAGTTGATCCGCGCCGGCATGCAGGCGCTCCTTGATGCGAGGGAAGTAGGCGTAGATCTTTTCGCGATCCCAGCTGACACCGGTGCCGCGAGTGCGCGAAAGCGCGCCCAGCCGCAGATTCTCCTCCACGCTCAGTCCGGGGAATAACCGGCGCCCTTGCGGCACGATACCCACGCCCCGGCGCGCGATAAGTTCCGCTGGCAGCCCCGAAATAACCTCGCCGTTGAATGTCACCGTCCCGCTCTGTGGGCGCACCAGACCGAGAATGCTCCGGAAGGTGGAGGACTTGCCGGCACCATTGCGACCAAGCAGTGCTACCACCTCCCCGTGGCGCACCTCGAAGGAAACGTCGTGCAGGACGTGACTCTTGCCGTAGAAGGTATTGAGTCCGGTCACGCTCAGGATGGCAGGCGCGGATTCAACCATGGCGCCACGTCGACGTGTCATGGCGTGCTGACCGCCACCGATATACACACGTTGCACTTGCGGGTGATTACGCACGGTTTGCGCATCGCCTTCGACCAGCACTTTGCCTTCGTTCATCACGGTGATTCGATCTGCGATATCGAATACGCGATCAATATCGTGCTCCACCATCAGCACGCCCATGTGATGCTTCAGGTTTTGAATTAGTTTGGTGACGCGCTCCCGCTCTGCGGTGGCCAGTCCGACAAGCGGTTCGTCCAGTAACAAGGCGCGTGGTTTTGCCGCGAGCGCGACACCGATCTCCACCAACCGTTGCCCGCCGTGGGAGAGGCTGGAGACGGCTACCCTCTCCAACCCCTGCAATCCTAGATAGGTCACCAGCTCGTCGGTCTCTCGCTCCACGTCCACCAAGGCAGACGTATCGATCAACGGATCGAAGCGCCGCGGGCTGCGCGCTTGCACGGCGAGTCTAAGGTGCTCGCGCGTCGTCAGCATCGGGAACAAACTCGACACCTGGAAGGAACGCGCGAGGCCACGCTTGGCGACATGGTCGGGGGTCAATCCTCCGATGGACGTTCCCGCGAGCCGTACCGCGCCGTGATCGGGTTGATACATGCCGGAGATGATGTTGAACAGGGTCGTCTTGCCCGCTCCATTGGGACCGATCAGGGCATGCAGCTTGCGATCCTCGACGAACAAATCGACGCCGTTCAGCGCGGTGAAATCACCGAATCGTTTTTCCACCAGATCACAGGACACCAAGCTCCCGGCGACGGGTGGATGCTCGCGCAAAAACGAAGGCACTTCCTGTTCGGCGGTCGGTGTGATGCGCGCGGCCATGGCAGCCTGCTCCTCTTTCTTCTTACGCAATGGGGCCAGGAGGCGTTCTCCCAAGCCGATCAAGCCCAGCGGAGAGAAAAGGATGAACCCCATGAACAGCATCCCAAACCAGAACTGCCAAGCCGAGGTGAATCCTGACACGACCTCGCGAAACAGAAGATATACCAAGGCCCCGAGTGCCGGTCCTAGAAAATGCCCCATTCCACCGAAGATGGACATCATCAGAATTTCACCAGAGAAAGCGGGATGTACCGAATCGGCGGAAACGAAGAGCTTGAGGTAGGCGAACAAGCATCCGCCCAATCCCGTTACGGCGGCAGAGATAACGAAGGCGATGAGTTTGTAGTGCTGTACCGGATAGCCCGCGAATCGCGCACGTTGTTCGTTCTCCCGAATGGCGACGAGCACCGAGCCCAACGGTGAGTGCGTCAGCCTCCACAGCAACGTAGCAACGATGAGGACGATGGCGGCAATGAAGTGATAAAACAACCATGGATCGTCCATGCTTTTGCCAAACACGGGTTGGCGTTGAATTCCGGATAGACCGTTCTCGCCACCGGTGAACCCCGTCCAGCGGTACACGATGTAGAAGGTGAGCGCCGTGAACGCCAACGTGAGCAGCGAAAAGTACACGCCACGGCGGCGCAGCGAAAGCAATCCCACGACTGTACCCAGGGCGCAGACGAACACCATCCCGAAGATCAGGGGCAACAAAGTGCTCTGCTTGAACCAATGGATCTGACTCAGTGCGACAGCATAGGCCGCCAAGCCGAAGAACAATCCATGACCGAAGGAGAGCAGTCCTGTATAGCCCAACAACAAGTTGTAGCCCAACCCCACCATGGCGAATATAGCCACCTCAGCGGCCAAGGTCCAGGTGAATCCCATCTTCAGGATCAGATGCGGCACGATAAGCAACATCGCCGCGAGAATGAGGATCGGGTGGCGCGGAACTGACCTCGATATCATGGGCTATTCGAACTTCGCAAAGCTTTCGCCCATCAGCCCGCGCGGGCGCAGGAGCAGCACCAATACCATCAGCAAATACATGGACGCCTCGGCGGCGGGCGGATAGAACACCACCGTCAGACCGCGCACGACACCGACGAGCAGGCCCGCGACCACCACCCCCCAGAAGCTGCCCAGTCCGCCGATGACCACCACCACAAACGTGGCGGTGAGGATTTCCGAACCCATGGCGGGTTGCACCCCCGCCAAGGGCGCGGAGATCACACCCGCCAATGCAGCCAGGCCGACACCTAATGCGAACACGGCGCTCTGGGCGGGTTTCAGGCTTATCCCTAGTGCACGCACCATTTCCGCATCGCGCACCCCGGCGCGCACGACCATGCCGAACGCCGTCTTGTTGAGGAGCAGCCAACATCCGATGACGGCCACCGCCGATATCGCCAGTATGCTCAGGCGGTAATAGGAGTAAATGAAATCGCCGACGATCCATTGACCGCGCAGCGCGTCCGGAATCGAGAATGGCAATCCGGTCGTTCCCCAGATCATGCGCAACGACTGCTCCGCCGTCAGAGCGAGCCCGAAGGTAAACAACAAACCCAAGGCGGGATCTTTGTCGTAGAGACGGCGCAAACAAAAGCGCTCAATCGCAATGCCAATGAGCGCCACTGTCGCCGGAGACAGAATAAGCGCAGCAAAAAACCCAACGCGCTGCGCGAACGTAACGGCAAGATAGGCGCCGATCGCATAAAAAGCGCCGTGCGCCATATTCACCACGCCACCTAAACTAAAGATCAGCGATAGCCCAAGGGAAAGTACGATGTAAAACGCGCCGACCAGCAAGCCATTGATGACTTGCTCCAGAATCAGTACGGGGTCCAACGCCACGGCGAGCGAAACGCGAGCCCTAGGCGATTAACTTGCAGGGGTTTTCCGTCAGCGTTGGCTGGATCAACTCCAGCGATTCCTTCGGTCCGGGTACGGAACGCACAAGGTCGAAGATGTCCCATTTGTCCTTGGACTTGGCCTTCTCCTTGACCTTCACGATGTACATCTCTTGCAACAGTTGATGATCCCATTTGCGGAAGCTGCCTTTGCGATCTTTGAGTAGATCGAAGCTCGCGCCTTTCTCAAGGTACTCCACGAGCTTCGTAGCCTCGGTGCTCTTTGTCTCCGCCATGCATTGCAACACGATGCGCACGCCCACGTAATCGCCCCAGGCTTGATTGTCGGGCGGCGATCCATACTTGTCCGTGAAACGCTTGGTAAAAGCTTGTGCCGCAGGCACCTTCAAACCATGGAACCAGAGCGTTTGCCAGTTTCCCGAAAGGTTGTCCAAGCCGGCCGCCCAAAACGGCACGATATCCATCACTCCGCCAGTGAGTGGATAAGGTAAGTTGTACTCCTTGTACTGCTTGAGAAAGGTGGTTTGATCGACCCCGGCGAGACTCAGATAGATCCAGTCGGGCTTGAGCGAGCGTAGCTTCAAGATGTAAGCGCTGTAGTCGGCCGTGTTGGTGGGCACCATATCGTTGGCCAATGCCACGCCGCCATTCTCTTGAATGAAGCGAGAGGACACACGAAACAAATCATGTCCGAAGGCATAGTCGGCGGTAAGGAAGTAGAACCGCGCGCCCTTGATTAAGTTATTCTCTCTGAGCCACGTACCGATGGTCTTGGTATACATGGTGTTGCAACCTTCGATGTGAAACATGAAGTGATTACATTTATCCCCGCGCAGCGCGTCAGAGTTGGCGCCGGTGTTAAAGAACGGAACCTTGTAACGCAGCGCCTGCTCGGCGATGGCCAAGGCGGAGGCGGAACTGACCTCCCCAATCAGACACGCGACCTTGTCGCGCTCGATCATCTTCTGCGCCTTGTTTATTGCCGTAGCGGGATTGACACTATCTTCGGCAATCAACTCGAGCTTGCGCCCCAGTACGCCACCGGCCGCGTTGGCTTCGTCCACCGCCAGTTGAGCGGCACGATAACCCTGTTCACCCACTTGACCCAAGAATCCCGTTCGCGGCGTCAGATGGCCGATCCTGATGGTGTCGTTCTGGGCGCCCACTATGGCGGGAAAGCCCATGGGAATACCCGCGGCGGTTGCAAACGCCATCCCTTGTTTGAGCGCCCTGCGGCGCGCCGGCCAGGTTGAGTTCTGGTTTGCCATGGTGTCCTCCCTAGTATGTTCCGAGCATACTAATGCAGTTTGACCCTTGCGTTGAAAGCCGTTGTTACGTTGGCTTACTCTCGCAACACCTCACCCCTCCATCCCATACAGAGCGAGGAATCGCCGCATGCGTGATACGGCACGGTCGGGATCGCTCAGCAGTCCAGTCGCATCGGCCAATCGGAAGATGTCGCAAAAGTAAGGCAGCGATCGCATGGCCTGATGCCCAGCCACCATCACCCAACTTCACCGAACAATCATTCGCGCACCAATTCGGCCACGACGCGGTCGTCGGAGCTTCCATAATGCTGGTAGGCACCCCAAGTGGATCCGTAACCGACGATGCTGCGACGAGCATTGCGTACCGCCTCGCCTATCGTTGTACCCGCCAGGGCATCTCCATAAAAACTCTGTGCAAATTTGGTGGCTTGCTCGTCATCCACCGGCCAACCGGCTCCGATATAGTTGACCACGCCGCGCTCGAAGAACGCTTGCGCAATACTCGCCAACCCTCGCGACATTTCATCGGCAGCCAACGCCTCACCCTCCCGCACCTCGGCGGAGAAACACGCGTTAGCGAATACCAGACGCGGGACCTGCCTGGCGCGGAAGATCTCCGCCGCCGTCAGCAGCCATTTCTTACCGAGAATCCATCCGCTTTTCTCCGGATACTGCTGGTTGAAATCCCCGTGTCCCGCGAAGTGAACGATGTCGAATTGCCCCGACAACAGCAGCGAGAGAATCTCCACCGGATCGCACTCGGTATGGCCGATGCGCTCGGTAACCTGTACCGAAAGATCCGCACGATTGTGCGCCCTCAGTACGTTAGCCACGGCCCGGCCTTCCCTGCGCGCCCCTGGCAGTTGCAACTGCGGTTCGGGAGCGGGGTCCGCGACAACCAGCGCCTTGATGCTTCGATTCAGTGGGGGCTTCAATGCCGGCGCCCCCGCCAGGAGCGTTCTGAACTGACGCGTCACCCCGAGATCCGTTCCAAAAGTGGCCAAAGTGTTCGAGCGGCGCGAGCCGGAGAAGCACGCCATTTCCCATGGATACCCAGCGGTTGATCGATCCAAGATCAGCCTGAGCGGCTTGCCGCTATACAGCAGTGGCTGAAAATCCTCCGGGATCAAGTAGGTGAACAGAAACTGACCGAACTGTTCCTGTTCCTCGCGCGTGCTCGATTGCATAAGGCGCTCAGCGGCCCGTGTGGCGTAGGCCGTATTGACAGCGACGTCGCGCACCGGCATCACCGCGCTTTGATCCAGGGCCGAGAAGCGAAACTTGCCGTCGCTGAGCTCGACGGTCAAGCGCACCTCTTCCAGTGAACCGCCGTTGCCTGACGGGACAGACTGCGCCCGGCCCCGCGCCGAAGAACGCCGCCCCGCCTTCGACCGATCCGGTTTCTTGCCGGGCAGGAGCTTGATTCTCGCCTGCTGCAGAGTGTCCTCTTGCTCGAATCGCTCAAGCTGGTGGCGAAGGTCCTGGTATATCCGCGCATCGCGCTCGACGAGCGTGATGCGCTGTATGGGTGAGTATTGTGCGGCGGATTCCTCACTGAGCCGTCGCAGACCATCGGCGATTCCGTCCACGAACGAACGCAGGGCCGAGTCTCTCGATAAACTGCCGGCGCCCGAACCGATGAGCACACTGGCAAAACTGTGCAGGCCCAACGCCGATGCGCCAATGGCGACGTTGGCCATGAGCAGCATGAGATCGTCCGTCGTGAATTTTCCGAACTCGCCCATGCCTGCCACCACTACGCCATCGGCACCGAGTCGCTTGGCCACATTCGGCACATAGAAAGTTTCGCCCAGATTGCCCGCAAACATTCCCAACTCGCAAGCGCGCGTGATCCAGTTATTCAGTTTGCGATCGATGGCGCCGATCGCGTGCACCAGAGGCACGCCTTTGTAATGCCCCACCACGACAATAGGCGCTTCGAATTCCGTGATATCGGCTTGCACCACCGCGACTTCGAGTTGCACTTTGTTTTGAGCGCGTGCGCGCGGCTGCCTTGTGGGCGCGTGCAACGGTGAGGATCGAGTGTCGCTACCGAGCGCTGCTTTGATGATAGCGTCCTCGGCGAACTGCACCTCTTCCTCGCTAAAGGCCTGGCGCAGTTGCGCTTCGGGAATATCCTTCGGCGTCTTTGCTCGCTGCCGAATTTGCAGTGCCCGTCCTCGGCTGGCTAGTTCATCGATGCTCTCCAGCCGCGTCCTGTCCAGCGTGGTTCGATAGTCGCGCAATGTGGGTGCGCCACGTTCGACCGCGCGCAGGACCTGCGTGCCCAATGCCGACGTCACACCGTTCGCCAACACTTCTTCCACTGCAGAAAGCACCTGATCGTTACGCGCCAGATCGCCGTGTACTTCGTCGACGTAGTAGGTCGGCACATCCTTCAACAGTCCCAGTGCATGCGGCACGCGGCCGTCGCCGGCATTGGTCAAGCTGTAATCGAACTCGCCAGGTGACACGATGGTTAGACCGTCGATGGTGGGCTTGCGGCAGCCCGCGATGTATACCATGCGATCCGGATTGATAGTGGCGTTACTCTCGAGATCCGCATGAAAATGATAGGCGCGATCCAAGTGCCGTTGCGACACGCCGGGAACACTGCCCCATGTCTCGCTTCGGTAAAGTGCCTGCAGCGAAGCCGGCAGCATCTTGGGTGCGGGAAGCATCTGATAGCTGCCGACAAAAGTATTGGTGATGCTCAAAAGCTCATTCAGATTGTGGTGGACATCCATGGATGCCAACAGGCTTACCATTTTGTCGGTGCCGCTCAGCACCTGTGGAATCGCAAACGATCCATAGTTGGGCGTGCCCAGCATGATCAAGCGTCCGCCCTTGCCGTCGCCGGCACTTTGCATCGAATCCCATAGCCGCGGATGACGTCGAATGAAATTGCGCGACACTAATCCGCCCATGGAGTGCGCCACCAGATGCACCGGCTGGCCGGGAAACTTAGTCGTGATCAGATTGGCAAGCGCATCGGAAGACAGGTCGATATCCTTGCGCCAGTCATATGCAAAAGGTTCAACGTTCCAGTGCGCGCGTAACTGCAGAACGGCGCGCGCGTAGTACCTCTTGTTGAGGCCCGTGGGCACAACGCGATGGCCGAAACCCGGCTTCTCGGCTCCGTCCGCGCCCAGTTCCAGTTCCTCAACGGCACCCAGCATGATCTGGAAGAAATCGACCCACACGTCCTTGGTCTTGTTCGACGCGTCGATAGTCCCCAGGTCAGAGCCCGTAATGCCGTGCAGAAAGACCACGTTGCCCAGCGCCGCCCGGCGCGTTCGCACCAGCCCTGACTGACTCGCAAGTTGACGTAGGTGCTCGAATTCGTCATTGCCGAAGTACTCGCGCAGGTACTCCCCCGACTGGCCAGACGCCGCGCGCTTATCACCCTTACCACGCGCCTTGTCATTTCGAAGCGCCGCCTCCAATGCCTCCCAACTAAGCGCGCCGGTGTCTGAAACTTTGCCTGCGGCTTGAGTTCCACCGCGTTGCAAACGACTTGGCTGCTTGACACGCCCGCGTGGGGCAATCTTTTTGGGCATAACACCTCCTCTGTATTATCCGATCAGAATCCATTCACTGTTTTCACCCTACCATTAGTCGCACAACTCCTGCGGCGAATTATCCGTCGGATCGGCTCCGCGTGATAGAAAAATGATATTTGCGTGAAGGCTCAGCGACGAAGCGTCAGACCCTTAACCGTAACAGTGCCCTGCGGCCGAGGCATGGTCGGAGGTGCTTCGCCGACTGTAC
>JANNFC010000636.1:0-11844 GCA_031379405.1 Betaproteobacteria bacterium | reverse complement strand
TGGTGGCCGCCTGGGGCAATCATGGGACCTATTTGCGTCGTTCCGAACGTGTGCTCGGGCTGCTTCGCGGCAGTGGTGTGGCGTTACATGCGCTGCGCATCAATGGGGGCGGTGAGCCGGCTCATCCACTTTATCTCTCGGGTCGTTTGATGCCTGTCCCTTTTTCTGCGAGAGAGAACACCTGACGCGAGGGCATTGATGGAGTGCGAGATGCAGGTCCTGCAGGAGGCCAACGATCGCCGTTTCGTCAAGTCCACGCGGCACACCATGGAGGTGGATTTCGTTCCATTCCTGCATTCACTGCGGCAACCGCGCAAGCGCGGTCGCAAGCTCGCCTTGCGGCCCAGAGGCAACTAATGCCGAAATTCGCCGCCAATCCGCACTACCTGTTCAGCGACAACCTTTTTCTACATCTCGAATCGCCCGAAGGACGGAACCATAGCGCGTCTCACATGGGCGAAGTCCTAGGGCATTGGCACCGCTTTAGGTGCGCCTGGACTGTGCGCGATTCGTTTATCATCCGCCCACTGACTTACATCGCTCTCGCCGAGAGCGATTCAGCTCAACACTATTGGTTCGGAGGCAGGCAATGAGAGTTTCTTGGACGCTCGCTCTAATTTTTTTGTCCGCGGCCAACGCCAGCTACGCCGACGTGCAGAAAGGCATGGAGGCGTGGAAAAGCGAGGATTACCGCACCGCCGTCGAGAATTTCCGCCCACATGCCGAGAGCGGCGACGCACTGGCACAGTATTACTTGGGCGAAGCCTACAACCGCGGACGCGGCGTGGTGCAGGATTTCGCGGAGGCGCTGAGGTGGTATCGCAAATCCGCCGCGCAGAACAACGTGGAATCGCAAGATTTGCTGTGCAATATGTTGTTCTTCGGCCAGAACACGCAGCAGGATTACAACGAGGCGGCCAAGCATTGCGCCAGCGCGGGCGCCAACGGTAAAACCTATGCGGCCTTCCTTGCGGGATACCTCTATGAACTGGGCAAAGGCCCCAGCGCCGACGCCCCTAAGGCAGCGGAATACTACAAGCGTGCCGCCGAGGGCGGAAACGTGGACGCGCAAGAAAGCCTTGGCAGAATGTTGTTCTTCGCGCAGGGTGTGCCACAGGATTATGCCGGTGCCGCCAAGTGGCTGAAGACCCCTGCGGAGCAAGGCCGCGCTTTTCCGCAGTATCTGATGGGCTATCTCCATGACTTCGGGCGAGGCGTGCAGCAGGACTACGCCGAGGCCGCCAGGTGGTATCAGAAAGCCGCGGAGCAAGGCGATGGCCGCGCCATGAGCGGCTTGGGCTATCTCTACTCTCAAGGGCGCGGCGTCAAGAAAGACGAAGCCGAAGCGCTCAAGTGGTATCTGGAGGCGGCAAAGCGCGACGAGCAGTCGGTCAACTCGCTGCTCGGTTGGGCCTATTACCAGGGTGCCGGGACGGTCGCCAATCCGGGCGAAGCCGCCAAGTGGTTCAAGAAAGCCGCCGAGCAGGGCGAGCCCAATAGTCAGTACATGCTGGGCTTCCTATTGGAAGATGGCAAAGGGGTGACGCAAGATCTTGCCGAGGCTGCCAAGTGGTATGAGAAGGCGGCCGCACAGGGCATCATCGGTTCACAAGAAAGTCTTGCCCGCCTCTACTTTTCCGGGCAAGGCGTGCAGCAGGATTATGCGCAAGCCGCGAAATGGTATCAAAAGCCCGCGGAGGGCGGCAGCATCAGTGCTCAATATCTGATGGGTTGGATGTACGAGAACGGCAAGGGCGTGACCGCAGACGGTGCGCAAGCGCAGAAGTGGTACACCTTGGCGGCGGAGCGCGGTGACGCGCGCTCGCAATACCATTTGGGCTGGCTGCTGTTTGAAGGTAAGGGCGTACAGCAAGATCTCATCATGGCGCACATGTGGTCCAACATCGCCACCGCGCAATTGAACGGCGAAGAGCGCGGTAACGTGGAAAAACAGCGCGACTATATCGCCAGCAAAATGAAGGCTGACCAGATCAGCAAGGCGCAAGAATTGGCGCGTAACTGGAAGCCGAAGGGTTAATATCGGCCTGCCTCTTCGTACCTAACTCCCTCTATCCCCTCACCCCAACCCCCTTGCCGCACGCGGGTTGTGCTTCACCGTCCATGCAATTGCGCACTGCGGTTTCACGGGAGATAGCCGCCTACACATGCTTTCCATTGTCGGTCTGATCGCGGGTATTGCGCTGGGTGGAATGATTGGCGATGGTATGGGTGCGATCGCTGGCGGCGCGCTCGGTGCGTTCCTCGGATACGCATGGTGGCAGCGTACGAAATCTGAACCGCGTGCCGCTCAGGTCGACTTGCTGGAACGCAAGGTTACCTTTCTCAAGGAACAACTGGATCAGGCGCTGCTTCGACTCGACGAACTCGAAGCCGCGCAGCGTGCTCAACCCGCCGACGCCGTACAGGCCGTACAGGCCGAATCGGCCGTAGTAACGGAGGTGCCGACGCCGCTGCAGTCCGTCACACCGCCGCCCCCCGAGCCGTCAGAAGCGCCGACTGTGAGTGCGCCCGCGCCCTTGCGGCCCGCGCAGCCGCGCACGATAGGCCCGGTTGAGCCCTCGCTGTTCGATACGGCACTCTCCGCTATCAAGAACTGGTTCATGGGTGGCAATACGGTGGTCCGCGTGGGCATCGTTATCCTGTTTTTCGGCGTCGCTTTCTTGCTCAAGTACGCCTATGACCACGCGCAGGTCCCACCGGAGTTGCGCATTGCCGGTGTCGCCATCGGCGGTGTCGCATTGCTGGTCCTGGGGTGGCGATTTCGGCGCGCTCGCGAGGGCTTTGCATTGGCGCTGCAGGGCGGCGGTGTCGGGGTTCTCTATCTCACTATCTTCGCCGCGCTCAGGTTGTACAACTTGCTGCCGCCCAGCTTCGCCTTTGGATTGCTGCTTTGCATAGCCGCGTTTTCCGCCGTGCTGGCCGTCGTGCAGAACGCGCAGGCACTGGCCGTCCTCGGCGCCAGTGGCGGCTTTCTCGCGCCCATCCTGGCCTCCACGGGGCAGGGCAGTCACGTCATGTTGTTCAGCTATTACGTGATGCTCAATCTGGGCATTCTGGGAATTGCGTGGTTCAAAGCCTGGCGGCCGCTAAATGTTGTGGGCTTCTTGTTTACGTTCGGAATTGGCATGGCCTGGGGGGCGAAGTTCTATCGCCCTGAATTCTTCGGCTCTACAGAACCTTTTCTGATCGTCTTCTTCCTGATGTATCTGGCAGTCGCGGTGTTGTTTGCATCGCGGCGGGCACCTCAACTCAAGCACTACCTCGATGGCACACTCACCTTCGGTTTGCCCATCGTGGCTTTCGGACTGCAGGTTGGTCTGGTTTCGATCTTCGAGTATGGCGCCGCCGTCAGCGCGTTGGCCCTGAGCTTTCTGTATCTGGTTCTCGCTCGTGTGTCGTACGCAAGGCATCGGGAGGATCTGCGGGATCTAGTGGAGGCTTTCCTGGCGCTGGGCGTCGTGTTCGCCACGCTCACCATTCCGCTCGCGCTGGATGGACGCTGGACTTCGGCTGCCTGGGCTTTCGAAGGCGCGGCCATTCTGTGGGTAGGCATTCGGCAGGAGCGATTGCTGGCACGGGTGTTCGGGCTGTTTTTGCAAGTGGCCGCGGCCGGAGCGTTCCTTACCCGCTTTGGCTATGCGCCCATGGCGACCCCTGTTCTGAACAGTTTCTTTGTGGGGGCTTTGTTCCTCAGCGTTGCGGGACTGTTCAGTAACTGGATCATGCAAAAGCATCGCGATGCACTGCGTGATATGGAGAGCACGATTGCGGTGGGGGTCTTCGTTTGGGGCGCGCTCTGGTGGGTTGTCGCAGGCATTAGCGAGATCGACCGTCACCTGCCAGCAATGCCGCGTGCGCATGTTCAGTTGATTTTCATTGCGCTGTCTTGTGTTGCCTTCGGCGCGTTACATCGACGCTTGGATTGGCCGCTTGCACGCTTTCCAATGCTCGTGTTACTGCCGTTCGCCTTGATGGTATTGCTGGCTGACATGGATTTCCCTGGGCGTCACCCATCGGTCGAACTGGGATGGCTGGCATGGCCGTTAGTATTCGTGAGCCATTTGCGGTTGCTGAAGAAACACGAGCTGCAATTCGAACGCATTGCGCCGCTACTGCATGCTGCGGGTTTGTGGTTGTTGGCCGCGGTCGGGGCGTGGGAATGCGCTTGGTGGATCGATCATTGGGTCGCTGCCACCAAGGTGTGGGGGCTGATCGCGTGGGTGCTGGTGCCGGCAGGGTTGGTGTTCGTACTGGGCACCAGAGGGGAACGCATGGCGTGGCCGGTGGCGGCGCATCTGAAGGCTTACCTGCTCTATGGCGCGCTGCCGCTGGTCGCCGTACTGGGCATGTGGTTGCTGTACTCCAATGCCAGCAATGACGGCAATCCTTGGCCACTGCCCTATGTACCGGTGCTGAGTCCTTTGGATCTGGCGCAGTTGGGCGTACTGTTGATTTCCGTGTATTGGTTCAAGGGCTGCGAGCACAACGAATTCATCACCGACCCTGCGTGGCGGCGGCTGTTCTACATCGGCTTGGGTATCGGGGGCTTTATCTGCGCCAACGGCATTCTGCTGCGAACGCTGCACCACTGGGCGGGCGTGCCCTTCGACATCGACGAGATGCTGGAGTCGATGCTGGTGCAGGCTTCATTCTCGATATTCTGGACGGTGCTGGCGCTATGCACGATGGTGCTCGCGACGCGCTTGCATCGCCGTGCGCTTTGGATCACCGGTGCGGGGCTCATGGGAGTTGTCGTAGCCAAGCTGTTTCTCGTCGATCTTTCCAACATCGGTGGCGTGGAGCGAATCGTATCCTTCATCGGCGTGGGCTTGCTGATGCTGGTGGTGGGTTACTTTTCTCCGGTACCGCCGAAGAAAGCCGAGCGAGCGTCATGAATCTGCTGCGCTGTCTATGTCTGCTGCTGCCACTTACTTATTTGCATGCTGCCGAGGTCGCAGAAGACTTCGCGTACTTTGTGCCTATTCAGATGGAGCAGGGCAGCGGCCTCGCAAGAATCACGTTGCCTACCAGCGTGTATGAAGGCGCGGTGGTGCCTACTCTGGCCGATGTGAGGGTGTTTGATGGCAAAGGACGCAGCGCACCTTACGCGCGCGAACCGCGGCGCGAAGAAAAGCTGCAGGGACAGGCCATCGGGCTAAGGTTCTTTCCCGTGTATTCCACTGGACCCGTTAGCATGCAGGGGGCTTCGCTAAGCGTCACGACCCGAGGGAACGATATTTCAGTGCAAGTTAAAAGCGGGGCGGCGGCTGGCGTTTCGTCCAAGCGCATTCTGCGAGGCTATTTGCTCGATCTGAAATCCTTGCAATTCCCCTTGTCCTCGTTGGAATTCGACTGGGAGACCGGCACGCAGAACAGCATACTGGCGGTCACGGTCGAGGGCAGCGATGACCTCGATCATTGGAGCACGGTGGTAGGCAACGGTACGCTCGCACGCATGCAAGCGAACGGACAAACTCTCCTGCGCAATGCGGTGGAGTTCGCTTTCACCAAACCAAAATACATGCGCATTGCCTTTAGCGATGCCGCGGAGGTGCCTACGATTAAGTCCATTCACGCAAGGCAAGGCAGCACGACCGTGCAGGCGAGCAGGAGTTGGAAAGAGATCTCGGGTAAGGCGTCCGGCAACGGAGAGTTTGAGTTCGATCTGGGAGGAGAGTTTCCGTTGGATCGGTTGCAGCTTTCTGTTCCGGGCAACAACATCGTGCTGCCCGTTGAAGTGTTGTCGAAGAAGCGAGACACCGACCCGTGGACAACGGTCGCACGACACACTTTCTATCGGATCCAGCAAGGCACGCTGTTTATCGAGAATCCTGATTTTGTCGTATTCACCTCTCGCCATCGTTACTGGAAAGTACGCGCGGCACAGCCGGACGCCCTCTCCGAACCGCTCATCTTGCGCGCTGGATGGATGCCTGAGTCCCTGGTATTCGTGGCGCAAGGTGAGGCTCCCTTTCGCCTGGTCTACGGCAATTCGCTCGCGAGAGATGTTGCGCTTCCCATAGAAAGCGTGGTGCCCGCCTACGGCACCGATCGCGCTTCGCGAGTCGTCGTGGCAACAGCCGGCGATCAGCAAGTCCTCGCGGGGCCCTCCGCCAAAGCGCCTCGCACGAACTACAAGACCGTCGCGCTGTGGGCGGCTTTGGTGGTAGGTGTGGTGCTGCTGGGCTGGATGGCGTGGTCATTGACCCGGCAGATGCGGGCGTCAATAAAAGGGACTTCGCGGGCGGAGTATTAACCCCGCCCTTGACCAAAGGGGGCTCCGTACCAGTCACTTCGCCCCCTTTGGAATCCCCCGAAGTTTGCCCCGCGCCAAGAGCGCGGGGAACACGAGTTGAACTCAAAGCCTGCGAACGACCCTAAGGATTTGCCGGCGCAGAACTGATATCTTTGCCGAGAAACTGTCCTAGGAGTCTTGCATGATGATTCGCGTGGGCGCGATGGCGCTCCTTCTTTCGCAAATTCTGTTGGGTTGTAGCAAGGTGGATGTGCCGCAATCGGCACGGGCCAACACACCCCCCCCGGCGCCGGTGGCGGCGCTGCCATTACAACTTCCGGATTTCTCATTACTGGTGGAGCGCCAAGGCCCGGCGGTGGTGAACATCACCGTAGGGCGAGACGGGAGTCGGAATCAGGATCAGGATCAGGGGCAAGATGAAGGAGGGGAGTCCTCCCCATCCCCTTTCGGTGCGCCCTGGGATGAGTTGTTCAGGCGCTTTCAACCGTTTCGCGGACAGCCCGGCGAGCGGCGTGCCTCCATGGGTTCCGGCTTTATCGTAACCACCGACGGCGAAATTCTCACCAACGCGCATGTGGTGGGCGATGAGAAGACGGTGACGGTCAAGTTGACCGACAAGCGTGAGTTCAGCGCGAAAGTGTTAGGCACGGACCGCCAGTCCGATATTGCATTAGTCAAGATCGACGCTCAGGGTTTGCCCACTACGCCCATCGGCGATCCCGCCAATACCAAGGTTGGCGAGTGGGTGGCGGCCATTGGTGCGCCGTTCGGATTCGAAAACAGCATTTCGGCTGGCATCATAAGCGCTAAGGGCCGCGCCTTGCCCGACGAGAATTACGTGCCGTTCATTCAGACGGACGTCGCCATCAATCCCGGCAATTCCGGTGGGCCATTGTTCAATTTGCGGGGCGAGGTGATCGGAGTGAACTCCCAGATCTATACGCGCTCCGGAGGATACATGGGGATCTCTTTCGCCATTCCCATCGACATCGCCATGGACGTGGCCAAGCAACTCAAGCAACACGGAAAGGTGGTGCGAGGGAGGATCGGCGTTAGGATCCAGGAGTTGAATCCGGAGTTGGCGAAGTCCTTTGGATTGAAGAACGCCGAAGGCGCGTTGGTGGCGGACGTGGAGAAAGGTGGTCCGGCCGATAAGGCGGGCGTGGCGGCCGGGGACGTGATTCTGGCCTACAACGGTAAGCGTGTGCGCGATTCACGCGATTTGCCGCCGATGGTGGGAGCGACCCGTCCCGGAAATGAAGGAAAACTCAAGGTTTGGCGCAACGGCAAGGAGACGGAGTTAACCGTCAAAGTGGGTGCGCTCGATTCCGAAAAGGCGGCGGCGCCTGTCGAGCGTGACAGCGGCGGACCGAATAAGTTGGGATTGAGTGTCGAAGATCTCTCCCCCGCTCGGCAGAAGCAACTCGGTGTTGCCGGAGGGGCATTGGTGACTCAAGCCAAAGGCCCTGCCCAGAAGGCCGGAGTACGCCAGGGCGACGTGGTGCTGACGGTGAATGGTGAGAAGGTAACCTCAGCGGCCCAACTCGATACATTGGCCGATAAGGCGCCGGGTGGCCGCCCTGTGGCTTTGCTTATACAGCGCAATGAACAGCGTATGTTTATCGCGGTGCCTATCGGCTAGCGCACTTGGGCGCAAAACCACAAGCTCCGCTTTCGCGGAGTTTGTGGTTTGCGCTGCTGCCTATTTGGACAAGCATTCCTTCATAAACTTCTTGCGCTCGTCGCCCTTGAGATTCTTCGTTTTCGCGTCGGCGTTGCAGTCCTTCATCTTTTGCTGCTGAGCGGTCATTACTTTCTTGTCCTCAGCCTTTTCTTCTTTCTTCGCTGACAGACAAGACTTCATGAAGTCCTTGCGCGCATCGCCTTTGAGATCTTGCGTTTTGGCGTCCGCATTGCATGCCGCCATTTTTCCTTGTTGAGCAGTTTCGGCGAACGCGGTGGTGGTTAGGAAGGCGAAAGCCGCTAGGACTAGTAGTTTTTGCATGGTGATGACTCCAGTGTTTGTTTAGGTGCGGACTAAGGGTTTGCAAGGAGCATGCGAATGCGTCCCGCGGTCGAGACTAACGAAGCCTTTAGGGTCGCGTTGACTAAGCGGCGGCCTGCGAGGGCGGTGCAGCCAGTGGCGCCAACCGGCCTTCGCCATCGAAGATAAAGGGTTGAGGGTTGGTAAGGATCGACAGCCGTTCGGGTTGAGCGCGCACCTCGGCCAGCAGAGGCTCCGAGACTTGAATCTCCGATATGTGCAAGGTGTTCTTGATTCGTACGATGCGCGCATCTTGTGGTTTTGTGCGCACCAGGGTTTTCACCGCGAGTTGGATGGCATCCCGGTCGGTGTTCATGATCATGGGAATGGCAGCACCGTCCAGATTCATCGAGGTGATGATGTTGGCGTAGGTGGAGGCCACGTCGAAGTCCTTGTACAGCCGCAGGGTGATGATGTCGGCACCTCCCATGCCGGTGGCGTTGCCGCCGCTTTGCGGGGTGAGGCCTAGCACGACGATCTTGCGCACCAGGGGTTTCGGGTCCCACTTGATAACTCGTCTGTTGCGTCCCGTGATGTTGGGGTCGAAACCGGCACCGCTGATGTTCTTGCCCATTTCGTCGATGACCAGCACGTCAATGTTGTCGAACGGAAGTTGCGGCATCATGGTCTTGGCCATGGCTTGCAGTTCGGGCTCTCGCGTGGCAAGTTGCTCGGCAAGGACGAGTTCGATGTGCGCCGTTTCGTCGTATGCGTTTTCCACGACACCCACGCCAAACAGGACCGGGCGCTTCGAAATGTTGACTTGGCGGATGGCGGGCAACAACTCTGGAAACCGATCCATGCCGTGCGAGTGATAGATGGCGGCGCCGGTGATCTTGCCAATGCCGATAGCCAGCATCTTGGTGAGCCCGCTTTCGGTCGGCCCGCGAAAACCCGTGTGAGGTTTGATGCGGTTGATGACGACGATGCCGTGCGCTTCCGATGCGTGCTTGTCCATGTGGACTGGAGTGCCATCGGCAAGCTGCCCGACGACCGTAGTGTCCATGCTCGCCTTGATGGGGACGCCAGTGTAGCTCTCGGTGATGCCGTAGCTTTCCAGTACCTTGCGTTGTCCTTCGGCGGTGGCTGCACCGTGGCTGCCCATACAGGGAAAGATAAAGGGCTTCGCTCCGAGAGCGATGAGTTCACGCACCGTGGCGCGCGCAATCAAGGCGATGTTGGCTACCCCTCGGCTGCCACAACCGACCGCGATGTCCTGTCCTGCCTTGACCGTACTTTGAATCTCGGGCCGTTGAAACTGCGCGCGCACGGCTCCTTCGATATCTCCCAAGCGTGTTGCCTCGAACTTTTGGCGCACGTAGACCATGCGCGGCATTGGAATGTTCAAGCCGCCGGCGATTTCAACATCGATTCGATTGGGGATCATGCTTGCTCCAGAAACGTTTTCTCGGCGCGAGTGTACACCCAGACTATGCAAAGACGGGTACGACGTAAGGACCTTCGGGAATCACCGCGAGCGACTTGTCCGGTGTGGACTCGACGCAGCGAGTCAGTGTTTGCATGAGCGATTCGATCATGTTCACACCGGTCAAGGCGCGATCGCTGCTGTTGAGTCCCGTGGTGTAGAGGTGCACAGCGCCTGCACGCATGGGCTTCAACTGCATTTGTGTTTGCCATTCATCGATGTCCGCATGGGTTTTGCGAGCGATGTCGGCATCGAAGCCATCCACGCCGAGGCTGATGAGGCGTTTCTGCGCTTCGACATATTCGTCGGAGCCCATGCCCTCGGAGCACTCAGAGGCGACGACGAGATTGCCGCCCCGTTCGAGAATATCGATGGGCGTGACCATGCCCTTCACTGTTTGGTAGTAGGTCTTGTCTAAGGGATAACCGGCAGCGCTGGTGAGGACGGTGCGAAAGCGTCTACCCACCGGTACTTGTGCGTAGCGGCGAATAAATTCGACCGCTTGCAAGTGACTCTCCACTACATCGCCGTAGTTGATGAAGGAAAGCCGGCGGTGTTCATCGATGACGGTATTCACCGCCAACACTTTTCCCAGCATTTGCACGATGGAGAGTTGTTCCTCGTGCAGCGGATTGCCTTCCAGAATGCAACTCTCAGCGCGCGCATGCGACATGAACTTCGCGTTGTGAAAGGTGGTGATGGTCTCGGCGTGGGCCACACCCGGCGCGATCACCTTGCGGCCACCGGAGAATCCCGCCATGAAGTGAGGTTCCACCAGCCCTGTAACAATCTTCAAGTCCGCTTGCGCAAAGCGGCGATCCAGACGTACCGCGGTGCCGCGCGGCGTCACTCCGAGATGCACGTGATCCTCGTCACGACGCGCGAAATGATTCTCCACGCGCACGTTGGCCAACACCCAAGGATCGCCCACCAATTCTTCCAACTCCTTGCCCTCGTTGGGGCGATGTAGTCCGGTGGCGACGAGCACGCAAATGTTCTCCGCTTTCATCCCGCCATCCAGAAGTTGCGCGACGATGACGGGCAGCAACAAACCGTTGGGGACGGGGCGTGTGATATCGCAGATCAGAATGCATGCACTGCGCTTGCCCTTGGCTTCGGCCGAGAGCGGCTTCGCATTCACAGGGGCTCGTAACGCATTGCTTACGGCCTGCTGTTCTTCGTCGATGACCGGCATCGGGGGTTTACGAATGATCGAGACGTCCCAGTTTTCGGGAAGCTCAAGCGGAAGCACTCCCTTGCCGTAATTGAGTTCAATGCGCATTGTCCCTGTCCTTAAGTTTTAGTGCTTGGGCACGTTCCTTGAAGGCTCGATGATACCGCTGGGCGGGATTTGATACTGTCTGCGTCATTTTCCTGACATGCGCCGCGCCCGCACCATGAACCGAAGTTTGTTATCCGGAGGATATCCGCAATGTTGACCGTTAAGAAGTTAATTGTTACCGCCGTACTGGCTTGTAGTGTTGGACAAGCGAGCGCCGTGGACCCCGACGCTGACCAAGTTCCGAGTGCCTCCGAAGTCTTCCTCGATGCGGCTTTGATTCGCCCGCTGGGCTTAGTGACCTTGGTGACGGGCGCGGCGGTGTGGTTCGTTTCCTTGCCTTTCACCTTGACCAGCCGTAGCGTAGACAAGTCCACCGATGCTTTGTTGGTAAAGCCCTTCCGTCATACCTTCAAACGGCCAGTGGGTCAGTTCGCGACTTGTGATGATCGTCCGGATACTTGCGAAGCGAAAAGTTCGGACAAATAGCGCGAAAAGATAGCGCTCGCGCCGAACTCAACTCGTTCCAAAGGATTTAGCGGATGCGCCAGGCCCGATAGGGCTGGCGCATTGTTTTTTGTGTGGGACTAAAGTGGGTCGATCGGAAGGTTCGAACGGAAAGCGCGCTCGGAGTCGGACAAACTTGGCCTAGGAGCCTGTCGGACTTAGGATGATTCGGCTGCAACGGCGGGAGAGCGGTCCATATTTAGCCGCTTTCTCCTTACATATTCCCCATATGCGCGTCGAAATCATCGAAATCTGTCCTCGCTCTCCCACCCTTTCGCTATCGAACACCTAAGTCCGACAGGCTCCTAGTG
>JANNFC010000599.1:0-5363 GCA_031379405.1 Betaproteobacteria bacterium | reverse complement strand
CCTTGCGCGATCGCCCTGGCCGCTTGCACCGATTCGATGGCTTCTTCCCTCTGATCCGACTCACTCAGGGCGAGGGCGAGCAGTCCCTGCGCTTCCATTTCAGTGGGCAGAAGTCCCGTGTCCGTGCAGACTTGAACGGCGCGGCGTGCGCTATCCACCGCCGCTCGCACTTCGCTCGTTTGTAATCTGATTGCTGTCGCCTGGATGCGCAGATTCACTTCTTCCTGGCGGCGCGTAGGGGTCATTGTTTGCAGCGCGTGCGCGATTTTCGCATCGGCATTCGATGATGGGCCCCGGAACGCGCTCGCCATCATCGACAGCACATCGTTGACCGCCGGACTCAACCGCAGACCGCGCTCATCTGCGATGTATCCTATTTTCGTAATGAGGACATCCAGTCCTTCACCGGTGTCGCTGACGTAATAACAGTGATGCGCTTCGGCCATTAGCCACCAAACATGATTGAATGGGGTTAGATCACGGGCACGCAGCAATGGCCGCACATGGCTGACCAGTAACGCCGCTTTCTCCGGTGCGAACCAATCGAGATAGGGCAAGAGCATCCCGGCCGATGCGACTGTTTGGTTTACCTCGATGTCTCGGGCGATGAGTTCCAAGACCCGCTCAGCATATGGCGCAAGCCCCTGGTGACGGGGTTGTCGATAGGTCAGAGCAACCTGCAACATCGACATTACGTGCAGTTCAGTTTCGGGCGACGGTAAGGCCAGTCCGCTCTGCAGCAATTCATCCAAGGCGTCAGCCCAACGCTCCATGCCGACGCAACTGTCCAGACGAAAGTAATAGGCTTGAATGACGCCCGCCGCGCATAGTGCCTGTCCTATCTGGTCGCGCTGCGCACGAAAGCGTTCGTAAGCGCGCTCCAACGCACGCATGGCCTCGTTGGGTTCGGTAGCGCTGCGCGCAACGCCAAGGCAATAGAGCAAGCGCGCAGTGGCGTCCACGTACCAAGACGGCAGCGCATCCACCCACTGCCGCAACGTTTGAGAGTGGCCGCGTGCCATCATGCTGGAAGCCTCCTCGAGTATCAGCCGGCTGGCTGCGATCCATTCGCCGGCATGCGTGAGCAACGTAACGGCATGATCTATTCGCTTGGCGGCAGCCATCAGGTCGCCGGCCTCGCGCTGCAGACTTTTGAATTCGAAAGCACTCAGAGTCTTCTTTGCTTGATCGGTAAGAAACTCCTTGAACAGGGCGTGAAACCGAAATACCGCAGGCGTGGTGCTGAGTTTCTCCACAAACAGGTGCCGGTCCGCGAGTGCGCCAATCAAGGGCCAAGCATCGGGATTGCGCGTCAAGGCCTTAGCCGAAGCTTCGCTGACGTCGGGCAGCACGCTGGTGCGCAGCAGGACGGATTGCGTGCGCGCAGGCAGCCTGCTGAAGATCTCGCTGGCGATGAACTTAAACAAGGCATCGGGCTTGTCGGTCGGGCGGGTTGCATGCCAATCGCCGGTGTGTTGCTGATGTTCCAGTATGAGACGCAATCCGGTTATCCAGCCACCGCATTGTTGGTGCAACGCTTGCACCGCTTCCTCGTCAATGGTCCGAACTTGGCGCGCGATGGCACAGGTTTCAGCAGGCGACAATCGCAAAGCGTCCCAGCGAATTTGCGCGATCTGCTGCTGAAGTTCAAGGTGCGCGAACTGCGGGGGTGGCTCGTCGCGACTAACAATAATCATGCGCATGCCAGCGGGAACCTCCTGCGCCGCCTCGTGCAGTATTGCGCCAAGAGGAGAGTCGGCACCGGAAATATCCAAGCCGTCCAGCACCAGCACGCAGGCAGCTGGACTGCGACTGAAGAACAAGCGAAAGAAGCGTCTTGAGAACTCCACCAATCCGGACTGATACTGGTCGATGAACAAAGGCAGGGGCGATCGCCGCGCAGGAACGCAGTCTCTTAAGTAGAAGAACAACGTCGCGGGATCGTTGTCGGTGGCGTCGAATTGGTACCATGTACATGGCAGCCCGCGCTGCTCGATGTAACTTGCGATGAGGGTGGTTTTCCCCGCGCCCGCGGGACTGGAAATCCACGTCACTGGGACTTGTCGGTCGCGGTCGAGCAGATCGAACAAACGTTCACGCGCGAGCACCCCAGATTGCCTGGGGCGCGTCAGCTTCGGGAGAGTGCGTTTCTTGGCCATGCGATATCTCTCAACGAAATCAGCCCTACATATCTAAGGACTATGCAACCTTACCCGGTATGCTCTTTCCTGAAAAGGCAGGGCTGGAGTTCGCGCCGGCATTACTTTGCCAAGAACTTGTCGAGGGCTGCGTTGAACTTGTCGGGAAACTCTTTGAACATCATGTGATTGCCCAATATGAGCAGGTCCGAATGCGGTGCATTCTTGGAAAGCCATGATTTGCCGGCCTCGGCACGTGCCTCGCTCAAGATGTTGAGCACGGGAATCTTGCCGTCGATCTTTTTGGCTTCTTCCGTGTAATCGGCAAAGGTGCCGTCCACGGCGAGAAGGCTGGCAACATAGTCCGGTGTCTTCAAACATTGGTCCAGAGACCAGGCTACTTCCTCCGGTGCCATCTTGCGTTGCATCATGGTCGGAATAAACTCTCTCATCGTTCCTCGACGATCGTATGCGAGGCCGTTGATGAATCCCCCTATTTCGGAGAACTCCCCATAGTCCGCCCAGTCCCCTTTCTGCGCTGGGACAGACCGGGGCGGCTGATCGATGCAAACGAACGCCTTTACGTTGTCAGTCCCGTAGGCACGGAAGTAGGCATAAACATCGTGACAACCCCAGGACCAACTGACGATGACAGGGTTCTTCAGTTTGAGCGTGGTAATAAAAGCACGCAGATCGTGACCGTGCTGGGTGTAGGTGTTGTTCTCTAGCGTTTTGCTAGACCGCCCTTGACTGCGCGGATCGTAGGCCAGTACTCGATGTCGCTTGGAAAAATAGGGAATCTGGTACTGGCTGAAGACATCGGCGGTGCCCGTCCAGCCGGTGATAAAAATCACAGCCGGGCCCGAGCCTGCCTCTTCGTAGTAGAGCTCAAGGTCGGGGCTCACGCGCACAAAGTTACCGGCCAAGGTCAGGGTATTGACTGCGAGTACAGCGAAAAGGCCAGCGAATAGCTGCATCAATGTCTTCATGGTTCAGTCTCCTTTGAATATGGGGATCGCACCGGTTTGGGTGTGGGGAGCACCTTAAGTGATGAGCCGCAACGGATGAGTAACAGATGAGTAATAGACGAGCAATGGATCAATACCAGAATTACAGGCTAAACCTGCACCCTTCCGCATATAAATGTCGTCCCACACGGACAGTTAAGAACTCGGCAGTCCAGGCCGATATCAAGCCCGCACCGTACCCCGTCTCAGAACTTGGCCGTGCTGAAGGATAGTGCGCAGACGACGGAACGACGTGTTATCCTTTTTTTCAAAGAATCCCTGCCGGTTCGGCCGAGGGATCGCACAGCTAGGAGCACGAGGGAGAAGGCGATGAGTAGACCACTGGTCATTACCTACTACGCGGACCGGGAATTGTTGGGCATGGTGTCCGATGAAGATTACGAGACCTTCAAGGACTTGCTGCTCGAGGCATTGCACAAAGAGTGGCCCAAGGCCACCGTAACCGTGGACGAAGGCGAACACGCCCACGTGGAGATCGACGTTTCCGGGGCTGAAAAACAGGAGGACAAGCTCGACGAACAGGCCCGAGCCGATGTCGAGACACGCGTCATCGAGATTGCCAACGAGGTGATCGACAATCGGGAGTGGGCGACCGAAGAGTTCGAAGATTACGACGAAGACTACGAGGACGACTTGGACGAGCGTCGTTTCGACGAAGAGCGGGACGATAGCTAGCGCCGTGGCGTGGTCATTTCACGCCTAGTTCACCATCGCATCGTTATGACAGCGTCAAAATCACGTTGTCATGACGGTACAGTCAAGAATCGGAGCATCTCGCCGAAATATGTGCATGTCCTAACATGCCTGCCGGCGATCGAAACGCTCCATGCTACAAGCCACCGAAAACGATCTGCTGCGTAACGCCGCAGGCCAGTTCGCTGCTCCTCAGTTAATTCAAGATCAAATACGCGCGCTGGGCGGCAACGGCAACCCGCTGCAGGCTGCACCGGCCAGCGATTCGTCTCACGTAAGCTTGTCGGATGCCTCGAAGCTGCTCAACTCGCTGCAATCGCAGGACAAGGGCGCCCACCCGTTGCTCAGCGCCATCAGCAAGCTGGTGCAACTGCTGACCGGGCAAAAGGTCGATAACATCAACTTGAGTTCGCAGAAGCTCGAAGCCAGTTCCTTCAGATATGATTCGGTCGAGGAGGCGCTCAAGGTGGGAGGGCGTTCGGGGCTGGATTACCGCTATCGCGCAGTGCACGCGGAGGCTCAGCAGGTCTCTTATTCAGCCCAAGGCTCCATCAAGCTCGAAGACGGCACGGAACTCACCTTTGACTTCAAGCTGGAGATCTCGCGTGTCTACGTTGAGGAAACGCAGGCCCGCGTGCAAATCGATGGTTCGCAACTGCGCGATGCTCTGGGCAGCAACCTCCCTGGTCTACGGGCGAACCCGCGTGCATCCGGCTTTGATGTGGATCTGGATCATCGCGGCGTTCGCCATCTGCTCGAGGGTGCGGAGGATGTGCGCAGGGGTTATGGCCGCGACCGCGGCAACGCTCACGAGCACAATGCGCGTGAGCGTGTGGGAGAAGTTTCGTCTAAGCGTTCCGAACACTCCCGCAAAGAGCCACGCGCATTGGAAGTGACCGCTTGAAGGCGCCGGTGTGGGAAAGCGATACTGGGCGCGAGGTTAAGGCTTAGATTCCACTCGTATTCCCCGCGCTCTTGGCGCGGGGGCAAACTTCGGGGGTTTCCAAAGGGGGCGAGGTGATTTGTACGTAGCCCCCTTTGGTCAAGGGCGGGGTCAATACCCCGCCCGCGAAGTCCCTTTTATTCCTAGGCGGCGCAAGAAGACCCGCATCTCCTTGGCGGCCTGCTTGTCGCCCTTGGCTTCCGCCACGGTGATTCCCGATTGATAGGCGGCAATCGCCTGTTCCTTGCGCCCACATTCGGTAAGAGCGCGGCCGAGTAACTTCCAGGCGGCGGAATAACTAGAATCGAGAGCCACGGCGCGTTCCAGGTGGGTAACCGCTTCGTCGGCCAGCGCCCGCTTGAGGTATTCGTTGCCCAAACTGAAACGCAGCAGCGCACTGTCCTTGCCGCCTTCCAGCATTTTCAGAAAGTTGACCAGAGCGGGGCTGCTCACAGCGCTACAGCTCGATGCGGCTGCCTAGTTCCACCACGCGATTGGTGGGGATCTTGAAGAACTCGGTGGCATCGGCGGCGTTGCGCGACATCACGGCAAATAGTTTCT
>JANNFC010000588.1:0-1966 GCA_031379405.1 Betaproteobacteria bacterium | reverse complement strand
GTGGATTGGCCGCGCGCTTGCGCCATGGCCTCCTTCACCATCTGCGAGCGGCGCAGAATGACTCGCCGATGCTCCTCGGCATTGAGCGCGGTCTGGAAAGGATTCGCCCCCCAGGCTGTGTACATCATGCCCCTGCCTTGGATGATTTCCTGGTCGATGTAGATCATGCTGTCACCAGGGTAAGGCGGTCGCGTATAACCCTCCTGATGCCCTCCCAAGCGCACAACGCCTGTGCCTCGGCGGCCCACGTTGCGGGCGGCGATATCGGTTCGGCGAGTTTGTTTGTAGATCGAGGCGTGGGCCGAATCCGCGCCGAAGGCGACCTCGGGGCCGCCCGCTCCGTAACGGTGGGTGGCGAGTCGCGTTCGCTTTATTCCGTGGGGGCGTTGGGGGATGCGCGCATTAGCATCGAGACGCTCGGCAACTTGACGCTCGAATCGGTGATGAATCCCACGGTGGTGTCGCAAGCACCGCAGAACAAGTCGGATGTAAACCGACGCTCCTTCTTCGCCACTTATTCAGCGTTGAGCGCCGTGGACCTGATTTCTCAGGGGGCGGACGTCACCATCCTAAATGATCCCACCACACTGGCTGCCGCCTACAGTTCGTTTCTGGGTAACTTCGGTAACAGCGGGGAGGACGGTGCGCTCGTCATGTATCCAAGCCATCTGCGCGTTGCTTCGCTCTCCGCCGATGTGGTCGTGGGGAGTGGATTTCAGATGTACCCCTCCGCCCGTGGCAATCTTCAGCTACTCGCGCAAGGTTCCGTAACGATCGGATATGGCGGCAACCGGATCTCGCTGGCGGATGTCGATCTGGCCCTGATTCCTTCCCCTTTGCAGCCTGCGGCAGCGTTCGGCACATCTTTCGGAAACCTGGTGTCCAATGGCAACGAGGCGGGATTCCTGGCACACAGCAATCCTGCGCTGCATCGGGGTGATACAGTTCCGGTCCGAATCATAGCCAATACCGGAGATATCACGGGCCCAAGCAGTCCGGAAGCGGGCGTATCGACCCTCGCCGTTTTGCCGAAAGCCGCGATCATCGAGGCGGCACGCGATATTCGCAATCCCTTCGTCGTACTTCAGAACCTCGACGATGCCGACGTCACTCGAATTCGGGCAGGCCGGGATATTGTATTCGATACGTTGCGCGACGCATCGGGCAATCAACGCGCCAATTCTGGACGCATCGAGATCGGAGGATCCGGTTCGCTTCTGGTGAACGCAGGCCGCCATGTGGATTTAGGCAACTCTGGAGGCATCGTCTCGCGCGGCAATCTAAACAACCCCTATTTGCCGGAACAAGGCGCGAATCTGCTGGTCCGCGCGGGTGCGCGCGATGCCAACTACCAAGGCTTTACAGCGAAGTACTTTGTCCAAGGCAATAGGTATGTTGAGGTATGTTGAGCAGTTGACGAAGTACATGCGAGCACGTAGTGGCAACGGGGCACGGGGCGATGCGCAGGCGCTCGAGGATTTTGTTGCGTTTTCTGAACACGAGCGGGCGCGCTTCGCCCAGCAAGTCTACTTCCAGGAATTGCGCCTAGCTGGACGTGAAGCGGGCAAGCAGGCGGGCAGCATAGAGCAACGCTACAAACGGGGATTCGATGCCATCGCGGGTTTGTTTCCTGAGGTTATAAGCGGACTACCTGTCACCTACGATGGCGACATCAATCTGTTCTTCAGTCAGATCAAGACAGAGCAGGGCGGAGATATCGACCTCATGGCACCTGGCGGACTTATCAACGCCGGGCTCGCCAACCCTGGCGCGTTGTCCAAATCGGCTTCTCAGTTGGGGATCGTGACGCTTCGCGGCGGCAGCGTAGAGGCCTATGCGCGCGACGATTTCCTGGTCAATCAGTCACGCGTCTTCACCCTTCAAGGCGGCAACATTCTGATCTGGTCGTCCACCGGCGATATCGACGCCGGTAAGGGCGCCAAGACCGCCAGGGCGACGCCGCCAC
>JANNFC010000581.1:0-7555 GCA_031379405.1 Betaproteobacteria bacterium | reverse complement strand
CGGAGCCGGGTTCGCAGGCGTACGCCGCGACCAGTATCCTCGGACGGGGAAGAACTATGTCGCGTCGCGCAAGAGTTTCCCGAATGGCATTCATCAGGAATGGCTCAGGATAGTGTAAGGGGTTAGGACGCATGCATATCTGATCGAGAAGATACAGAAGCAAATAGCCTGACAGGGATTGCTTCGGGACATCCGCCGCCTCGAGCAGTTGTACCG
The DNA here is from genome assembly GCA_031379405.1 of Betaproteobacteria bacterium. GTDB lineage: Bacteria > Pseudomonadota > Gammaproteobacteria > Burkholderiales > SHXO01 > SHXO01. The sequence continues at coordinate 7,339 of JANNFC010000581.1, read as the reverse complement.
TTCTTGGCTGGGACGTAATCTTGAAGACCCGATCAACGACATCGGCAGCTGGAAGCCGCTCGATCAGGCGCAATGGAGAGATCACTCGGTGAAATAAATCGCCCAGCACAGGGCCTTGCTGACGGGCGTATTCCCAATCAAACACGAACATGCGGCCGTCGTGGATCTCTAACGTATTCCATGGTGCGAAGTCGCCGTGACAGGCACACACTCGTACTCCTGTGCTGCCAAACTCGTGCTCTACCGCCTGCCTTGCTTGCAATAGAAGTTGTGCGGATTCATGAGATGTGAAACCATGCAGATACTTGTCGACTTTGATCTGATCGATAATATTGTGAACGGGCAGTGTTCCTCGACCAAGTGCGCCAAGTCCTTCCAGGAAGCGGATGTCATCGGTGTCTATGGGATCGTTTCGCGGCACCCCTGGCTCCTTGGGGGGGGGGCTCAGCAGCAAGAATGTATCGTTTCCACTTTCCTTGAATGTAACCACTCGTGGCACCACTGCGGCGACGAAGTTCGTCTGCTCCAACCAACGCAACATACCCGCTTCATGTTGAAGCAAATGGCCGACATGCTCGTTGTGACCGATTTTTATATAACCGATGATCTGGTCGTCTCGCGCTACCTGGGCGGTGGTCTTTTGGTGTGGGCCCGGTGTGCCTGCGTAGAAGCTAATAACCAGACTGTCGTCGTGAATGATCCGACGTACCCGCTGAGTAAGGTCAACCAACCGGTGGGTCGTGGACGCGTCCGCTAAGTTTCGAAGCAACAGACGATAGGCCCACCTGGGCAGCATTCCGGCGAATGACTTTGCCAGGAGTCCGACACTTGAGTAGGGGTGGTAGAGATTCAGGGCATTGCGCAGTTTATCTGCCTCATTTACCCACACCTTGACATTCAGCGCGGAAGGAAAGGCGCGCCAGAGCAAGTCTTTGGGAGGAAACGCAAGTTCCCGCATTGTGCGGGCGTTGCACAACTCCAGTAGGACCTGTGAGGCGCGGTGCGTTACCGCGGTAACGCCTCCTTCAGTATGTATCACCGTAAATCGGTTCCAGTATTGACCTTCATCTTCATAGGCGGTGATCTGTCGCGCGATCATTGCCGGTTGCAGCTCGGACTTGCGCGCGAAAATGATCTCGGGATCGTCTTTGAGCAAAATGAGGAGGTCTGGCGAAGGTACACATTTGGCGGCCAGACGCATCACCCATCTCGGTACGCTGAATCCATAACGCTCCGGATGTACGAGGACGTCGGGAAAATAGCGTTCCCCCATGACAAGCGTGGACTGCGCTTTCCTGGGATAGATGATGAGCCAGTAACCAAGAACAAAATCCAGCCAGTAGTATAAAAAGCGTACCAGTGAAACACCGCCGCTATGCTTGGAGAACTCGGGAGGGGCTGCGGAAGGAGGGGGTGAGTCGCTCTGTACCTTATTCCGGCCTAGTTTCGGCAGCAGGCCCGGTCGCCAGTGAAATCGCCAAGTGCGTCGAAATGCCCGCTCAAGCGCGACGAGAACAGCGGTCGTGATCGTTGATTTTCCGCTCCCATCGGGGCCCACCACAACGACAAAGAGACCGGTCGGTCGAAAAAATCGCGTGAACTTTCTAACGGTGTCGGCAACCCATCGGAAGCCTTGACGTGCGGGGTGTTGACGCCATGACCGCCTGTCTGCCATGGAGGCTAGTTGGTGCAAAAGCGGTGTGGCTTGGGGGGCATCTGTGCAACTCAGCAGTTGCTCGACAAGATATCGGGATGATTTACCAAACCAAGTATCGATGTCCGACCATAGTTCATCAGGGGTATGCGACAGTCGGGCTCGCAATGCATCCAAAGCATCGGCGGAAATCTTGCCCTTGATTGCACGCTTCATGAGCAGGTAAATCGCTTCGCGCTTGGGATGGGTATGGCGGCAAAATGAACCCTCGATGGCGCCGTCTAGCAGAAATGTAGTGGGAAGATGGTATCGATTGATGCCTATGGGGTCGTAAAGACAATCTAGGTGGAGAAATAAGTGATTCTCATTGGGTACTGCAATGATGTAGTAATAGCCGTGGGGCACTTCGTAGTGCAGACGATTGATGATCGTCAACTCGCCAAGTTCATGCAGACGTTGCAGGATAGGCTCAAGGAGTTGGGGAGGTGGTGAACCACAGGCAATATCCACATCACTTGTGACACTGGGCGAGGCGTCGCTGTTGCCGTGTATAAGTGCGTAGTTCGCGCCGGAAGCGTCCAACTCCTCCATGATGCGCTTCAACACACGGATTCTTGGATCCATGGCGGAATTCGTTTGGTCGAAAGCAGTCAGTCGGGTCCGCGCGATCGAACAGTGTCCAGTAAGCTCTGTCGCAACTTAACGTAGCGCTCCTCTCCCGCAATCCTCTTTGCGAATTCCTTTGTCTGGAACATGACCTGTCGGGCGAAGTAGTTTCGCAATTGGAGCATAGCGTCAAACTGCGATGTTTTTGTATGGTTCAAGACCGATGTTCGGCGGAAGACGCTCGCCGCGCTCTGTTTTGGACCATTGACGCCCCAGTCTGAGGTGAAGAAGTAACGGTAGCTCAGTTGCCGTCCGAGTTGCAGCATCCGCTGGTTATATGAGCCGCCCGGAAATGAAAAGTGCAAAACCGGTTCCTGAAGGATGTTTTCTAGAATCCTCTTGGATGTCTGAAATTCGGTCTGAATGGACGTTTCTGATAGAGGGGCCATGACGCTATGATGATGAGCGTGGGATCCGATTCCCATACCCATTTTGCGGATCGCAACTATGTCTTCACGACTCAAGTATCCAGGGCGTCCGATGTACTCCGTCGGAACGAAAAATAGCGCATCGTAACCCATGGCATGAAGCAATCGGGCGTTCTCAAGGTCGCTCTGGTAACCATCATCAAAGGTTATGGCCACACGCGGCCGTGGTCCCGTGGTTGCCGGTTCGCCAAGCTGGCGCCACGAAGCCATCGGATAGCGATTGCTTTTGAGATGTTCAAGCTGGGCGACGAAGTTTTTCCTTGGCATGATATGTAGGTTGCCAGTGCCGCCGCCGACTTCCGTCATGCCGTGATAGATCAGAACCAAGGTGCTCATGAGTGATGGATTGTCCTAGATTGCCGGCATTGTTGCACGGTTGCTACGAATTTCTGGGGGAAGGTTACTGCCGCCTTCCGCGAATGGCAAAAGCAGTAATAGTTGCGGGAAATATGTCAATTCCATGAGTCGCTCCAGGGCGAGCGCCGGATAGAATGTAATCTGTGCTACATCTTGTGGCGAGTCCGAGGTCTCGCCACGACAACATTTTACGGATACTAAATGGGAGAATTCGTGTGTTAGCCGACCCTAACGCAATGATTCTGAATTGGAACGAAGTCGATTTGTCGCAGTTTGGCTCAGCGCCCATGCGAATCGGTCATTCGCTCCACAATCACGAGCTATTCTCAGAAAGTCGGCTTGCGCAGTTGCTTGATACGGTGCGTCGAGAGGACTACTACGTAAATACGATGGACACGTCTGGTCATAATTCTCGGAGCCGGAGAGAGGGAGAGATTCAAGGATTAACGGGCGCACGGGTTCTGGACGCCGTGGGGACCGGTCAGATCTGGATTCTGCTGCTACATCCCTACAAGAGCGATCCCGCGTATCTCACTCTGGTGCATGATATTTACGAGGAGGTGACCAACAAAATCCCTGGGTTCAAGGCGTCTCATTTGAAGACAAATATCCTCATCTCCTCGCCAAATATTCAGGTCTACTACCACAGTGATATTCCCGGACAAACGCTTTGGCAGGTACGCGGCGAAAAGAGGGTATACGTATACCCCAATCGAGAGCCCTTTCTGAATCAGGCAAGCTTGGAAAAGATAGCGCTTGGTGAGGCGCATGAAATTTCCCTGCCGTACGATCCCCGATATGACGAACATGCCACAGTATATGACCTTCAACCCGGGCAAATGCTGCATTGGCCACTGAACGCGCCGCATCGCATCGTCAATGGCGATTGCGTCAACGTGTCTTTTACGACCGAGCACTTCACGGCGCCCATTCGCCGCATGTTTCACGTCAACTACGCAAACGGAGTACTGCGAAATCGCTTCGGTCTGAGTGGTCTTAAGCAGCAAATCGAAGGGCCGAGTTATTGGGGCAAGCTGGGTCTGGCTGCTTTGTACAAGCTGGCGGGCAAGCAGCGAAAACACCGAAAGACGTTGCGGGTGGACTTCGCCGTAGATCCCGAGGCACCTAGGGGGGTGCGTACCATTCCCGCTTACGAGTATCGACGTTGACTTCCAAACCCGAAGGACATGCCCATCCGGTCATGGGCGATTTGAATGTTCCGTGTTGAGTTCCTAAGTGATCCTGACGCGCTCACCGACTTGCGGGACCGCTGGGAATCGTTCAATGCGCTTCTGCAAGACCATGACGCGCCGTTTTTCCAATCCTACGATTGGGTCATGTATGTTGCGATGACGAGGCTCCATCACTCAAGGCAACGGTTTCGGTTGCTTGTGGCAACTGTCTGGAGAGACACGCAGTTGGTCGGTCTTTGGCCGCTTTCTATGCAACGCAAGGCGGGTGCTTTGATGGTATGTAGTGTCGATGATCCTTTCGGTCAGTTCGCGGGTGTAGTGTTCGAGAGTCGGGAAATGATTGCGCCTGGCGTCTTTGCAATCATTCAAGAGTTGCGGCATCGACGAATTGCTGACGGCATGCAAATTGACGGCGTGATCCTCGGCTCATCGCTTCACGAAGCACTCCTGCACGCAGGCGGGCGCCGCTACTACCTGAATCATGCGGTATTTCTGGATTTTCGCCCCTATGCGACCGTCAAGGAATACCGCTCGACGCTCAATAAGAAGACGCTAAAGAATTTGCGGAATTTCAGTAACAGACTCAAGCGTACTTTGGTTTCCGAACACGCGACAGCGGATGGAGGTGAGGAACTAAAGGACTTGATCGAACGCACTTATGATGCGCGGATCGAGTGGTTGCGAACTAATGCCAGGACGAGTCCGGCGTTTCGGGACTCCGATTTTCGTCCCTTGGTTGAGAAACTTGCGCTGAGCAACGTGCCACTGATAGGGTTCGCGCTTCAAAGTGAGAAGGACTATTTATCCGCACAATGGGGATTCATCTACCAAAGGCGCTACTACAGTTATATGTCCTCGAAGAATCCGAAATACGATGCCTTCAGTCCAGGTCGGCTCCACTTGGGAATGGTTGCCGACAATTGCATGACCAGGGGGCTTGACGCACTCGAGCTAATGGCACCCGCGAGCGACTACAAGCTGGAATGGTCCGACACGACCAAGCAACTTGACACATTTTCGATGTCATTCACGGCAAGGGGTTACTTGTTACATGAAGTAATGATCAACATCCTTAGACCGCTTGTTAGAGCTGCTTCGCGGCTGATTCCGCAGTTGCTTCGCAGGCGACTTATCGGACTGTTGAATCGGGACTAGAGTCCGATCTCAGACCACGCAAGGTCGATAGGTATAGCAAGCCCATCACCAGTAGTACGGTAAATTGCACGATACAAAGGGCGAGCATCGTGCCCCGGATGTTCATTGCTCGAATCAACGGATAGCTAGCAACCAGGGATATGGCGGCCCCAGCCATGGTGGCTACGAATATGGCCCTGGTGTTGCCCAGTACTCGCAAGCCGACAGAAAAGGGGCGCTGAAGGAAACCGAGAAGATAGTAGCCGCCCCACCAAAGTATTAACTCGCCGTAACCTGAGTAGGCCGCGCCATATACGAGCCTGAGCCATCCTTCTGCCCAAACTGTCGCCGCTAATACAATCGCTAGTGTCATGGTTCCGCCCAGTAGCGCGATCCGCCAGAGGTAGCGTCGAAGTCCGACTTTTCCGTGTGCGGCATACCGTGCTGCAGCTCTCGACGGGACAAAATTTTCCAGGGCGAGAAATAGAATGTTGGCGGCCCCCACGATATTCATGGCTGCGGTCACCGCGCCGACGGCAGTCGTCGACACTACGTGTCCTGTTATATAGATCACCAGCATTTGACCGCCGAACCAATAGGCAATGGTTTCTGCCAACAGCCATTTTCCGAACCGCCAATGTACTCGTGCAACCTCTTTGACGCTGGCAACGGGTACGGGTTTGGATTCCCTAATCATGAAGGCGGCAACTAGGATTCCGAGGAGGGAGGCAATGCCGTGAATCCAGAAGGCGCCCGTCGCAGTGAGTCCGATGGCAATGCCTATTCCTACGAGGAGTGCGAGTCTTGAACAGTGCGCAAGCACATCATTCGTCAACGCGGTAACAGCACTGTCGCGCACAAAGGCATATCGTCTGAAGAAATCCTGAAGAAGATAGGTGGATACGGCAAGGCCAACGGGCAATGCCAGACCATTCAGTCGCCAAGAAGGGAAAACGTTCTGAAATAGAAGTATCGTCAATAGGGTCGCGATTCCAACAGCATATGCGAACACGAACTGTAGCCTGACCACACCTCGAAAGTAGTTGCGGCTCGCATCGTATGCTTGACTGGGCCCCAGCACCATCATAGGCGTGGAGATGAGCGCCATCTGAATGCCTGACACGAATAGGACGGCGTTGTAGATCAGAGTGAATTCGCCGTAACCAGCAGGTCCGAGCAATCTTCCCAGGATCACTCCGGCCAGGAAGTTCGCGCCGCTCACCACCCCTTGATCAGCTAACACCAGCGCGGTTTTGGCGCGCCCGGAGTCTTGCGTAGCTTTTGTGGAATCGTTTGACAAGAATTGTTGGTTCCTGGGAGATGCCGCAAATTATGGCGTTACCGAGCGACAGCGGCGTGTGGTGCCGGGTACTCGTTCTTTGTTGCTCCTTGATCGTTCCTCATAATGATGAATGTACCGCGAGGGAAGCGACTCGCCGCTTATGTTGTTTCGACCAAGAGCAGAAGTATAAGAGACCAATGGCGAAGCATTCGAGGTGTAAGCGTGCACCGTCCGGGAATGATCACTCAAAGTTGTTCATCGTTGAAAAAGGGGTTAGGCATGCTCACGTTTTCAAACGCATCACTATCGTCGCCTAGTGGGTCGTATGGCAGATTCGCATGTGGGATCTGGGACCCCGTTGCCAGAAGGCGATGGGTGGGTGTATTCGTCTTGTCCATTCTGGGAAGCGTGTTCTGTGGGCCTTCTCGCACTTTGGCGCAGACCCCCACTGGCGTCATAGTCGACAACGCGGCTGTCTCAGTTAAGGATGCGACAAGGACCTACACCGGAACGTGGTGCCGTTCGGCTGCAGCGGGCAGCCACGTAACGAATTCCCTTTATAGTTGTGGTAGCGGCGCGGACACCTACCGGTGGACATTTACCCCACCCGCAGCCGGCGAGTACG
>JANNFC010000471.1:0-3082 GCA_031379405.1 Betaproteobacteria bacterium | reverse complement strand
CAGCGGGTGGTTTCGTCGGATCAGACTCTGCGACCCGATAGACAGCGACAATTTTTTCGTCTCGGAAGACCACGCACAACGACGCCAGGTCGAGATAGGCCTGCCATTTCTTTGGAGAATGCCAGAAGGGATAGGGATAGTCCCCCGGGTCCAAGTTAGAGCGAAACTTCGCTTTCAATTCAAGCACGGAGAAGAGGCCGTTCGTTTTTATTTCATGCTCGCCGGTAAACATCAAGGTTGAGCCATACAGCTTCAACCACACGAGTGGATCGAATTCAGTGAGCGAATATGTTCTTGGGTCGTAGCCCTTCACCGGTTCACAGCCGCCCCATAATAGCCGCTCTCCGACCGCCGTCAGGAAATCCTGGCACTCTACCAGTTTTGCCGCAGCGGCATCGCGAGCGCGTGCATCACCCGGATCGGCGAGGGGACTTGCTTCCGCAAATTGTTTCGCGATTCGTTCCTGAATCTCCCTCAGTGATGGCTTGGTCGCGGCGGCGTGAGCGGAGCCGCAGCAGAGTAAACAAAAAAAGAGCGGGGTGAAGAAGGCGGCCCATTTGGTGGGCCGCCAATGACGAAACTCTTTCATATCAGTTCAAGGCTACTAACGATTTTCGCCTTGGTTTCCTGCGCTTGCCAGCAAGCGTAGTGGCCAGCGCCGCCTCACGGAGTTGGTTTTTGAACGGCCCGGTAGAATACCTTGGGCTGATTCAGATCGTTGGTAACCGCGATCGACGAATCCACAGCGCGGACGTAACCACTACCAGAGAAGCTGCCGAACGGGTCGTTGAGATTGGTGCTGTTTTGGACTTCGTAGTACATCGCGCGCAGCGTGTTGAAGCGCACCTCGCCCTTGCCGTTGCCCAGTTTTCGGATGACGAGACTGACAGGGGTGTTGACGATGGAGCCATCGAAATATTTTCGAGCCACCTCCCAAACGTCTTTCCCAACTTGTTCACCAACGCGGCGACCCCAAATGTTATCAACTGGCGGATGGATGCCGCCAAAAATCCGCGACTGTCCCGCCCCATCCGCAGCGTCGTAGTACGTGGCCCACTGGAGCGTCAACGGTTGGCTGGGACCGAATTCATTCCGCAAGCGCGTTGCCGTTCCGGCGACTGAGGTATAGGTACCAAGCCCTCCGGGAACGAACTTGGAGCCGGTGAACGCCGTCAAGACTTCAGCCGCCGATCGACTGAACGTACTGTGGCCCGAGGTGTATCCCGGAAAGGCGGGCGTCACAAAAGTTTTCAGTTGGTAAGCGATCCAACTCTCCATGTGGATCCATTGGACCCCGCTCACATCGTTTGCCGGGTCCGCAGGCTGGCCGGGCCAGGCAAAGACCGCGATTTTCCCCGGCGTCAGTCCCGCGTGCCGGCCGGAGTTGACGGAGTCGGTGGTGACCATTTCAATCAGATTTGTCACCAACGGAATGCCGTTGGCGTTGTAGTTGGTCAGGGAAGGATCAGTGGACTGGCCGAGTTGGGCCAAATAACGGATGGCACTGAGCGGGCGCCAGGCATGGTAGTAACGCTTAATGGACCAGCAAGCACAGGCCGCTTCATGAACAGCGGCATTCACCGCAAAATACATTTTTACGTCCCATTCCAGCCGATCGACCACGGGCCCTGTTCCGCCGATTTTCTTTACGCTCAAGGGGTGGTCTGAATCATCGTTGGCAACTTTGTTCCAGTGGCCAGGGGGAGTCTCCGAACTGGGACCGTCCGCCCAGAACTCTGACAGCACGCGCACGAAATCACCGCGCTTGACCAGATTGGGCGCGTAAGGCAGGCCGGTGACTGGATTCGTGGTGTAGCCGTGCCCATCGTAAATGGTGAACGAATTGGTGCCATAATCTCCCGCGTACTCAAGGCTGTTGTTGCCGATCGCACCCGGAGAAATGTCAATCATCTCATTGTCAGCCGTCGTCAACATTCTGCCGGCTTGTAGAACTGCCAAAATCTCTTTTATGAATTGCGCATGGGTGGCTGTGCCAAAGAACGGCGGCGGTCCCGGATCAATCCACGGCAAGGTGGAATCAATACGCGCAAGCTGGTACGGCCGCACGGTCAGCCACTGCGCTCCGACATAAGGTTGGAGAGGAGGGAAAGGAAACCCGTTTTGATCAATTGCATTGGCCACAACCAGCCGTTGCCAACGATTAACATCGACCATCTGGTTTGAGCCATCAGTAGTCCCAGGCAGCGCCACCACTGCTGGAAAATTGACGAAATTGTATCCACCCGCGTTTGTAGGCGCATCCGGGTACCCTCTGGGTGGATTGAGGGTGGGGTACGGAATGCCGTTGGTCTGCCGCGAACCGTCATTGATGAACCACGCCGAAACCGCGTCGTAAATGAGGTTGCCAATGCCCGCAGGGGTGTCGGTCGTGCGCAAAACGTAGTTGGTGTCGTAGCCCAAGGCCGCCATGAAATTGGGGCTTGCGTACGACTGGTTGGTGGCCGTTCGTGAGTAAGCAAGCCTCTCCAACATCATTTGATACATGGCGTAGCTGATCGCCTCGCGCCGCGCCGCCGCCACGTCCGGCGCGGTGTGCTTGCCGCGATAGATGAAGCCGACGGCATTGGTATCGTAAGCGGCCCAGGCGTCGTACATGCAGACGGAGTAACTGAACAAATTCCTGGCCTGAACCGGAGGATGCGGCGTGTCCATCCGAATGCTTTCCAGGATGCGCTCGTTCCAGTTGCGCGCGATGGAATAGGCCGGGTTGGGCGTGTACCAGATGATTTGCGCGCTGCATTGGAGGGCGACAAAGAGCGCGATGCCGGCGGCGAGGAGATGCTTTCCCCACGCACTCGATTCACAAAGCGACGTTCTAGTAAGTCGCTTAGATGCAGCAGCGGATTGGGTGGTGGACAGGATTGAGAGGAAGTGGAGGATACGTCGTGAGTTCATGCGCGGAGGCTAATGCCATTGGCGCTTCAATGAAAACGCTCCGGTGGCGAACTGCCGCATCGAGGGGGTGAACGGCTTTGGCGGAATGGGCGAGGGCGATCCAGCGCAGCGCTCCCGCCTAAGCGCGTTTAGAAGAGCCGGCGCAGCGTGCGCCCGGCCTCTTCGG
>JANNFC010000443.1:0-21076 GCA_031379405.1 Betaproteobacteria bacterium | reverse complement strand
CGACTACTAGCGCACGCATCTCATTCACGAACTCGAGGATCGCGGCGCGATCGTGCTCACGGTCAAAATGTTGCTCCCAAAAATCAGACCCCTCCTGTGGTGGCTGACCGTGATGCCCCGTGACGGCACGCACCCAGCAATTGAGTCCATAAAGCGCATCCCCCGAATCCGGACCGAACCACTCTTCTTCCACCGACTTCGGGCCGAGTACCTCTTTCCAGAACAACATGCCGAGGCTGTCGTGACGTATTCGGTAGCTTTTACTCGGATCAGGCGGGCGGCAGCGCGCACTAATGAAAAGATCAGGCCGTTGACTTTGAAAGGCTTCCGAGAACTTGCCCAGGTCATGCAATGCGAGCCAGAAAGCCACCCACCCTTCCGCCGCGGCTTCATTTTCGATTCGAAACATCCTCATTAACAAGGCGCGAACGGCAGGTGCCCGGTGCAAATATTCGCGACCTACCGCTGCGACATCCAGGCAATGATATGCCAACGGATGCCACTTCGGCTCGTCCGGATAGCTCGGATCGGCCTTACCCCAGTACTGCAGAAAGGAAGTCTGGTTTGCCAAGTTTGTCTACGCGACGACTATTGCCTGAAGGCTACTTTAAATTTGGCTCGTCATGGATGACCCCAGAGTGGCCGTAGTTCAGGAATTTCTCGAGGTCCGCAAGATTACTTTCTGATCCCCTATGGTGTATGGCGCGTCGCGACGGTCGCCTGTATGGCATCGGGCAGTTTCAGGTGCCTGCTACGACGTATTCGCGCGCCTTCGTCCGCAACCGCCGCGTCCGTTGGTATGAAATGCACGGCGTCCAGCACAGCCATTACAAGTCCGGCACTAGTCACTCGCAGAAAACCTAGCCAGCACCTCCGCGCGAGTCATAGCGGAGATTGCGATATCTCCCTCATGTCGCTCGATGAACTCGGCGGCATTCCCGATGCCAATGAAACGATCGATAAGGACCACCGAATTCAACAAGAAATTCATCGATCCTCCCATTCGGTTCGTAGCTTTCGTTGCCAAGCGAGCCCGTGACCACGCTTCCATATCCCGTGCGCTCGCCTAAGGAGGGTCCCTAGCGCAGTATTGCGACCTTGCGTGTGCTGCGATCGGTAGCGGTCGAGTGCCTCGCGCACGATTTCTGTCATGGCTTTACCCAGTTCTCGCGCCGTGTCGTCCGACCACGCCTTTTTGTTCTGCATTCAGACTAATTACGGTTCGAATCATGGCTCATGGTAGGTATCACATAGAGAGGGAAATACTATCACGGTGGTCGGACTTCCATACGGCGCCAAAAACACAAGCGTGGGAATGATTGTTTCGCAAGCCTACAACGCACCTTTGATCAGCTTCATCAATTCGGAATACTTATTTACCGCCTCGAACTGCGGAAATTGAGCTTTCACGTTGTCCGGCGCATGAAATAGAAAACCGGCGTGGGCCTCGATCAGCATCGTCGTATCATTGAATGAGTCACCCGCCGCGATCACGTTATAGTTCATTTTTTTGAAGGCGGACACGGCCTCGCGCTTTTGCTCAGGGATGCGTAGCTCGTAGTCGACGATGCGATCGTCTACCACCACCAACGAGTGGCAGAGCAGCGTGGGCATTCCCAGTTGCTTGATGAGCGGTGCCGCGAATTGCTCAAACGTATCGGAAAGGATCAATAACTGGACAAAGGAACGAAGTTCGTCAAGAAATTCCCGCGCCCCGGGCAGCGGTTGCAATGTGCCGATGACGTGCTGGATTTCGGATAGCGTCAACCCGTGCCGATCGAGGATATCCAGCCGGCCGCGCATGAGTTTGTCGTAATCCGGCTCGTCGCGGGTTGTTCGGCGCAATTCCGGGATGCCGGTCCTCTCCGCGACGGCAATCCAGATCTCGGGCGTCAGGACACCTTCCATGTCCAGGGTAACAATTGATTGTTTCACGGTTTGGGTTCGTTCCAAGATGATTGGGCAAAGCGCGCTAGTTTAACGAACTGGCGCCAAGCGATCCGATCTCGGGAAAGCGAGCCGGCCCTGACTATTTGCAAGCGGCTTTGAGTAGCGACTCGCTCAGTGTTCCAGGCTCGACGGGTTCCCATTCCTGCGCGGTATCGTCGGAATACACCACCTTCCCAACGCCCATGTTCTCCGAATGAAAAGACTGTGCAAGTCCTCGTGAGCGCGCGGCGGCGCAGTCGTATTCAACCTGGAGTTTGCGTGAGAAGTAGCCCACTTCCACCATGCGCTGAAAGCCTTTGAAATCCACCAGTGACCACATCTTTGTGGTGCTGCCGCTTTTCTGGGCTGTTGCCGCGTCGGCATAGGTCGTGGTCGTGGCGTCTGCGCTGATCTGAGTCCAGTTTGCCGAGGCGGTGCTGCTGGCCATCAGCAGTAATAACGCTAGTATCTTCATGATTTCCTCCCTTGATGGGAGTGTAACCGACGCCTGTATGGCCGAGGCGTCCTATCGTTCCCTAAGCGCCTCGTGCCCGTATTGCATAAGTGGACTCAGAAAGTACTCGATGACTCGTCGCCGAGCAATCTTCACTTCCACCGTCACGACCATGCCTGGACTTAGCTTGACTTGCGTGCCATCGACGTCGATAGACGAACGATCCATCTTGGCCCGAGCCGAATAAACGAGGCCGCGTTTTTCGTCGTTGATGGCATCGTGCGACACGGAGATAACTTTCGCATGCAGGGTACCGTACTTGGTGAACTGAAATGTTTCCACCTTGACCTCAGCATTCTGCCCGGCGTTGACGAAGCCGATGTCCTTGTTCTCGATCAGCGCTTCAATTTCGAGCGGGTGATCGCGCGGGACGATTTGCATGAGAGGTTGGGCTGAGGTCACGACGCCACCAACGGTGTGCATGGCTAACTGCTGGACGGTGCCGTCGACGGGCGCGGTCAGGCGCAGGAATCTGCCGCGAGAGTCAGCCTTCTTCAGTTCTTGCTCCCAGGTCGCCGCTTTCTGTCTGCCTTCGTTGATGCTGTCTAGGTTGATGCGTCGAGCCTCCGCGATCAGTGACCGTCTCTGGCTTCGCGTTTCGTTCACGGCGGCGGCGACTTCCTGGATGCGTCCGCGCTGAACCGCCAAATCGGCCTCTTGTTCAATGCGGGCTTGCTCACGTTCGAGGTAACCGTGTTCGGAAACGAATCTCTGTTCGAACAAGTTTTTGAAATCCTGCGCACGGCGGCGCGCAATGGGCACGGTCTGCTCCAGCTTCCTCACCAACTGCAAGAGGGACTGATGTTCGGCTTCGTGCCTGGCGAATTGCGCGTCAAGGCGGGAAAGTTTTGCTCTCACTTCGTTGTATTGGCCATTCACGAGTGCCTGCGCCTCGATGCGCTGAGTTTCGAGGATTCCAGCGGAGGCGTCCAGTACGGGTGCGCTATCCGAATCGATGGCACTCAACATGGCTTTCCCGCGTGCCATTTGCAATCGGGCGGAAACGAGATCTGCGCGCAGACGATCCGAATCGGCGAGCGCGTTGGTTGCATCGAGTTCGATCAACCTATCGCCGGCCCGTACGACCTGGCCGTCTCTGACGTGAATGGCTCGTACTGTCGCGGTTTCAACGCATTGAATGATCTTTGTGCCATCGTTGGGAACGATACGACCGGTCGCGGTGGCCACCACATCGATGTGCCCGAGTGCGGCCCACAAGAGTGCGATGACGGCAAACCCAATCATGCACCACGATGCCAAGCGCGGAGCGGGTGTTACCGGCGTGTCTTGGAGTGCCAAGGCAGCGGGTAGAAATTGCGCTTCGTAAGCGGGCCGGGGAATGGGATCCATCGCCTTGCGATGGGTCCATGCGTAGCGTAGGGCGTCACCGTAGCGCTTGCACAGTTCGCCCAGAGCTTGTAGTCGGTAGATCAAAGTCATCCTTGCTGCATGCGGTAAAGACGCGAGTAGTGCCCCGCTTCGCGCCGAAGCAATTCGCAATGCGTGCCGCTTTCGACGATCTGTCCACGTTCGACGACCACGATGCGATGCGTATCCCGTAGCGCCGAGAGCCGGTGCGCAATGATGAGCACGGTGCGGCCTTTGCATATGGCCTTCATGTTGTTTTGAATGATGCGCTCGGATTCGTAGTCGAGGGCACTGGTTGCCTCATCGAAGATCAGGATGCGCGGGTTGCCCATCAGCGCGCGTGCGATGGCGATGCGCTGGCGCTGTCCGCCCGAGAGCGTGGCGCCGTGCTCCCCGACCATGGTGTCGTAGGCTTCCGGCAGCTCCAGGATGAAATCGTGGGCGCCAGCCAGTTTCGCCGCTTGCACCACGCCTTCCAGCGGTGCTCCTGGATCGGTGAGGGCGATGTTGGCGCGAATGGTTTGGTTGAACAGCACATTGTCTTGCAGCACGACGCCGATCTGGCGGCGTAGGGAGGAGGCGTTTGCCAACGCCAGATCGATCCCGTCAATCAGTACGCGACCGCGCTCGGGGACGTGCATGCGCTGGATCAATTTCGCCAGTGTGCTCTTGCCCGATCCCGAGCGCCCCACTATTCCGATGACCGCGCCCGCCGCCACTTCCAAGCTAACTCCCTTGAGCACTTCCGGTCCATCGGCGCGATAGCGAAAACTCGCTTGGTCGAGCGTGATGCGGCCTTCAATGGCGGGTAGCGAATTCTTGCTGGCCACGACTTCCGTGGGCGTGTTAAGGATATCGCCCAAGCGCTGCACTGAAATGCCCACCTGTTGAAAGTCGGTCCACAACTGCGCCAGTCGCATGACGGGTTGCGCCACCTGCCCGGCCAGCATGTTGAATGCGACGAGTTGTCCCACGCTCAGTTTGCCGTCGATGACCAAGCGCGCGCCGAAATACATCGCGACCACGGTGACCGTTTTGCCGATCAGGGAAACGCCGCCGTTGGCCAAGGAACTCAACACGGCTGTGCGAAAGCATGACGAGACATAGGCCGCCAGTTGCATATCCCATTGGCGCAGCCATTGCGGTTCCACCGCCGCCGCCTTCACCGTGTCAATGCCGGTAATGGTTTCCACGAGAAAGGCTTGGTTTTCGGCGCCACGATTGAATTTCTCGTTCAGGCGAGCGCGTAGCACGGGTGTGATGGCCACGGACAAGATGACGTAGCATGGTAGCGAACCCACTACGATGAGGGTCAACCATCCGCTATAGAACGCCATGACGGCGACGAACAGCACAGAGAACAGCAGATCGAGTACGAGCGTAATGGCATTGCCGGTCAAGAACGAACGGATGTTTTCCAGCTCGCGCACGCGAGCCACCGAATCCCCCACTCGCCGCGCCTGAAAATACGACAGCGGGAGATTAAGTAAATGGCGAAACAGGCGAGCGCCCAATTCCACATCGATGCGGCTGGTGGTGTGCGAGAACACGTAGCCACGCAGCGTGTTCAAGCTCACTTCGAAGATCACCACGACGAGAAGTCCAACGGCGATGACGTCTAAGGTGGTGAATCCTCGATGCACCAGTACCTTGTCCATCACCACCTGAAAGAACAGCGGCGTAATGAGGGCAAAGAACTGCAGGACGCAGGAGACAAGCAACACTTCGCTGAGCAGCTTGCGATACTTCACGATGGCCGGTATGAACCACGTGAAGTCGAATCTGGCTATATCGCCAGCGGCCCGGGCGCGTGAAGTGAACAGAATCAACGTACCGTTCCAACGCGTCAAGAATTCGGCCAGGGTGAGCGTTTCGGGACGGCCAGCCAGAGGGGATTGGATCAATACGCCATCGGGTTCTGCGCGGGCGAGTATGAAGTAGTGGCCGTCACCGCCCAAGGCCATCGCCGGCAGGGGCGTCTTGGCGATACGATCAACGCGCACCCTCTCCACTTTCGCTTGCAAGCCCAGGTGCTTGGCCGCCAGCAGGATCTCCGAATTGCCAAGACGTTTTCCGTCAGTCGCGAATTCGTGCGCCAGTTGATCGGGGTCCGCCGGGACGCCATGTAGACGTGCCAGCGTGACTAAGCACGCAAGCCCCGAGTCCACTGCGGCTGGCTGCGGATGGGAAACCGTGGTAGCTACCACGTAGTGCCTGTTGTGGTGCCCACGCCCTGACTTCCCAAGCCAAAGGGTGATTCCGAGCAGGACATCGCGGGCGCCTCAAACCCTACGTAGAACCACGGGGCATGTCTTTGGAACGTCACGGCGCTGCCCACCCGTTGCCGAGAGTCCTGGTGCATGACTGCTTGCTCACGTCGAATCACTTTGTGAGCAACCTGCCACGATCCGTAGCCTGCCTCCTTGCCAAGAAGATCGGGGTCACCTGAATTGCAGAATTGCCCGAACTGCCAAGCGATCCAAAGCTCCTCCGCAATCGGGCTGATGTACAGCAGAAAAAACAAAGGGAGCATGGCTCGCCAAGCTCCCTTCATTTTCCATCGCAAGCGGCACCAGACCCAGACAAGTACACCGGTACCCAGACGATAGATCAGGGCAATGAGTATCACGCCGACCATACTGACGTAGTAGAACTTCATTTCCTCACGCTCCCCTGGATCATATCCTGGGGGCGAAACGCGAATTCAGCGTTCGCGTTTACTCAAGGGTGGGCAATCTTTCCGCCCAGTTCCACTGTGTAGGAATTAAAGCAGGGACTTTCCGCAATTCGGAATGTGGGCTAGTGCACGAACTCGCGCAATACCGTTCCAGGTCTGCCCGCATCACCACGCAGTCCGCCGGCGTCGGCGATCAACGTGCCGTTCACCCATACCCCATGCAAACCGACCGCCGGAGTAATCAAGCGCGTGCCGCTGGCGGGCAAATCGAAATAACGTTTCGGCTCGCCGCGATCCACTCGATCAAGGTCGAGCAAGAGCAGATCGGCGTGTGCGCCGACCTTCAATACGCCGCGATCCTTGATGCCGAATAGCCGCGCTTGTTCGCTGGTGAGTTTCTGCACAGCGCGTTCGAAGGACATGACGCCCTTCTGTCGTGACCAATACCCCAGTAGGTGCAGACCAAAGCCTGCGTCGCTGAAAAAAGTGGTGTGGGCGCCGGCGTCCGACAAGGTCACAATGCTGTTCTTGTCGTTGAGCAGACGCGCGACGGCGTCTTCATCGGAATTGAGCAGCACGGCGGTAAAGACCGTATCGAGATCCTCGGCGAGCGACAGATCGAGCAGCCAGTCGAGCGGATGCTTGGCGTCGTTCAACGCCAACTGAGCGACACTCTTGCCTTCGTAAGCCTGATGCTTCACGTCTCGCACCTGCGCGACGTGAACCTTGTCCCAGTCCCCGGCGAACACGCGACGCACTTTGACCGCCAGCTCGTCTTTCACCGACTGGCGAAAAGACACGTCTGCGAACAACGCTTTAGCGCCGTCACCTCGTACGCTCATGGCGGGTTTCCATGAACGCAGTCCCTCGAACACGTAAGGTTCGCGCATGTTGAACTCGAACTTAAGTTGGCAACAGGAGATCGCGCCGTACATCTCCAGTCCACGCTCTCGTCCTTGCGCGACGCCACGCATGTCGTCAAACACCGCATCGGGCACCAGCGGGTTATGTAGAACCGCCGCCACCAGGAACGGCCGCTTGGCGGCCGCGGCCACGGCTTGCAACCACGGCGGCCTGGTATCGGAGGATTTGGTCATCATGAACATGCCGCGCCCGGTTTCGCCCAAGGCACTGACCAAAGCATGAAATTCTTCATCCTTTGCCAATCTGGAGGGCATGGGGATGCCGTTCTCGCCGTTGTGCTGATACGACGTGGTACTGGACAGACCCACGGCTCCGGCTTCGAGACCCTCGATGATGATGCGACGCATGGCGCCGATTTCCTCCTGCGTGGCGGCGCGCTTTGAAGCATCCTCGCCCATCACCCAAGTGCGTACCGACGAGTGGCCGATGTAGGCCGCCACGTTGGGCCCGACGCCGTTGTTCTCGATGAAATCCAGGTACTGAGGAAAGCTTTCGAACTGCCAATTCACGCCCGCCCGCAGACTATCCAGCGACATGCCTTCGACGTACGTGAGATTGCGCAGATTCATGTCACGGTCCGCCGGTCGGCAGGGGGCGAGACTGAATCCGCAATTGCCCATGACAACCGTGGTTACACCCATCGCCGGAGACGGTGAAGCCAACGGGTCCCACGTAATTTGGGCATCGTAGTGCGTGTGACTGTCGATGATGCCGGGCATGAGTGCAAGTCCGTTGGCGTCCACGGTTTCCGTGGCACTGCCCAGCGCATTGCCGATGGCGGCGATGCGCCCATCCTTGACCGCGAGGCTGGATTGCACGGGGGCGGAGCCTAATCCATCGTAAAGTTGTGCATTCTTAATCAGGAGATCGAACATGTCTTTACTTAATCGCAATACTTGAGAAGGCACAGATGTTAGCAGATGACCTCCGTTCCCCATGCCGGCGCCCAAGCGCGTGGTGGCGATCAACTCGTATTCCCCGCGCTCTTGGCGCGGGGGCAAACTTTGGGGGTTTCCAAAGGGGGCGAAGTGATTTTCACGTAGCCCCCTTTGGTCAAGGGCGGGGTCAATACCCCGCCCGCGAAGTCCCTTTTATTTCGCCCGTACCGACGATGGCGGCGGTAAGCAGCATGCCCGGGCCGATTCTCCGTAGCATGCCAAACAAGGCTTGAGGCGGCTCTTCCACATCGGCTGTGTTGTACGAGTAGGGATCCTTGGGCTCGGATGTCATGGCTAGTGCACCGAAGCGTAACGCCGGATCTTGTCTTCATCCAACTCGACGCCAAATCCCGGCTTTTGCGGCAATGGCATGCATCCATCGACGGGATCGATGCGAATGGGTTCGGCCAGGTACCACTGAAAGACATCGCTGGTGAATCCAGGCAGGTCGTGGAACACCTCCACGAACGGGCAGTTGGGAATTGCTGCACACAAATGCAGATGAGCCACGAAGCCCATGCCACCGCCACCATGGTGCGGAGCACACAGCTTGTGGTGCATTTCAGCATAGGCGCAGGCTTTGCGGATCTGTGTCATGGTTTCGCCCACCATGGCTTCGGGCTGCAGCACGTCGTAGCAGTTGCGCTCGACCAACCAGCGATACTCGTGCAACCCGAGATTGTTTTCTCCGCCCGCGATCAGAATGTCTACCGCATCGGCGAGGCGCGCGAGGTTATCGAAGTCGTAGCGCCCTAGGGGTTCCTCCAGCCAATACACGCCCAGGCGTTGCAATTCGCGAGCAGTTTGCAGCGCGCGGTCATAACTCCACGCCACGCTTTTATCCGGCTGCTGCGTGCCGGGTTGTTGCGCTTGATTAGCGTCCACCAGCAAGGTGAACTCCTCGCCTACTGCACGGCGAACCGCTTCCACTTGGGCGATGTCCGCCTTGAGCGTCCAATCGTGGATGCGCAATTTGGCGGCACGCCAGCCATCCGCTTGTACGCGCAAGATATCCTCCGCACGCCGCTCAGGGCTGCGCACCTCGATACAGGAAGCATAGGCCGGCACCCGGTCACGATATCCGCCCCACAGTTTGTAGACGGGTTGTCCGCAGGCCTTGCCGATAATGTCCCACAGTGCGATCTCGACGCCCCACCCCTCCCCTGCCCCGCGAAACACCGAGGCATGGCGCTCCAACGCGAAAGGATCCTGTCCGATGAGCTGCGGCTTGATCCAGGATTCGATCTTGGGTGAAATCGTATAACCCGGCGATCCGAGGCCGATGATGCCTTCATCGGTGAAGACCTTCACCATTGTGCCGCCGTAGCGGGTCCATTGCGTTCCCGGCGCCCATGCCGGTTTCATAGCCACCGGCAAGGACGGGCCGGCCAGCGCGAGTACCTGAATATCGGTGATCTTCATGCTTCTCCCCTTGGTTTTGCGTTATGTGAGGCACTCTAACCGGAGCGGGCGTGGCGCGCAATCAACGCTGATGGCCTCCAGTAGAATCGCACCACATCAAGTTTTCAGCGCACCCCTATGTCCGTCGTACTCAAAACTCCAGAAGATATCGAAAAGATGCGCGTGGCGGGCCGTCTGGCCTCTGAGGTTCTGGACTATATCGGGCCATTGATCCGGGCCAATATGTCCACGGACGATGTGGACGCACTATGCCACGAGTATATGGTGCGGGTGCAGGGCACCGTACCGGCGCCCCTCAACTACGCGCCACCGGGCTACCAGCCGTTTCCGCGTTCGATCTGCACCTCGGTGAACCACGTCGTGTGCCATGGGGTTCCGGGGCCGAAAAGACTCAAGACGGGCGATATCGTCAATGTGGACATCACGGTCATCAAGGACGGATTTCATGGCGACACCAGCCGGATGTTCGCGGTGGGAGAGTCCTCCATACAGGCCAAGCGCCTGTGCCAGATCACCTACGAATGCATGTGGCTGGGCATCCGCGCAGTGCGGCCGGGCGCGTACTTGGGCGACATCGGTTTCGCCATCCAGCGCTATGCCGAGGGTAAAGGCTACAGTGTGGTGCGCGAATTCTGTGGGCATGGCATCGGCCGCAAGTTCCACGAGGAACCGCAGGTGCTGCACTACGGCCGTCCGCACACCGGCGTGAAGTTATTGCCGGGCATGACATTCACCGTGGAACCCATGATCAACGCCGGCAAAGCCGGCATCAAAGTGTTGGGCGATGGTTGGACCGTGGTGACTAAAGACCATAGTCTCTCGGCGCAATGGGAGCACACGGTACTGGTCACACAGGAGGGATTCGAAGTCCTGACGGTATCCCTGGGGTCGCCGCCGCCCCCGGTGATAGAGCAGTCCGCCGTCCTGCGCCCCATCGTGGAGTTCGTGCCGCGTTGAACCAAGTCCCGGTCGCGCACTATCGGGAACTGGTGTCCCGGGCGCGGGCGGCGCTGAAGGAGTCTTTCCTAAAAAGCGGGCGTCCGGCGCCGTTTCTGGGCAAGCACGCCACATTGGTGGATGGTGTTTTACGCAGCGTATGGCGCGAGGCCAACGTTTCCGGACAATTGACGCTGGTAGCCGTGGGCGGCTATGCCCGGCGCACACTGTTTCCCCATTCCGATGTGGATGTACTCATCCTGGTCCCGGACCAGGATGGTTCGCTGCGAGAACAGGTCGCTGCCCTGGTTGCCCCGCTATGGGACATGGGGCTGGAGATCGGCCACAGCGTACGCAGCATCGCGGAGTGCATTGCCGAAGCCCAGCGCGACATCACCATTCAAACTACGCTGCTGGAAGCACGCCTGGTCGCTGGCAACCGTGCCTTGTTCGCTCAATTCACGGCGGGCGTCGCGCGTAATTTGGATCCGCAACGTTTTCTCGAAGCCAAGTTGTTGGAGCAGCAGCAGCGCCACAACCGCTTCAACGACACGGCGTCCAACCTCGAACCTAACGTGAAAGAGGGCCTGGGCGGGCTGCGCGATCTCAATACCATTCTGTGGGTCAGCAGCGCAGCCGGATTGGGGGCGAAGTGGCAGGCCCTTGCGAAACACGAGTTACTGACTTCGGCTGAAGCCAAACGCATCAGTCAGCACGAAGCCGTGCTGCAGAATATTCGTATCCGTCTGCATTACCAAGCCGGTCGTCGGGAAGATCGTCTGTTATTCGACATGCAAGCCCCACTCGCAAAACAACTGGCGCTGGAAGACACGCCGCACAGACTTGGCAGCGAACGTTTGATGCAGCGCTACTTTCGCACGGCACGCGAGGTCACGGCGCTCAACGAGGTGTTACTGCACAATCTTCGAACGCGCATCGACGGCATTACCGATGCCCCTCCGGCGCCCATGAATGAGCGCTTTGTGGTCGAGCACGAATATCTTAGGGCGCGCGACGATCTTTTGTTTGAACAGCAGCCCGGCGCCATTCTGGAATGCTTTGCGTTGCTGCAGCAACATCCGCAATTGAAGGGATTGGCGGCAAGCACGCTACGCGCGATGTGGCGAGCCACGTATCTGATCGATGCGCGCTTTCGCCGCGACACGAACCATCGGAACGCCTTTCTGGGACTGTTTCGCCATGGCACCGGCCTGACGCATGCTCTGCGTCGCATGAATCGCTACGGCGTATTGGGCCGCTACCTGCCCGCCTTTGGACGTGTAGTCGGGCAAATGCAGCACGACCTGTATCACGTCTACGCTGTCGACGAACATATCCTCATGGTGGTGCGCAATCTGCGCCGCTTTGCGGTGCCTGAGATGGCGCACGAATATCCGCTTTGCAGCCGGTTGATCAGCGAGTTCGACAAGCCAGAGTTACTTTATCTGGGGGGACTGTTCCACGATATCGCTAAGGGGCGAGGCGGCGATCATTCCGCGCTCGGTAAGGTCGATGCGCAGCGTTTCTGCCGGGCGCATGGGATGCCGGAAGAGGATACCGAACTGGTGATGTGGCTGGTGGCGCAGCACCTGGTTATGTCTTCCACGGCACAGAAGAAAGATCTGGCGGATCCGAAGGTGATCGCTGATTTTGCAGCGTTGGTGCAAAACGAGCGGCGCTTGATCGCGCTTTATCTGTTGACGGTCGCCGACATTCGCGGCACCAGTCCAAAAGTTTGGAACGCATGGAAGGGCAAACTGCTGGAGGATCTATTCTGGTCGACGCGGCGCTTTTTGGGCGGGGACACCGACCCCAGCGGCCATCGCCTGCAATCGCGCCAGAAGTTGGCACTGGACAAGTTGCGACTGTATGCCGTCCCCGACGGTGCGCATCAGAAATTTTGGGATCAACTCGATACTGCCTACTTTCTGCGGCACGACGCGCGCGAAGTGGCCTGGCATACACGCATTCTCAACTATCGGGTGGACACGCCGGTGCCGGTGGTCAAGGCGCGTATCAGTCCCGTGGGGGAAGGCATTCAGGTGCTGATCTACACGCCGGATCGTAAGAATCTATTCGCGCAGATTTGCGCTTTCTTCGAGCGTGTCCAGTTTTCCATCATCGAAGCGCGCATCTATACCACTTTGCATGGCTACGCGCTGGACACGTTTCAGGTGATGAATCCCGCCCCTAACGAAACCAATTACCGTGACCTGCTCCATTATATCGAGCACGAACTCACCACACAGTTGGAGCGAGACGCTCCACTACCGCCTCCGGTGAAAGGGCGTATCAGCCGCCGCCTGAAGAGTTTTCCGGTCAAGCCTGAGGTGGCCATTCGACCCGACGAGCGCGGCAATGCCTACTACCTGTCAGTGACCGCGGGCGACCGGCCGGGATTGCTTTCGAACATCGCCCGCGTGCTAGTGCGATACGGCATCGATTTGCACAACGCCAAGATCAACACCATGGGCGAGCGCGCGGAGGATACTTTCCTGGTGATGGGCGAGGCGTTGAAAGATACCCGCCAGGTGCTGCGATTAGAAAGCGATCTGCTGCAGTCTTTGCAAAGTTAGGGCACTACGGAACGAGGGAGACTCTCTGCGTTTTCAATGCGATACAACCACGCCAACAATTCGGCAATGGCGCGATAGAGTTGCGGCGGGATGTGCTGATCGAGATCCACTTGCATCAGCAATGACACCAGCTCGGGCGATTCGTGCACGAAGATGTCAGCCTCCTTGGCGCGGGTGATGATTTCCTGAGCGAGAATGCCCGAGCCTTTGGCCACGACCTTCGGGGCAAGGTCGTGCTTGCGGTAGGCCAGCGCGACCGCGAATTGGCGATCCTTATTCTTGAGGCTCATTCTTCCTCAGTTACCCCGAGTTGTGAGAGCGTCAGCCCCGCCGAGCGAAATGCCGCAATCAAGACTTCCTGTTGCGTCACCAGCCGCGCATGTGTGCTTGACGAACCGGCTGCCACCGACAGGGCCACGCTATTACCCGAGAGTCGAAGGTTCGCGGTAATGGATCCCAAGTGGGGAAAGCTGAGCCTAAGTTGTGTACTCCAGACCTCTTCGTCCGGTGCGGCTTGCGCGTCGGCTTCACGCTGGGGTAAGTCCCAATAGACCTCGCGTTGCTCCCACCCGGGCAACGCTATCGTGACTGGCCGGCCGTCAACCAACTCCAACTGAGCGCGCAGTGGAGGTTCCGGCGCGCCCCGGCTTTCCACGCTACCTCGCAGTGTCCCGAGCTTGTCTTCCGGTAGAGCGCGATTCGCAACTGGCGCTTCAGTTTCTCCTTCATCGCCCGCCACGGCAAGTTGCGCTGCCGGTGGATTGGGGGCGGCGGGACCCGCGGGACGCGAAAACGTGGTCTGCGGCTCCTGTTTGAGGTCTGTAAGGGGATAGTCCCCGGCAATCCATCGTGCTTGGTGCTTCTCGTAGAACAGCCCGCTCTTGTCCACGGCTTGTTTGAGGCTGCGCGCGATCTCGTCGGTGAACGCCTTCGGCAGGTTCGGTTTGGGCAGGGCAGGCACGTTGGTCAGACGCAAAGGGTTTCCCGCCTGGGCTGCGGGCATTGTCCGAATCACCTCTCCGATCACGCGCCCAGCCTGACTCAAGCTCACCTGGGTTTGGGCCGGCTGCTCAGGGTTATCCAGCGTGAAGACCAATTTAGGAAATGGCTCCACGACCCGGAGGGCGAGACGTTGGCCAACGGTCACCGGGATGGGTATCTTGGCGTCGACGACGTGCTCACCGATTTGGAGCACGACCCGTGTGGGATCCACAATGGCGCGCACCTGGGCGCTGACGCGCGCCCCGGGTTGCCAGTGGGGGTCTTCCGTACGCCCGGAATCGAGGCGCAATGCGCCGTCGAGGAGAAAGCGAGTAATAGCGTTAAACGGGTCGGCCACGGGCTAACCTAGGTGAGCGCATCCGGGATCAACGCGGTCCCCCGCCCTGCTATTCGACGCCGTTGATCTTGGATTTTCGATACAAGGCGATGATCAGTTCGGCCTCGCCGCGAGAGATTCCGCAACTGCTCGCAACCTCTCCCGCCGCATACCCCTGTTTGGCCATGTGCAACGCCTGGTTGTAGGGCGAGATGGCGGGCTTGAGCGTCTTCAGATGCCGTACCTCGGCTTTGAGGGTAGCCAGATGCTCCTTCAAGTCGTCCATCTCTTGCGCGAGCACGGAAACGGTGATGGGGGCGGCGGCTTTGGACACACGTCCGTCTAAGCGGTGAACCAGCAGTTTCGTCGACCAGCGATAGAGGAGAAAGATCACCACATTGGCTGCCGCGACGAGCGCTACGGCGATCGCAAGGATTTGCCAAGTAAGTCCACTTCCCTGCACCTGCGTCCCCTCTTCCGTTCATGCCAGCACCATCGCTGGGGAGGGGAAGTTTGCTACGGCGGCGGTGCGTCGTCAACTCAGGTTACGTCGTAGGTACGATTCAACAGGCGCTGGGCAGTGCTGCTGCCCAGAATATCGCGCAACTCGTGCATCCAATCCTGGGTCAACATCTTGATTTGCTGATCCTGCGCCAAGATCGATTCGATAATTTCGCGCTGCTGGATTAGCGCTGCGTTCGCCGCCGGCGGGTCGCAATCCGTGTCCCTAAGGTGGTCCATCAGGCGACCCCGCTCGATTTCAACCTTGACCAGTCGATCCCAGTCGCCCTTCTGGGCCGCATCCAGCATTTGCTCGGTAAGCCCAAGGGCATGCGTATAGCAATCGATCAGTTCTAACCGTTGCGCTGAAGCTGCCATCTCGGCCATGCCAAATTGAACTAACCGCCCGCAGCCCCGGAAGTCTGAGCGCCTCCGCCGCGCTCCAGTTCTTCCCATGCGCTCTTGAGGTCGGTCAACAACTTGGCCACTTCATCTAACGCCGACCGGTCGTTCTTCAAATTGGCCACCAGCAACTTGTTGCTCATGTATTCGTAGAGCGCGTCCAAATTGGTCGCAATCTCCCCGACCTTCAGGTCCAGCGCCCCGCGCAACCCGTCCTCGATGATGGCGATCGCTTTGGATACCGACGCCCCCTTGCTGGCGGGATCATTGCGGAGCATGTCCGCCTTGGCCTTGTAGATCGCCTTGAGCGCGCCGTCGTAGAGCATGATGATCAACTGCTCCGGTCTGGCCGATTCGATTCCGGTCTCCACTTCCGTTCGTGCGTACGCTGCGACTGCACGCGCTACCGTTGCCGACATATTTCCCTCCGATTATTCTGACTAGCGGCTACGCGCCAAGCTAGCGAGTTGTTGAGTCAAAAAGTTGCTGGTGGAAGTCATGCTGCTGATGAGCTTATCGAGCGAGGCGAACTGCGCTCGAAAACGCGCCTCCACACCTTCAAGGCGCTGTCCAAGTACCTCG
Organism: Betaproteobacteria bacterium; assembly: GCA_031379405.1. Lineage (GTDB taxonomy): Bacteria > Pseudomonadota > Gammaproteobacteria > Burkholderiales > SHXO01 > SHXO01. Next base: position 4,989 of record JANNFC010000443.1, on the reverse strand, counting down.
CGTTGCTTGTCGATCTGTTTGATGCTCTTTGCAATGCCGTCGGTTCGACCGGCGAGCAGGCCATCGGCAGTCACCATGTTGTCGAGCAATTTCTCAAGACGGTAGGCATACCCCCGGGAAAAATCGATGGTCCCGCGATCTCCCAATGCGCCACCGGCAACCGAAAGTTCCAATCCCTTTGCGGAAGAAGTATCGCTGGCGATCAGTGCTTGCCCCTTACCGGTGGCGGCGATGCCGCCGATCGTTCCCGCCACATCCAGTCCGGCGGTGGACGAACCGCCCACCACGCCCGTGCCTGTTATCGATACGCTGGAAGTGGATCCATAGGAAGCGGAAGTGGCTGTCACGGTTCCAGCTGTGGCCGTGATCTTCACGCCGAGTCCGGCATTCGAGAAGGCGGCGGCACCGTTGATCTTGGATTCGACGTGACTCACATACTCCGCCGATGTGTAAGTTCCGGCAGTGAGCGTGAGATTGCTGGACACGCCGTCCACGGTCGCCGTAATGGTATCGTCGACGCCGGCCGTAATGGTAAATGTTCCGGGGTCCGCCCGACTCCAAGCCCCCTGAGTGGCAAGTTGACTTACCGTGACGGCGTACTTACTGGGCGTTGTGTGCGCGCTGAATTTGCTGACCTGCACCAAGCCGTCCGACGAAATGCCGGCCGACGCAAACAGTGCCGCGACCGCATTCACGTCCTTGCTCAAGGCGCCGAACAGCTTGCTGGTATCTAGCGAGAGAGTGCCGTCTTTTTGGAAACTCAGCCCTACCTGCGACAGCACGCTGTAGCCGGTCGTCGATATACCACCCAACGATCCGGTCAAGGTTTGCCGAAGCTGGCTTTCAACGGAACGCAAGGTTGTATCGCCGATGAGCGGTCCGCCGCGCTTGGTGGCGGGGTCGAAGTTTGACAGCCCATCCATGGTGCCTTTGAATTCGTTGTAAGACTTCACAAAGGACTGGATCGCCGTTTGAACAGCCGCCGTATCGCGCTCCACGCTGACGGATGTACTTCCAACTTTGCCGAGGGTGAGCGTGATGCCTTCGATGGCACCCGCAACAGAATTGGTTCGGCTGGTGACGCCAACGCCATTGATACTCAGTGCGGCATCTTGCGCCACACCGGTTTGGGTCAAATTCTGCGTGCCAGCGGGATTGTAGGAAAGCAAACTGACAACCGTCGCATCGCCGCTGGCGCTGATGCGCATGCTGCGATTGGCACCTGTGGTCGCTGACTGCAGCACCAAGCGATAGGGTGACGCAGCGCCGTCGTTTACGATACTGGCTTTGACGCCCACATTGGCGCTGTTGATCGCGTCGCGAATTCCTTGCAATGTATTGCTCGTACTAGAGATCGTGATTTGTTTGGTGCCGATGCTGGAATCAGCGGTAAAAGTGGCGCCGGTATAGGTACCATTGGCCAATGTGCCACCGGTGATGGTGCCGAGATCGATGGTCAGCGTGGTCGCAACGGCCGTACCGATGGCGGCCGTCGAACTGCTTTGTCCTGTCGCCAACAGAGATTGGGGCTGGGCGAGTTTGGTGATGTCCACCGTGTAGCTCCCGACCGACGCAGTCTTCAGCGCGCTGGCGCTCAGTACGGAAGTGTCGGCCGGCTTTGCGCTCACGGCGGTGAACTTTGCCTGACTCGATAGTCCGGACAGCGCGCTACGCATACTGGACAAGGCGCTCTTTAGCGTGCCGTACGCCGAAAGCTGCGCTTGAAAGGAAGCTTCCTTGGCAGCCAACTGGGTGAGCGGCTGTTTCTCGATATTCATCAACTGGGTCACGATGCCGTTCACATCGAGATTCGACCCCAGCCCTGGAGCGGCGATTGCCATGAAGAAAGCCTCTGGTCTACTCGGTTATGGGCGTTGGCGTAAAACCACATGCGACGAGCATTTACCCGGCTCGTCAGTCGCACTCAACGGTCGCACAAGCAGGACCTTTAGCCTTCCCTAAGCCTTTTGTTGAATGATGATGCCTTGGAGCTTGTCCAGGGCATCACTGATCGCCACGGCTTCTTCAGAAGGAATCTGGCGAATGACTTTGTCCGTTTCCCCGTCCATCACCTTGACCACGACGCGGCCGCTATCGTGATCGACGAAAAACTTCAGATTCTGCGAAACGCGCTGCACCTGCGCATTGATGGCGTTGACGGCTTCACTGACAGCGGTCGGAGAGACCTGCTCTGCGGGACTTTTGGCGTTTGCCTGCTTTGCCTGGCGCTCATGCACCGGACGAACTTCCGTGGCGCGCGCCTCGGAGTTCTCGCTCCGCTCCGCTCGCGGCGTGTTCGTTCCGCTTAGCGTTTGGACTGCTGCCGCACTAATCTCGTTTAATACTGACATAACACCACCTCGTTCGGCCGATCCATCGGGGCACCGGCAATAAGGGGTTAACTATCCAAGGGCCAGGCTGCGCGACGACGGGGAATCTCATGAACTCCCCGTCGCCATCATCCTAGTTTGCCAATTACCTCAACAGCGTCAGAACGTTGTTGGGTACGGCGTTCGCCTGCGCCAACATCGCCACACCAGCTTGCTGCAGAATCTGTGCACGCGTGAGCATCGCAGTTTCAGCTGCAAAGTCCGCGTCACGAATCCGGCTACGGGCGGAGGACAGATTCTCCGATGTAGTTTGCAAGTTCGCGATGGTGTTCTGGAAGCGGTTCTGAATTGCGCCCAAGGCACCCCGCACCCGGTTAATCTGAGACAGTGAAGCGTCGACGACCTCGATCGCCGTAGTGGCGCCGGTCACCGACGTGACATCCACCGAAGATAACTTAGTGGCAGTCGACGCTGTGACCGTGGTACCCGTGGTGTTAACTTCGTTACCCGAACTGGATACCGATGTAAATCCCTGATCAGAGAACAGCGTCACAGCGCCCGCGATTCGTGTGCTATCGGTGGATCCACTGGTGAGCGTCTCAGGCGTCGAGGCAGCGGCCGATCCATCGACGGTCGCGGTACCGCCGGCAGAGTTGAGGTATCCCTCAAGGGTAATGTCCTTACCTTCCGCGTTCTTCAACGTGAGCGAGGTCTTGTCGTTGGACAATGTCGCGGTGACACCGGTCTTACCCGACACATCATTGATCGAGCTCGCAAGCGAGGTCAAATCAGTTGTGGTGACCTGTGCGGAGATCGCGGTTGCGGTACCGCCCGCATTCAGGGTAAAGCTAATCGTACCGTCCGCAGATACGGAAGCCAAAGTCGCCGATGTACTTGCCTTGGCGGAAACCCCGGTGGAACCCACCACCGCATTGACTGAGGATGCGATCGCGGACGCTTGGTCATTGGCGTTCACCGTGACGGTGCTAGAGCCCGATCCGCCCGCAATAGTCAGCGTTTGAGCGCTCACGCCATTGCTGCCGGCCGCAGTGGTGGCAGCAGCGGTGACTGCGCCAAGACCATCATTGTCGGTACCGGATTCAAGTGTGACGGAATTGTTCTTGAGATCGTTGGCCGTTGCACCTTGCAACGATACACCGATTGTCTCATTGGCAAACGCGCCGACCTGGAATTGCTGCGCCTGGTAGCTGCCGTCCAGGATCTTCAATCCGTTGAAGGTGGTCGTGTTCGCAATTCGCGTTACTTCCGAAATGAGCTGGTTCACTTCGTCGTTCAACGCCTTGCGGTCACCTGCGCTGTTGGTGGCGTTGGCGGACTGAACCGCTAGTTCGCGTACACGCTGAAGAATTTCGTTGGTCTGCTGTAACGCACCCTCAGCGGTTTGTGCCAGCGAGATTCCATCATTTGCATTGCGCTTCGCTTGATCCAAACCTCTGATCAATGACGTCATCCGGTCGGAAATTGCCAGACCAGCGGCATCGTCCTTCGCACTGTTGATGCGCAGACCAGATGACAGTCTTTGCAACGCTGTTTGCAGCGACCCTTGAGAGGTCATCAAATTACGCTGTGCATTCAGCGAAGCAATGTTGGTGTTAATTACCTGAGACATCGCAACTCTCCTGTTTCATATGTTGAGCTAGAGGCAGTACCAACTTCCATCACTTCGTACAACCCTTGTGTGGAATTTCGGCCTATCGGCTCGAAACTTTAGCCTAACTGCTTGAAAGATCAACTGGAAAAATGGAGAAGGCAGGCGGGGGCGCTGGGCGCAGAAAATATATCGACTGCCCTTTGCGGTACTTGAGACCTGGCGCGAGTTTTTCCCTGAGTTCTAGCGTTGCCGCAGAGCTAAGGTCGACGCTGGGACGGTCGATAACAATCATTGACCATTGCTTGACCTGGAACCCACAACGCGGACCCCATGAATAACTACACCACTTTCTACGAGACGCATGGCATCTCACCGGTTCGCCAAGACCTGACGGACCGGCGCAAACATTTCTTTCGGCGCGAGATGCTCTATCGCCAACTTGGATTGCCACCCCAGTTTTTTCGTGGCAGCTCCGTATTGGAGATTGGTCCTGGCAGCGGTCATAACGCTTTGGTAACCGCCAGTTTTCAACCGGCAAACTATACGTTGCTCGAGCCCAATTCCACCGGCTTCGAACAGACTCGCCAGTTGCTCCGGAGCAGTCCATCACAGAACATCGAAATCCTACCCTTGACCCTGGAGCAATTTCGACCTCGTGACAAGTACGACGTCGTGTTGTGCGAAGGCATCCTTCCGGGCTTGGATAATCTGTACGACTTTCTGCCTCTTCTCGACGCTTGCGTACGGCCAGGAGGAAATCTGGTGATCACTTGCTACGACGCCGTATCCATCATGTTCGAAACGCTGCGCCGATTGATCGCGCTGCAAATGGACTCTCCCGAGGCACCGCTGCAATCCAGGGTCGAGCGCTTGAGCGCTACTTTCGAAACCCACCTCAATACCCTGGTTGGAATGAGCCGTTGCGTGAATGACTGGGTGCTGGACAATCTATTGGCGCCGCCGGTGTTTCACGCGCAAACCTACTTCTCGATGCTGGATGCCCTGGCCTATTTCGGCAGAGACTATTTCTTCGGCCAGAGCGCGCCG
>JANNFC010000402.1:0-6563 GCA_031379405.1 Betaproteobacteria bacterium | reverse complement strand
GTCTACCTCCACCGCGACCGCCGCCGATCCGGTACTGGCTATGCCAACCGGCCCCACCGTCGCGGCCCTGCCCTTCGTTAACATGAGTGGGGACCCAGGCCAAGAGTGTACGCATGGGTCACGCTGATTGGTTGGATTGTGCGGCTCGACGACTTGGCCGCGCCACTTTCGACAACCGGATCGCGCGACTCGAAGCCGACGGTTGGCGGGAGGTACCGCCTGGAACTTTGGGGAGTATCCTTAAGCAGGCTGGGTTAAAGAAATAGGAGAATCCGATGCACTATCGGGTCGTGGTGGAGGATTTGCGCAATCGCTGTGCACTCGTGCCGCTACCGTCGTCGTCAAGCGAAGTGATCGAGGTCGAGACGGCTTGAGGGCTGTGGGGTGGAAAAGCGCAGCGCTTTCTGCCTAGGTCTACTGCACAGCTTTGCTGAAAAAGCTAGTTGACCCAGTTCTCCACAACGAGATTGGGAAGGCGCTGGAATTCCTTCACGTTATTGGAGGTCCCTCGCGCTCGATCAACTATAAAGTATAGGACTGCTCCTGACCTAACCCCTCGAAACGCCGGCCCGATGGTGTAGATCTTGGACAGCGCCATGCAACGCAGAGCCTGAGGCGGGACTCACCCGGAGTTCACACCCCAGTTCAGACTCATACCATATTGGATAAGACTGCCTCTTGCAATAATTTAGGCGAAGGGCTAGAGTTCGCGCGGGGTGCCTGGAGGAGGACTCCGCGTGGTCACGTCAGAGTCATATTGGCGTTACCACGGACCTCTCCTTCCAAAGCTCCAACCGCATCACAAGAAGCGTCCGCAAGGACCAGTTCCTAAAGCAATCATCGGGAGAGACATATGAAACAGTGGAAAACTCAACTTGTTGGTGTCGCCGCCGCCCTGGGCTTCGGCTTCGCCATGCAAGCCGGGGCCGCCGACATCACCTGGGATCGTCTGGCAAACGCCGACAAGGATCCTAACAACTGGCTGATGTACCACGGCTCATTCAAGGGCTGGCATTACAGCGGCCTCGATCAAGTCAACAAAAATACCGTCAAGAACCTAGGCATTGCGTGGATTCACACTCCGGCGGCTTCCAAGCGTGGCGTGCAGTCCTTCCCAGTCGCCGCTGACGGCGTGCTCTACTACACCTCCGCATCCGGCCAGGTCTACGCCCTCGACGGCGCAACTGGCACCAAGATCTGGGCATACAAAGCCAAGATCGATCAGGAGCGCGCAGAAGGCACCTTCTACAACCCTTACAACCGCGGCCTGGCAATTGGCTACGGCAAGGTATACATCGGCACGGTTGACGGCCGCATGATCGCCCTGGACGCCAAGACCGGCGAAGTAGTTTGGGACAACATGATCATGAGCGTCGAGAAGGGCAACAAAGGCTTTACCGGCGCCCCTGTGATCGTCAAAGACAAAGTCTTGATCGGCTCCAACGGTGGCGAGCTGTCCGGCTGCTGCGGTCCGATTTTCGCGGTCAACGCGGAAACCGGTGAAGTCGATTGGCAGTACGACACCATCGGCGGGGATGAGCGTTCCCGTGCTTCCTGGGCCAATGACTCCTGGAAAATCGGTGGTGGCGGCGGCTGGATGACCGGATCTTATGATCCGGCCACCAACAGCGTATGGTGGGGAACGGCCAACCCGGCTCCCGACTATGACTGGGCCGGCGAAAACTGGATGACCGAAGGTCCGCGTCCCGGTACCAACCTCTACAGCTCCTCCGTAGTGGTGTTGGATGCCGATACCGGCAACCTGAAGGCCTACTTCTCCGAGATGCCTCACGACGCGTGGGACTTCGATTCCGCCGTTGGCGAGTTTGTTCAGATCGATCGCGGTGGCAAGCGCTACATGCTGCATCCGAACAAAGGCGGTATTCTCTTCACCTACAACGCCGACCCGGAGATGGCTTCCGACCAGGTGTTGAAAGTCGAGAACGCGACTGCCATCGGCAAGACCTTCAACTACATCAAAGGCGTAGATGCGAAGACCGGTCAGTTGATCGGCCGGCGCGAGCTGCCATTGGGCAAGCACACCAACGTGTGCCCAGCCATTGACGGCGCCATCAGCTGGAACACGGGCTCCTATAGCCCCGGCACAGGCCTGTACTACAAGGTCACCCAGGAGTTCTGCTTCGACATCGAAGTGCAGAAGGTAGACAAGCCGGCCGATTTCTCCGGCCAAGCCTACTTCGGCGCCAGTTGGACCACGCGTCCGCCGGCGGACCGCGCTGCCTTCGGTACCGTGCAGGCTCGTGATCCGGTCAGCCATAAGCTCAAGTGGGAAGTCGAATTCAAGTACCCGCCTCTGGCGAGCTTGATGTCCACCAAGGGCGGCCTGGTATTCGTACCGGGTGCTGATGGTACGTTCTACGCGCTCGACGCCGACACCGGTGCCAAGCTGTGGCAACACAACAACGGTATCGGCCACCACGGCGGCGTGATCTCCTATACGGCCAAGGGCAAGCAGTATGTTGCCGTGGTAACCGGCTGGGGAAGCCACGTTTCCGGTAACTTCTGCCCGTTGTTCGGCGAGCCCTTCTGCTCAATGCCGACCGATGCCGGCCAGTTGCTCGTGTTCGCAACGAAGTAAGAACGCGTATTCGCAGTAATCTAAGACAGGGCGGGGAGTTCCCCGCCCTGTTTTTTTTGCAGACTTAACCGCGATATGAGCGACCCATGCAACCAGTCGTTCAATCGGCCGCCGAACGATCGCCGTACTCGGGGGTCTACGGCAAACACGCGTTTCTGGAGAGACGATGTTAAGAATAGGTAGGCCTGAACGGGCATTCGTGCAAGCGATGGTTGCCGCTACTTTATGCGTTGCGGGTGCGCTATACGCCAGTGACGACGATGCCATTCAGCCCGCGCTGGAGTTGGTGAAGTCCAAATACGATATAGATATCAAGAAGCTGTTCTCCGCCAAGTGCAGTTGGTGCCACCAAGGCATGGGGATGAAGCAAGCCGATGGCCCCAAACTCGCCGGTACACTCAAGACCAGGGAACAGGTCATGGTGCAGATCAGCAAAGGAAAATCGCCGATGCCGGGATTCAAGAATCAGCTCACGCCCACGGAGCTTGAAGCCCTGGCGGAATACATCAAAGCGCTGCCCGACAAATAAGACGGCCGAATACGGAAAAGGGATCTCATCGAGATCCCTTTTTTCTATTGAGGGATTGTGATTCGGCATGGTGTTCTGCTAAGGTCTTCCCATCTCAAGGCAAACCCCGGCGACGTGAAGTACTGCAGCAGCTGCGGCGGGTCCGTCACCCACCGCGTTCCCCCCGACGACACTATGCCGCGCGCGGTATGCGACGCCTGCGGCACCATCCACTACGAGAATCCCAAGATGGTGGTGGGCTGCATTCCCGAATGGGGGAACCAGATACTTTTGTGCCGTCGCGCCATCGAGCCCCGCTACGGCTTGTGGACGGTACCCGCAGGATATTTGGAACTCGGCGAAACCACCGGGGATGGCGCATTGCGTGAAACCCTGGAAGAAGCCGGCGCTCGGGTAGAGATCCTGGAACCCTATGCGATCTACAACATCCCCCACATCAGCCAAGTCTATTTGCTGTTTCGCGCCCGGCTCATTGACGACCAATTCGCCCCCGGCACCGAATCCCTGGAAGTAAGACTATTCAAGGAATCGGAGATACCGTGGAGCGAGATCGCCTTCGCCACCGTTCGCAATGCACTCATGCGCTACTTCAGCGATCGCCGAGCGGGACACTTCCCCATGCACATCGGCACCATCGAACCCCTGCCCCGCCCGGCCACGTAGGGCGGAACAGCGCCTTCCGCCGTAAGGAATCCGCAATCGACCACCAAAATCCGGACAGGCTGGCGAACAACGAAAGTCTGGTAAGGCGCGGTTTTTCCGATCACCAACCCGACTCTTTCTCCGGTCCCGACGAAATTTTATGGATGGACAGATCGGCGCCATTGAACTCCTCCTCCTGACCCAGGCGAATTCCCATGGTTTGCTTGAGAACGCCGTAGATCAACAAGCCACCGGCGACGGCCACTGCTATCCCCAGTAGCGTTCCCAGTAGCTGGGACATGAAACTCACGCCGCCCAGTCCACCGCAAACCTTTAGACCGAATATGCCGGCGGCAATGCCTCCCCAAGCGCCACATAAGCCGTGCAGCGGCCACACTCCCAGCACGTCGTCCACCTTCCAGCGGTTTTGTGTCCAGGTAAACATATAGACGAACAAAAAGCCAGCCACGCCGCCGGTCGCCAATGCACCAACCGGGTGCATGACATCCGAGCCCGCGCACACCGCCACGAGTCCTGCCAACGGGCCGTTATGCACGAAGCCCGGATCGTTGCGTCCTGCCAGCAACGACGCCAGCGTCCCGCCCACCATGGCCATGAGCGAGTTGACCGCCACTAGACCGCTTATCTTGTCGATGGTCTGCGCCGACATCACATTGAAGCCGAACCAACCCACGGTCAGCACCCAAGCTCCCAACGCCAAAAACGGAATGCTGGAAGGAGGGTGTGCGGAAATGCCCCCGGATTTTGTATAACGCCCCGTGCGAGCGCCGAGCAGCAGCACCGCCATCAGCCCAATCCATCCGCCCACGGCGTGGACCACCACCGATCCGGCGAAATCATGGAAAGCAAAGGCGAACTGCTGCTCAAACCACGCCTGCACGCCAAACTTGCCGTTCCACGCAATGCCCTCAAAGAAGGGGTAGACCAGTGCAACCAGCGCAAAGGTGGCAATGAGCTGCGCATTGAATTTAGCGCGCTCGGCAATTCCGCCGGACACGATAGCCGGAACCGCGGCCGCGAAAGTGAGCAGAAAGAAGAACTTGACCAGATCAAACCCATTCTTCTGGACAAGCTGCTCCGCCCCCACCATAAAGCTCACGCCATAGGCCAAGCCGTAACCGATGAAAAAATAGGCAATGGCGGAAACCGCGAAGTCTGCCAGTATCTTTACCAACGCATTGACTTGGTTCTTGCGCCGAACGGTGCCCAGCTCCAGGAATGCGAACCCGGCGTGCATGGCGAGCACCATGATGGCGCCCAACAAGATGAAGAGTGCGTCACTTCCCGCCTTTAGCTGATCCATGGATCCCTCGATGAGTGTGTTGTTTTGAGTTGACGGCTTAAGAAGGTGCAGCGCGATGCAATCGCGGTGCCGGGTATCGGCTGCTCTATAAAACAACTCCTTAGGGCCGATAAAGCAATATAACCGGAAAGTTATTGCACTATGTCAGTGCGTCACTCCTGGTTTTCGCACCATCGTGGCGCGCCCATCGCAAGGATTGGGCGTTCACGTGCCCGCTATCACCGCAGCACAGCGTCATAGCACGCCAATCGCTTGTAGCGCCGTCGCAATCCTCGAATTCCGTTCACGCAAACAATCACCATGACCCCATCCGTCGCCGCCCCGCACGCTTCCACCCAGACCATCGAACGCCGGATCGAGTTGGACGAACTGGTGAAGATGCTCATCGCGGACAATATCCTCTCCGCCGAAATCGCCGAGCCCTTGCTGAGCACACGCAAGCGCATCAAGAGCAACAGCCATCCCCTGGTGATCATCGCAGAGCAAAAATGGAAGGATCCACGCCACGCCCGCAAGCTGTTGCACCTGGAAGCGCTGTCCGAGTGGTACGCCGAGAAGGTGGGATTGCCTTACTTGCACATCGATCCCTTCAAGATCGACTTCGCGGCGGTCACCAAGGTGATGTCCAATGCCTACGCCACCCGCTTTCGGATTCTTCCGGTGCAAGTCACGAAGAGCGAAGTGGTGATCGCCACCTGCGAACCCTTTATCCGGGAATGGGAAAGCGAGCTTCAACAGATCCTCCGGCTCGACATCCGGCGCGTATTCGCCAGCCCGCTCGACATCAACAACTATCTGGTCGAGTTCTATAACCTCGCCCGTTCCATCAAAGGGGCGGCGCAGCAGAACAACGGCATCAGCGACATCACCAACTTCGAGCAACTGGTGCAGCTTGGACAATCCGGCAAAGTCGACGCCAACGACCGCCACATCGTGCATATCGTGGATTGGTTGTGGCAGTACGCGTTCGAACAAGGCGCCAGTGACATCCACCTCGAACCTCGGCGCGACGCCGGCAATGTGCGTTTCCGCATCGACGGCGTATTGCACCAGGTCTACCAGATACCCACCGCCGTGATGGCGGCGATGACCAGCCGCATCAAGATCCTGGCACGCATGGATGTGGTGGAAAAGCGCCGCCCTCAGGACGGCCGCATCAAGACCATCACACCCGAGGGCGAAGAAATCGAACTGCGCCTTTCGACCATGCCCACGGCATTCGGCGAAAAACTGGTCATGCGTATCTTCAACCCCGAAGTGCTGGTGCGCGGTTTTTCCGAGTTGGGATTTTCCGAGGAAGATCAGACGCGCTGGAAAACGCTGACCGAGCGTCCCCACGGCATCGTATTGGTCACCGGACCCACGGGATCAGGTAAGACCACGACTTTGTATTCGACCATGAAGCTACTGGCCGTACCCGAAGTCAACGTTTGCACCGTGGAAGATCCGATCGAGATGATCGAGCCGCT
>JANNFC010000394.1:0-12700 GCA_031379405.1 Betaproteobacteria bacterium | reverse complement strand
CGACGAGGAGGCGGTGGCACACATGATCACCGCCGGCGTGGGCGCGACGGTGACCTTGAAAGTCGGGGGCAAGATGGATATGCCAGCCATCAGACTCAAGGGAGAAGCGCTCGAACTCAGCGGGGTGGTACGCGCCATCACCGATGGCGAATACATCATCACCGGCCCGCAGTTTCACGGCATGCGATGTTTTATGGGTAAGACGGTGGTGCTCGATACGGGCGTCGCCGAGATCGTGGTGACGGAGCGCAATCAGGAACCGTGGGATCTGGGAGTGTTCACCAGCGTCGGGATCGATCCGGCGCGAAAGCGCTTCTTACTGTTAAAGTCCCGCATGTATTTCCGCCCGGTGTTCTTGCCCATCGCCAAGGGGATGGTGTTGTGCGACAGCTTCGGGGTGGGCTCCTCCGACTGGAAGCTGTTCGACTACCACAAGATACGGCGTCCGGTGTATCCCTTAGATCAGGATTTCAGCGAGCACCGCTAGCCGGGGCCAGCTTGGACTGCAAGCGCGCCTGGCAATGCGCGGCCACGCGTACCCAATGATGTTCTACTCGCATGGCGTAACTGGACTGTTCGGCTTCCAGCACCATTTGCTTGAAGACCTCATTGGCGCGCTCGATCTGGCCTTCACGCATCAGCAGCAAACCAAAACGGCACTTGGCCTCGAGCCCGACGTAGGCCGAGGTGAGCGAATCGTACTCGCTCAGAGCTTCTTGAATCTTTCCTTGACCCTCGAGGACGCGCGCACGTAAAAGACGCGTTTCCTCGGGTCGGAAACGTGCATGCTGTTGCATAAGACGGTTCACCGTAGTGTTGGCGGCGGCGGGCACGTTGGCCTCGATTTGCGCCTGGGCCATCTTGAATAGGAAGTCCGGTTCGTTGCGGTAGATTCCCGTCAGTGCACTTTGATACACCGGCACCGCATCATCGAAACGACCGCAGCGCATCAGTTCATCAGCAGCCGCGATTTTGTTGGCGACGCTGGGACAATCCTTGAGTTGAGCGAGCTTGCGTTCGAGGTCACTTGGTGCGGATCCTGGCGGGCTTTCCGGGGCCGTCTCCTGCGTGAGGGTTAGTTCGCCTCTAGCCTTCCACAACAAGCAGAAGACCAGTAGCGGCAAGGCAAGCGCCGCCACGCGCCAGATGAAATCATTGCCCCCTTGAATCACTTGCAGCAACGCAAACGCTTCCAGCAACGCACTGCCTAGAACCAGAATACCCACGGCATTACTCCCTATATCGAACCGGTTTCCCAGGGTAGCGAAGGCAGGCGATGGGCCAACCGGCAAGGGCAAAACCGTGCGAAGCCTTAAAAGGCAAGGAGCATGCCGATGGATTTCAAGTTGTTTACAGAGGGATTTTCCCGCAACACCGGCTGCGGAGCTGCCATGAAATTGGCATATCGACTACGATTGGACAGGGGTTAACCCGCCAAAGTGATACGGTGCATGACACGCCGGTATCCGTGATAGTCGTTGATGGGGTTATGCTGCGCGCATCGGTTGTCCCAGAATGCAAGCGAACCTACTTCCCAGCGAAAGCGGCAAGTCAGTTCAGGCCGAACCTGATGCTGAAACAGAAACTGTAGCAACGGGACACTTTCCTCTTCCGTCATATCCTTGAAGCGCTGCGTGTGCGCAACATTGACGTAGAGGGCCTTACGACCGGTTTCAGGATGCACGCGCACCACGCGATGTTCAGCCACGTACTCCGACTTCGCATCACTGCGCGCTTCGGACTTCATGCGGTCTTCCCGCGTACGCGACACATCGGCCTTGGCCGAGCTATTGATAGCAATCAATCCGTCCAACAAACCACGCATGCCTTCCGACAGTGATTCGTAAGCAAAATATTGATTGGCGAACAGCGTATCGCCCCCGACCGGTGGCACCTCGCGGGCTAGAAGCATGGATCCTTTGGGTGGCACCTGCAGGTACGCGGTATCGCTGTGCCAGATGCCCCCGAAATTAGTGCGCTCGTGTTCGAGCTTCTTCACCTCGATGATGACCGGATAGTCCGGCAATCCCTTGACGAAGGGATACTCCACCGGTTGACCCATGGCTTGGGCGAATGCCAGAAACTGCCCGGGTGTGAGCGATTGCCCGCGAAAAAAGATCACCAGATGTTCGAGATAGGCCTGGCGGATCTGGGTGATAATCTCCGGCGTCAACGCAGCGGACAGATCCACTCCCCCGATCTGGGCGCCCAAGGCGCCCGCAATTTTCTTGATTTCGATCATCATTCCCGTCCTCCGCCTTTCAGGATCGCAGCGTAATGGCAAAACCGCCCCCGGGGCAAGGGAAATACGAGTTGACTGGCCGGTTGCAACTTAATTCGGAGAGCCTCATGACACCACGCAATTCACCGCCCTTTCGGGCCGATCACGTAGGAAGTTTTCTGCGTCCGCAGTATCTGCTCGAGGCGCGCGATCAATACAAGAGTAGCCAGATCACAAAACAGGCTCTGCGCTCGGTGGAAGACAAAGCCATTCGGGACATCGTGCACTTCCAGGAAGATCTCGGTCTGCAAGGCATCACCGACGGCGAATTTCGGCGCACCTACTTCCACATCGACTTTCTGGAACAACTCGATGGGGTGGAAACCAAAGGTGGTATGGCCGTGCGCTTCCGCAGCCATTCGGGTTCGGTGGATTTCGCGCCGCCGGTGATGCACGTCACTAACACGATTCGCCACGCCCAACCTATCCAGCGGGCTGACTTCGAGTTCCTCAAAGGCGTCACCACGCGCACGCCGAAAGTGACGATCCCCTCTCCCACCATGCTGCACTTTCGCGGCGGACGCAACGCCATCAGCAAGGACGCCTATCCGGATCTGGAAGCGTTCTATGCCGACGTGGCGAGTGCCTATCGCGAGGAATTGAAGAGCTTGGCCGAAGGCGGATGTCGCTACGTCCAAATGGACGACACCAATCTGGCGTACCTATGTGACGAGAAGATGCGCGAAGGCGCACGCCAGCGCGGGGACGACCCCAACGAATTGCCTCGACGTTACGCTCAGCTCATCAACGCTGCCATTGCCGATCGGCCGGCGGGCATGACGGTATGCATGCATCTTTGCCGCGGTAACTTCAAGAGCGGTTGGGCGGCCGAGGGTGGCTACGAGCCGGTGGCCGAAGTATTGCTATCGGAGATGAATATCGATGGCTATTTCCTAGAGTACGACGATGCGCGCTCCGGCGATTTCGCACCGCTGCGCTTCCTGCCCAAGGACAAGTTCGTGGTTTTGGGTCTGATCACGACCAAACTCGGCGAGCTTGAATCCAAGGATGCGATCAAGCGCCGGATCGACGAGGCGGCGCGCTTCGCACCCTTGAACAACTTGTGTTTGTCGCCGCAATGCGGCTTTTCCAGTACGGTGCATGGCAACGATATAGCGGTGCAAGCGCAACGTGCGAAACTGCAATTGGTCGTGGATATCGCGCAGGAGGTCTGGGGGTCTAGTGATAACAATTCGCAGTAAGCTCCTCTGCGCCGTGTTCGCCGGCGTCCTGTCAACCAGTGCCTTGGCGGAGTCCGCCGACGCGTTGTCGCGCTTGACGCGCATCGTCGATCTGATCAAGTCAAGGTACGTGGAGCCGGTGGATGACGGCAAACTCTTCGATCAAGCCGTGCGCGGATTGCTCAAAAGCCTCGACATGCATTCCACCTATCTGGATGCGGAGTCATTTCGCAAGCTCCTGCAGGAAACCCAGGGCAAGTACGGCGGACTGGGTATCGAAGTACGCAAAGACGGCGATACCCTTCGCATCCTGACCATCTTCGAGGATACCCCCGCGCACAGAGCGGGATTGCAGGCCGGTGACCTGATTACCCAGCTCAACGAAGACAGCCTGGCCCAACTGACTTTGGAGCAGGCCGTAAAACTCGCACGCGGTGAACCGTACACCAGTCTCACCCTGACCCTACTACGCGACGGAGAGCCCGGCCCTCGCCGTCTCACCTTGGATCGAGAACAAATTCAAGGCCGAAGCGTGCGCGCCGGAATGATCGGTTCTCAGATCGCCTATGCACGCCTGACCCAGTTCCACCGTCATACGGCAGAGGAAATGGCACTCCGGCTCGAACGCTTATTCGAATCCAGTCCAAACGGTATCGAGGGCATGATTTTGGATTTGCGCGACAATCCCGGCGGCACTTTGCATTCGGCGGTCGCGGTGGCAAGTGCCTTTCTGCCGGCGGACGCACTGGTGGTCTACACCAACGGCATGTCGGCAGAATCCAAACTCAAATTCCGCGCGCGCAAGGAAGATTACCTACGAGGTGCTGGCGAGGACTATCTCGAGCGCTTACCCGGCGTGTTCAAGACCACGCCGCTGGTAGTGCTCGTCAATCACGGCTCGGCTTCCTCTTCGGAAATCGTGGCGGCGGCACTCCAGGACCACAAACGCGCCACCATCGTCGGTACGCGAACCTACGGCAAAGGCTCCATCCAGAGCGTCGTCCCACTGGGAGACGGTTCCGCACTCAAACTCACCACCGCGCACTACTTCACCCCCAAGGGCCGGTCCATCGACAAGTATGGCATCGTGCCGGATCAAGTCATCGACCAAGAGCCCGTCGTCGGCACGGATGCGGTCTCCCATGCCGTCGCCCTTGGACGTCTGTCGCTCGATGCCGTGGAAAGCAGTGTCGCGACGCGTGTGGTGTGTCGAGCAGGACTGGCACAACGCGATTCTAATGAGGCCCTACCGGCCCTCACCCCTGATTCTTCTGAAGAAGTCGGCCTTGCCGATTGCCAGCTCGATTGCGCGCTACGCGCACTGGAACATCTCACCGCATACCGTCCCGAATAGTTTTGCGCTACTCCCAACATGTGCCGTGAACGGCACGTCTCACCACACAGACGTTTCCCACAATACGCACTCGCCTCAGGGTTCGCGTAACCCAGCTCGTGGCTAAAAAAAACATAGCTGGTTCAAACAACTAACCCGAGAATCGCAAGATTCTCGGGTGCGGGCACGCGAAATGCCATAGGGATATCAGGCCCGTCGGCAGGATCGTTTTAGTGCGACCCTTGCGGGCCCGTAGACGGAATGCATCAGTTCATTCCCGATGTGCTGGCGCGCGAGTGCGCCAGCACAATCCAGCAATCATGTTTAGGAGACCCTATGAAGCTTTTTACAACGACACTACTCTCGTTCTTCGCCGCCGCACTTATTGGCGGTATTGGCGGTGGTGCACTGGCAGCCGATGAACCCGCCGGTCAGCCCACCGATCCCGCTCAGAAGGAGCAGGAACTGGCCGCCGCACTGAAGAAGTGCGACCCCCTGACCGGCGCCGAAAAACAAAAGTGCGTCGACGCGGCCAAGAAGAAGTTTGGCCAGATGTAAGCGGTTGTAGCTGAAAACCAACGGCGCAAGCGAAAGCTTCCGCCGTTGTTGTTTTGCGACCTTGCTAGCCGGCGCTTTCCAGCCTAGCCAACTGAGGAAACATGAAGCGCCGCGCGTCCGCATCCATTTCCGTCTTGAACGTGTGTTTGCGCTTGAGGTCCTCGGCCCGCACCGCCGCAGGACGCGCATTGATCTCATCCAATAGGCGTTTCAAGTGTGGAAACTTTCCCCAGTTCTCCTCACCACCCAACACGATCGGCAGCAAACGCGCCCACCCCCAAACCGCCATATCGACTATCGTATAGTCCGCACCCAGCATATAGTGCCGCTTGGCCAGGCGCGCATCGAGGATCCGCCAGTGCCGCTCGGCCTCGAAGTCATAGCGATTGAGCGCGTACTCCTTGGGCTCGGGCGCGTATTGGCGAAAATGTACCGCTTGTCCGGAGTACGGACCAATGCCGCTGGCCACGAACATCAGCCAAGAATACATTGCGCCGCGCACATCCGGCCCGGTGCTTTGCGCGGGAAGAAAGCGCTTCGTCTTCTCCGCAAGATAGAGAAGAATGGCATTGCTGTCGAAAATCACAGTCTCGCCATCGACGATGGTAGGCACCTTGGCGTTGGGATTGAGCGCCATGTACTCAGGCTTGAATTGCTCTCCTTTGCGGGTATCCACGGGAATCGCCGTGTACTCGAGACCGGACTCCTCGAGGAACAGCGCGACTTTCATGGGATTGGGTGCGGCGTTGAAATAAAACTTGATCACAGACTTTCTCCTTAATTTCTGAAACATAGGGGACTTCGCGGTGCGCAACAATGAACAATGGTTGGTGGAATGAATTTGCCCGTGAGCGAGGTGTTCGATGGAGAATCCGGGACTCTACACGCTGAAATTGCATATCGCCATACCACGGTACGTTGTTCGCGCATAGAATCTCATCATGGTTCTCCAAGACTGCATATTCCGCCCCGGTAATTTCCCATGACGCAAACTACCCATACCGCCCTGCAATATCAATCCGGCTTCGGCAATGAATTCGCCACCGAGGCGCTGCCTGGCGCACTCCCGATTGGCCAGAACTCTCCGCAAAAGTGTCCCTATGGGCTTTATGCCGAACAGATTTCGGGCACCGCGTTCACCGCACCGCGCAACGACAACCGCCGCTCCTGGCTCTATCGCATCATGCCGGCGGCGAAGCACATGCCATTCAAGCGCATCGACAACGGTCGATTGAGCAGCGATTTTTCTTCCATGCCGACGCCGCCCAATCAGCTACGCTGGGATCCCCTGCCGATTCCCGAGGATCCCACGGATTTTGTCGATGGCCTGAACACCATGGCGGGCACCGGCGATCCGCACGCGCACACCGGATGTGGCATCCACCTCTACGCCATCAACCGCTCCATGACGGACCGATTCTTCTACAACGCCGATGGCGAAATGCTGGTGGTACCGCAGCAAGGCGGTTTGCGCTTCGCCACGGAATTGGGCGTGATCGAGGTGCAGCCGCAGGAAATCGTCGTCATCCCTCGCGGCATCCGCTTTCGCGTGGGGCTATTGGAAGCGCAGGCAAGAGGCTATATCTGCGAAAACTTCGGCGCTGCGCTGCGCTTGCCGGACTTGGGTCCCATCGGTTCCAATGGTCTGGCCAATCCTCGCGACTTCCTCTCGCCCACCGCATGCTACGAGGATAAGTCCGGCGACTTCGAGTTGATCGCAAAGTTTATGGGCAACCTGTGGTCCGCACGCATGGATCACTCGCCGCTGGATGTGGTGGCTTGGCATGGCAACCACGTGCCTTATAAATACGATCTGCGGCGCTTCAACACCATCGGGTCCATCAGCTTCGATCATCCCGATCCTTCGATTTTTCTGGTGCTGCAATCCCAGAGCGATACGCCGGGTGTGGACAGCATCGATTTTGTCATCTTCCCGCCGCGTGTTCTCGCCATGGAGCACACCTTTCGGCCGCCCTGGTTCCACCGCAATATCGCCAGCGAATTCATGGGGCTGATCCACGGCGCCTATGACGCCAAGGCGGAGGGATTCAAAGCGGGCGGAACCAGCCTGCACAATTGCATGATCGGTCACGGTCCGGACGCTGAAACCTTCGACCGCGGCAGCAGCGCCGACACCAGCAAGGCCCACTATATCCGCGACACCATGGCCTTCATGTTCGAAACCCGTTGCGCCATCCGGCCCACGCGATTCGCTTTGGAATCGCCGCAATTGCAGGCAAACTACTACCACAGTTGGCAGGGACTCCAGAAGCACTTTGATCCCGGCAATCGCGGTTAGACTAAGCAGCCCGAACCTAGCGTGATCTCAAGCGGATCACGGCCATAGAACATCACCATGCCCGCAATCAACGAAACGCACGACGTCTTTCTTCGCAGTTGGGTCGAATCGGCCAACGAAGCCGGATGCGACTTCCCCATTCAGAACCTGCCATTCGGCGTCTTTCGTCGCAAGGGAACCAACGAGGATTTCCGAGGGGGCATTGCAATCGGCCATGAGATTCTCGACTTGAAGGCAGCATCCAATGTAGGGGCACTCTCCGGCATCGCCGCGCGCGCGGCGCTTCAGTGTGCCCAGTCAACCTTGAACAGCTTGTTCGTCATGGGCCCGCAAGCATGGTCGGCGCTGCGCCTGGCGCTTTCTCAAGCCCTGAGGGAGGGCTCCGCGCATGCGGACAAGCTGCGTGCCTGCATGATCGCCCAGGCCGATGCCGAGCACGCCATGCCGGTCAGTGTCGGTGATTACACCGACTTCTATGCCTCCATCCACCACGCCACCCATGTCGGCAAGTTATTTCGTCCGGACAATCCGCTGCTACCAAACTACAAGTGGGTACCTATCGCTTACCACGGGCGTGGTTCCTCCATTGGTGTTACCGGCGCGGATTTCCATCGCCCGGTGGGGCAGACCATGCCGCCCAACGCGGAAAAACCCAGCTTCGGCCCGTGCAAGCGCCTGGACTATGAGTTCGAGGTGGGCATCTACATCGGTGGCGGGAATGAACTGGGAAGTCGCGTCCCCCTTACCGAGGCGGAGAACCATGTATTTGGACTGTGCCTGCTGAACGATTGGTCCGCGCGCGACGTGCAAGCCTGGGAGTATCAGCCTCTGGGTCCCTTTCTCGCGAAAAGCTTCGCCACCACGGTGTCCCCCTGGATCGTGACCCTCGAAGCGCTGGCTCCTTATCGCATGGCTTGGACGCGTTCCGAAAGCGATCCGCAACCGTTGCCCTACCTGGACTCGGCGGAAAACCGTTCCGCCGGCGCCATCGATATCCAATTGGAAGCCTTACTGCAAACCGAGAAGATGCTCAAATCCGAGCAGCCTCCCGCGCATCTGTCGCGTACCAGCTTCAAGCACGCCTACTGGACCATCGCCCAGATGGTGGCCCACCACACAGTGAACGGGTGCAATCTGAATCCGGGAGATTTATTCGGCAGCGGCACGCAGTCCGGCCCCGGCCCCGGCGAACAGGGATCCCTCCTGGAAGTCTCCAACGGCGGCAAGCAGCCCCTCAAGCTGGCCAATGGCGAGACGCGCACCTTTCTGGAGGACGGCGATCGCGTCATCTTCCGTGGCTGGTGCGAGCGGCGCGGTTTTGCCCGTGTCGGCTTTGGCGAGTGCAGCGCCACGGTTCTTCCCGCACTGCCGCATTCATGAACATTGCCTATAGTTTCCGCCAAGGCAGTCGATGAATTTGTCAGCGATCCTCAAATACCTACTCTGTGGTATCCGGCAAGGAGGTTGATCATGACACTCGCAAGCACCCAGGCCACGCTTAAGCGCTTGGCTGTTCAACTGTCGGCTGGCCTCGGCCTGCTGATTTGCGGCGTGGCTCCAACCACGACGCTTGCCGGCTGCCCCACCCCCATGGAGATCATGGCCGTGGCCGCGGCCTATATCAACAAGACGCCCATGGAAAGTTTCGCCCACGTGCGCAACATGGAAGAAGCCTACTGCGCGCAAGGCATGCTCGCCGCCGAAATCGGCCGCAGCATGGGAGTGATGGTGGGATACAAGGCCGCCTTCACCAGCAACAGCGTACGCGAGCAATATCAAACCCAGACTCCTCAGCGCGCTTTCCTCTACGAAAAAATGTTCCTGAAGAACGGCGCGACGGTGCACTCCAATTTCGGCGCACGACCGAACGTCACTGCGGACCTGATCCTGGTGATCAAGGACTATGATCTGCTGGAGGCGCGCACGCCCTTGGAAGCGCTGTCCCATATCTCGCACATCATGCCTTTCATAGAATTGTCCGATCTGATGTTGCAAGAGGAAATACCCGTAACACCACTGCATCTGGTCGCCACCAACATGGGCACACGGCTGGGCATACTGGGCGCGCCCATCCCCGTGCGCGCCACCCAGGAGTTTCTCGACGATCTCGCCAACATGATCGTCATCATGCGCGATCAGGATGGTAATGAACTGGGGCGAGCACAAGGCAACGAAATGCTGGGTAACCCCATCGCCGCCCTGCAGTGGTTGGCGAAGGACTTGGAACAAAATGCCCAGCGCATCCAAATGAGCGATCGCATCAGCGTGGGTGCCTTCTTCCCAGGGCACACACCTAGCCCCGGCCTCGTCGTCACGGTTCAGTATCTTGGCTTACCCGGTGATCCCAGCGTGGGGGTGAAGTTCCGGTAACCAGGGGAATGGACAAGACTCTCCTAGAACGACTGCGCGCCCGCTTCGGCGGGGGCAAGGGCGGGGAGATTTTCAACGCCGAGTTTCTACAAGTTGCCAATTCGCAGTTCAAGCACGGCGAACAACGCAAGCCACCCTACGCCGAACCGGGTACCTTCCTCGCACTGCCCTATCTGCGCGATGCACTGCAAAGCAAGGCCATCGCGGATCTGGATGTAGCGCTGATCGGTGTACCCATGGATCTTGGCGTCACCAATCGTGCGGGCGCGCGCTTGGGCCCCAGAGCGGTGCGCGCCGTAGAAAGAATCGGGCCTTACGAGCATGTCCTGCGCATGGCCCCTGCGAATATCGTGCGCGCAGCAGACATCGGCGATGTACCCATGCGCAGCCGATTCGACCTGGCTTCTTGCCATGCGGACATCGAAGCGTTCTTCACCGCCATCGTCGCCACCGGAGTGATTCCGCTGGCGGTCGGCGGCGACCACTCCATCAGTTACTCGATCTTACGTGCCATCGGACGGGATCGCCCCGTTGGTATGGTGCACCTGGACGCGCACTGCGACACCGGTGGTATTTACGAGGGTTCCAAATTTCATCACGGCGGTCCGTTTCGCCAAGCCGTTCTCGATGGCGTGCTCGATCCGCAACGCACCATACAGATCGGCGTTCGCGGCGGTGCGGAATACCTCTGGGAGTTTTCCTACGAATCCGGGATGACTGTGATCCACACCGAAGAGATGGTGAAGATGGGCCTGGACGCCGTCATCGCTAAAGCGCGCGCGGTGGTGGGTGAAGGCCCGACCTATCTCTCCTTCGACGTTGATTTCCTCGACCCTGCCTTCGCGCCAGGAACCGGAACGCCGGAGGTCGGCGGCGGTACTTCGCGCGAAGCACTTGCCATCGTGCGTGGCATGAATGGTATCGACCTGGTAGGCGCAGACGTGGTCGAAGTCGCCCCGCAATACGACGCCACCACCAACACCGCACACATCGCCGCGCAAATACTATTCACCGAGTTGTGCTTGTCGGCGACCACTGTGCAAGCACGCTGCGCTTAGTGTTCGAGCATACCGACTACGACGAACACGAGCGCGTACTCTACGTACGCGACGCTGCAAGCGGCCTAAGAGCCATTATGGCAATTCACAGCAGTGTCCTCGGACCTGCCTTCGGCGGATGCCGCATGTGGCCTTACGCCCACGAGGAAGATGCACTCACCGATGCACTGCGCTTATCTCGCGGCATGACTTTCAAGTCCGCTATCTGCGACCTGCCTTTTGGCGGTGGGAAATCCGTAATCGTTGGCGACCCGGCCCGCGACAAGACACCCGAGTTACTCCTCGCCGTGGGCCACGCCGTGGAAGAACTCGGCGGGCGCTACATCATCGCCGATGACGTGGGCACTACCTTGGCCGATCTCGCCATCATGCGAAAAGTTACGCAGCACACCGCCGCCGCTTCGCAGTGCGCGCAACAGCCGCTGGCAGTCACCGCATACGGCGTCTTCAACGCCATGGTGGCTGCGGTCGAGCATGTATACGGGCAAAGCGACTTCACTGGATTGAGAGTCGCCGTACAGGGGCTGGGTAACGTTGGCCGCCCATTGTGCGACCGCCTGTATGCGCACGGCGCGAAACTGTTTGTAAGCGACCTCAACGCGCAACGCGTGCGCCGTGCAGCGAGTGAGTTAAACGCCACACCCGTCGCGCCTGACGAAATCTACCAACAGCAAGTCGATATCTTCTCTCCCTGCGCCCTAGGTTCCATACTGAATGGCCATACCATCCCACGTCTCAATGTACGCGTGATCTGCGGCGGCGCCAACAACCAACTCATGCAAGACGACTACGCGTCATTGCTTCACCAACGCAACATACTCTATGTGCCCGACTACCTCGCCAATGCCGGCGGCGTGATCGACTTCCATCAGGAAAGCATCGATGACCGGCCCGCGGCCGTGCTCGCTGCAGTGGAGCGAATTCGCGCCATCACGCAGTCCGTTCTTCGGGATGCACAAGAACTTGGCCGCACGCCGGTCCAGGTGGCAAATGACCGGGTCAGGGCGCGAATCGCTCAACACAACGAACCCCCAACATAGTTGGCACGTCCGAACTGCGTAGGGTGCGTTCTACGCAGCATGGTGTGCGAAAGGCTCCTTGGATTCCATGAAATTGGTTGGGCTGACTGCGCACCTTTATCGAATGCGCAGTGGTGCATGGAATGCACCCTACGCGATGTACTAAACTAGCCGGGCGGGGGTTTTCGAAGAACTCCCCACCCTAATGATCCATACAACCATAACAGGAGGAGATCATGAAAGCGTTCATATCGGAGTTTCGCGAGTTTGCCAGCCGGGGCAATGTAGTGGATCTTGCGGTCGGCGTCATCATCGGCGCGGCCTTCGCCAAGATCGTGGATTCGGCAGTGAATGATCTCATCATGCCCGTGCTATCGGGGTTGCTGGGTAAACCGGATTTCTCCCAGTTGTACATTCCGCTGGCGAATCCGCCCGCCGTTCCACCGACGCTCGAAGCGCTTCGCAAAGCTGGCGTACCGGTGATCGCCTACGGCAACTTCATCACGGTGCTGATCAATTTCATTCTGCTGGCTTTGGTTATCTTCGTCATGGTGAAGCAGATCAATCGCCTGCGCAGCAAGACGCCATCACCACCCGCCAC
>JANNFC010000382.1:0-1750 GCA_031379405.1 Betaproteobacteria bacterium | reverse complement strand
AGCGTTTGGTTGATTTCTTCGCGTGTAGCCTTCCCGAACTTGTCGATCAGGCTCAAGACAAGCTCCTTCAACACCGGCTTCTGCAAGCCGTGATTGCGCGCGTACTGCCCCCGCTGATTGACTGCATCGGCCACCGCTGCGGCAATATAGATCGACGGTGCGCGCCCCTCCACGAGATTGCGTCTTCGCAACTCTGCGAGCACGCGCGAATCAACCGGGCGCCGTTTCTGTACATGATCCAAAGCCACAACGTCAGCGAGCGACAGGTCTGTCACAGAGAGCAGGGTTCGCGTGAATGCCGGATCGATCTCCCGCCCATGAATGCGCACGCTCACCGTCGGCGGCGCGGTTTCGATCTCGAAGTCCGGCATCGGAAAGTGACGCTCGCGCTGCGTGCGATACATCCGCTTGATGACACTGCCAATCGTGTCGATCAGGCCGAGTTCGACCATCGCATCGGCCAGGCACGGGTTTCGATAGAAATGAATCGCAGCGGTCGAGTTCAGCACCCGATCCACGGACTCCGGAATGAACGTACCTGCGTTCGAAAACTGCAGTGCTTCGGGCGACTCGGTTACCACCGCGCGCCCCCCGAGCGAATAGTCTTGGTGGGCTACGCAATTCAACAGCGCCTCGCGCAATACCCAAGCGTCGTAGTTTGGCAACTCAAGTGGCGCCAGTTGGCCCGGTGGAAGAATGCGCACTGTATGAACGCGCACCTTGGCCACCAGCGCGTCAATGGCAATGACGAATGGCAGTGAGAAATGTTCGTAGTCCAGTAGCTCACCAGCACCCTCGGACAACCGCCACGTCAGGCGGGGAGAGACGTCGCCCAGAACCGATACCGCCGATGCAGCGCCGAACAACAACAGCGCGGCACGAGTCAGTGCGCCGCCGCGGGCGAGTCGGAGTTTCGTCAGGAATCTTTCGTCGCTCCACAGCCGTGCCTCGCTTGCCCGTTTGGGGTGTTTGGACTCATACAAGCCGCGCCCCCTCGGAACCGCCAACGGAGACAGAAGCGACCAATCCCGCGTTGAGCAGTGAGCGGTCCAGTCGAACGCGGCCGCTTGCATTCGGATCAATTCGAACTTCGACCCAAGCGCCACCAACGACTCGCCGGCTCGTCCGTAGTAGTGCCCCTTCCAGGCCACGGGCGTGCCGCGCGGCGCGGGCGGAATCCGGAACATGATCACGCGGGAGCCAGGAGCGCAGTCCGAGTGCGGAATTTCCAGTACCTGCGAAAAGGTCATTGCGGGTGACGTTCCCTGGGACACGATGAGCTTCAAAGCATTGAGAGCCTGAGAGCCCGCCTTGAATGAACTGCCGACCACGGCGCGCATGCCGGTGGCTGGATCTTGACGGTCCCTGACGCCAAACACAAGCCATCCGCAAGCCTGCTCATGGAGGTTGGCCTCGTTGGCTATGGCAGAGACATACTTTCCCAAATCGTCGAGATCAAAGGAATGTTTCGCTTCCTTGAAATCCAGCCACTCCGTCTCGGCCGCCAAGGCGCGGAATTGATCGAGCAGCCCGCCCGCCGAAGCTAAATCCATCACCGCGCCCCACCCTTCATCGCCTCGACGATCCGCACCGTCTCCACGCTCACCGTGGCCACGCGCATCAGCAGGGCTATCACTTTTTCCTTGTGGTCGGCAAAGCGGTAGGTGTCGAACTTCGCGCGAATGGTCGGGTCCTTGGGCTTCTTTTCCTTGTACTGGTCGAGCACCCATTCGAGCGCGCAGCGGTTGCC
>JANNFC010000343.1:0-2113 GCA_031379405.1 Betaproteobacteria bacterium | reverse complement strand
AGCGGCTCTCACTGGCGGTCTGCGCGATTGCCTGCCAAGCATGCACGGGCTTAGCCACGCCCTTGAGTTGGTGTGACCCAAGGTCCTGGCATGCGAAGTTCCCGCTGGCCAATCGATAAGTGTAATCACTCATTAACACGGCATCGGGTGCCGCCAAGCCTTGCAGCCACGTTTGGTGTATCGCCCAGCGCAAGTTGCTCACGCGTCGCGCCCGTGCCCACCTTCCCCACCACGACGAGCCCCATATGAATGCCCACGCGTACCGACAACTCCACGCCCGATGTGCGCAATGTGGAGATTGCATCAACAATGCCTAGGCCTGCGCTGACCGCGCGCTGCGCGTCGTCTTCATGGGCCTGCCGGAAGCCGAAATACACCAACAGCCCGTCACCGAGATACTGAGCAACGTGCCCTTCGTATCTCGCAATAACCTCACTGCAGACGGACTAGTAGGCCCGCACCAGTTCGCGGTACTCCTCGGGATCGAAGCGCTGTGACAACTCGGTGGAGCCGACCAGATCGCAGAAGAGAACGGTGAGCTGGCGGCGCTTCGCGCGAGCTTGGGACGCCTCGGATTGCACGGGCGCCGCGGCGGGTGTGGAAACGCTGCTTCGCTCAGCCAATCTCTAATGTCAGCCATGACACCCCTCGGGAGGATGCTAAAACGAACTCTTTCCTACCCTATGCTCCAATCTTTCGCGCAGTGACTTCGATTTCTATCTTGATGGCCGCATCCACCAACTGGCAAATCAGCGCGGTGGCCGCGGGACGGGTGTCACCGAAATACTCTCCAAAGACAGGCCCCAGTTCGTTGAAGTAGCGTTGGTCCGTGAGGTAATAGCGCACACGCACGACATTAGCCAGGGTACAACCAGCTTGTGCGAGCGCTGATTTGATGTTCTCGAATGTTTGCCGCGCTTGCTCAACGACAGCGTCGCTAATGATCATGGTGGTGTAATCATAGCCGGTGGTACCACTGACAAACACCCAATCTCCGTCCACAACGGCGCGACTAAAGCCCGCGATCATTTCAAAGCTCGATCCGGAGGAAATCAGTTCTCGTTCTTTCATTGCTTGTCTCCCTGAGTCATGGTCTTCCACAAACTCAGCCGGTTTCCCATCTGAGCGCGTACAATTCCCATCCCTGGTCTGTATTTGTGCGTGATATGAGCACGACACTCAAAACAGTTGCCCACATTACCTCCGAAGAATATCTCGCGCTGGAGGAAAAATCCCAGACCCGGCATGAATACCTCGACGGCGTCATTTACGACTGGCAGGGGATTGCTCCTTCAGGCATGGCGGGTGGCGGAAAAGCGCATAACACGATCACTCAAAACATCGCCTTCGCGCTACGCCGTCATCTCCGAGGTACGAATTGCGGGACCTTCATGGGTGATGTCCGCGTACATGTTACATCCCGGAATGGATACTTTTATCCAGACGTACTGGTGTCCTGTTCGGCGCGCGACCAGCGCGATCCGTTGACCGTGTTCGAGCCTACCCTCATTATCGAAGTGCTGTCGGACTCGACCGAGGCATTCGACCGCAGCGTCAAGCAAGACTGTTACAAAGAACTATCGAGCCTGAAGGAGTACGTTCTAGTTTCCTCCAAGGAACGCAAGGTGGAGATCCATTTGCGCACTCCCGCCGGCTCCTGGGACGAGGTACCGGTCGAAGGTCATACGATCTGCCGGCTCGAAAGCGTGGGAATCGGTTTGACGCTGGACCAGATATACGACGAGATTACTTTTGACCAGTAGGCGTCCCGGGGCCAGTTACGCATTTGAGCAGCTCTTGTCCAAGCGGGCTGCACGCGAGCGTGAGAGACGCCCGGCGCAAGCTCGCGCCTGACGGGCGATTTCTCTCCTTCCAGGCGTGCAGTGCACGGCAGAGGTGCTTGGCCGCCTGAAAAAGGGGACGCTACCCTTATCCTTCCTCGGTCTTCGGTACCGCGACCAGGTGGATATGGTTGGTCATGAGGCAATAAGCCAGAATATCGACCTCGTGTTTCTCGGCATATTCCTTTAACCACCCGAGATAGGCTTGGCAATCTTCATCGGTAAAGAAAACCTGCTCGCGACGATTGCCCCGCTGGGTGATGTGATAGGGG